>NZ_JANLOA010000016.1:0-101136 GCF_025466035.1 Pseudomonas sp. 20P_3.2_Bac5 | reverse complement strand
TAAGTACCGACAGCGCAACATCATCGAGCGCATGTTTGGCTGGCTGAAAGAGAACCGCCGCATCGTGACACGCTTCGACAAGCTCGTAAAAAGTTATGCCGCCATGGTCTCACTGGCTTGTTCTATGCGGTGTTTGCGACATCTCTTTTCGTACAGAGCCTAGGTGCGGGGCTAGGTTTTCCGCGGGACTGGAATTCAATGGAAAATTTGGCGTACCCCAATCCGTAACCATAAATAAATCAGCTAGTTATGGACTTAAACGGAATCAAACTCGGGAGTTCCTTCCTGTGATGTGGATCCTTGATTCCTATCTTGAACGCAGATTTACAAGCTTAGGGTACGCGTATGCTGCCGTGCCAGGTGGAATCCTTACGGTAGACAGGTGTAATGGCATAATGATAACTTTTCGACTACTGGTGAGCTAATCAGTAGGCGGTGCTTTGTGGTTGGAGCCGAAAAAGGTCCAGCTCATCTAATAAAAATTTCAGCTTACTGGCCAGTAATATTGTTCGCATGTCGGAGTCATCAAAAGATATGTAACTAGCCGATGGAATGCGCTAGCCAAAGTTGAGAAAGATATTTCAGCTGAGAAGGGACTCGTAGATACTTCATGAATAGTACTGAAGATTTTTACTCAACAAAGCCTCGCGAACAAGTTGGTAGAGATACCTTCTTAAGATATAGGGCTCAGATACGAGCTGCCGCGCTCGCCGCCTTAGAGATTTTGGAGGGCGGTGAGGTTGATAGAATTTTTTGCGATTACCATGACGATTTCGTGATTGGAAAGAAGGTCTCTGGTAAGCAGCAATACGAGTTTTTCCAAGTTAAAACTCGCGCTAAAACAAGTAAGAACTGGACGCTTAACGAGGTGTTTGGACTTAAAACCCAAAAAAATGCGAGCCATTCCGCAGAAAATGTTAAGGCTAGTTTCGCCGGGAAATTATTGCAGCATACGGTAACCTTTCCGGACGTGTGTGCAAAAATTGTATTTATGACTAATGCTCACTTGGATGAAACCCTCGAGGAAATGTCTGTAAGCCTAGAGTGTTATGATGTTAGTAATAAATACTTGAGGTTTATTGTCGATAATTTTAATGATTGCTTTGTGTTAGCCGAGCCGAAGCTTTCAGAAGCCCAAATACTTGAGAAGCTTTCTAGACTTAGGTTTGAGTCTGACGTTTCGTTTATAAAGGATAAAAACAATAGTTTCGAGTCCGATGCGCGAACTAAGATATACCAATTTAGTGAGATTGATCTTGAGTTTAATGAGGCAAGGCAGATACTAGTAAATCTGTTGGAGTTAATGTCGAAAAAAACTTCAGGGGTGATTTCTGTTTTTGATAAGGCAACTATTAATAGCAAGGCGAGTGTTGATATAAATGACTTGCTTGATTTATTAAGCATATCTAGGGAAGCGTATCATTCTTTGATTCAAGGAGGTGATGCTAGAGCAATCAAATCAGCGTCAGTAATCCAACGGACTATGTTTGCTTCTGGAGCTAGCAACGAGGAGATTGAGTATTCTTCAAGGTGCAAAACTGAGTGGGATGTTTGGCTTCGAGATAACAGAAATAAGCTTTCTGATTTTGATCTCCTCTCTATAGCTTCGAAAATTGATGCTTTGCTTGCCGATACACTTAATGGCACCAAATCTTTCAGGTTAGGTTCGCTTCATCCGAAGTTGAAACAGTTGATGGTGGATCTGGATAGTTTGGGGTTGGTATACGACTTAACACCACCACTTTTATTCGGTGGATTTATATCTGCCCTGGTTAGGTGTAAATCATGAACTATGATGAATTCTTTGAAAGTGTAACCAGGCGCGAAATTTCAATCGTAGTTTTAGAAAGAGATACTCAAAAAAACTACCAGCTAAGCAATGAGGCATTATTTCAGTTGCCTCTCATCTCAATGATCGTGCTTCTATTGGCTAAGGACAGGCGCAAGCCAATTGTGACTGAAATTGGGCAGATGGTAGGAGAATCCATCGAAGCCTCATTAGTTGGATTCAAAGGGTCTTCCAATCATTTAGGTTGGTCTGCAATTTTAAGGATTCGGACGGTAAAAGCCATTAGCTTTCTCGAACGATCCGGTATGATTGAAATCCGAAAAAACGACAATAGAATGCTCGCCACAACCCTAGGACAAAAGGTCATTGATAGAGCTTTGTCTAATGATGATGACTTATCCTATAATCTTTCGTTAATTCAAAGATCTTATAGAAATATCTGTGTGAATAAGCAGATGGACCTGGAGCTTGTATGAGGCTTATCAGACTTCAAATTTTCCCGAAGGGCGATAATGGGTGGAGCTCAGAGCCGTTGGTGTTTGGCCAAGATGTCACTCAACTTTTTGGTCCTAATGGCTGTGGTAAGTCCCCCCTTATCAAGTCTATAGTTTTTTGTCTAGGGTACCCAAGTAAGTTTCGAGATGACATACTCGAGAACTGTCTGTGTGCAGAGTTAGAATTTGAAATCAATAATTTTAACTATGTTGTGCGTCGTAATTTTAAACCGGGACTAGATGTTGTTTTAACCGATTTTGCAGGAGTTAAGCACGAATTTTCAAATGAGCTTGACTACTCTAAATATCTTTTTGAGTTGTTAGGGTTCGATATACCTACATTGGTCTCTAGTGATGAAAAAAAAGCAGCACAGGCGTACTTCTCCGCTTTGCTCCCTATCTATTATTTAGATCAGGAGGAGGGATATCGTAAGTATTATAGCCCTAGTGCTTCCTTTATAAAGGATCAGCTTTCCGAGTCTATTCGAATTATTTTGGGCGTGGCGCCGAAGAACGCATTTGATGCGAAGAAGAAACTGATTGACGCCAAGCGTGAACTCGAACAGCGTGATAAGCAAGTATATGCACTAAAAAAAGAATATGAGTCAGCAAAAGATGTCTACGGATCTATGGATCCGGTAGGAATAGATGTGGAACTCAAGTCTTTGTACCAAAGGCTTGAAGAGCTAAAAAGCGGTACTGCAGATAAAACTGCCTCCACAGACGCTATTGATGAACTGATTGGGTCGAATAACGAAACCATCCGGTCTCTAGATCGGGAGCTAGGAGATATCTCAAAGCGCGACCGCAGCTTTCAAAGAATTCATGCAGAGATTCAAACCGAAATCAATACATTGAGCCTGAATGAAGAAGCGAAAAGAGTATTTTCTTCTTTTGAGGAGATCTGCAACTCTCCTGGCTGTCAATTGTTTTCATTCAGCTCTGACTCTTACGGGAAAAATTTACTTTATTTAAAGGATCAGTTAAAAGATCTGGAGCGCAATGTTGAGATCGGGCGTGGGAGGAGTGAGCAATTAAGTCTGCGCCGGGGTGAGTTAGTAGCTCAGACTCAAAGCCTTACTGAACGACGAAATTCTTTGGTTAATACTTCAGATATAAAAGCGCTGGTTGAGGCTATTACCCAAATTACGTCGAGGATATTTGGTCTGGAGCAGGATAAAAAATCTTTAGAGTCGATCGAAGATATTTCAAATCGTTATGTTAGAGCTTTATCAGCTCAAGATGAAGCTATTAACCGAAGGGAAGAGCTAGAAAAAACTGGGCAAGGTAGTCCTCTCATCATCAGGTTTAGAAGTGTGCTGAGAGAGAATATGCTTAAGTGGATGGATATCCTAGATACAAATAATGTCTCTAGCGATATAAAATTTGAGGGGGATTTCGTACCAATTTTAGGCAACGAGAGATTAGCTCAGTTAGGTGGGAGTACTCGGCTCCGTGTGATTCTTGCGTATCATGCGGCGCTTCTGGAGTGTTTTGAGCTTTCTAAAAGAAGGAAAGTATCGTTCATCATCTTCGATACTCCAAAGCAACATGAAATGCATGGGGTTGATCTAGGACGCTATATTGATGCGCTTAAAGTGTTTTCACGTGCAACAGGTGTTCAGATTATAATATCCGGAACGGAATATCACTATGTTGGAGATGCTAGAGATAAAGATTGGGAACCTAAATTTCCTGGTTCTAAGCAGAAGATGTTCTTGAAGACAGGGAGGGTGTGATACTTACAGGGTTCGTGAATTTAAGAGTCTCGAAGTATTTATTGGATTTTATTATTGATGTATGGAGTGGATGTATTGGTATGCTGTATCTAATAGTATTTATGCTTGCCAGTTCATCCATACTTTTTCAACCATTCCTTCAGTTGTATGAAGTCTACCAAGCCTAGTTGGCGTTGAAATATTTTTGAAAATTTGATGGCAGAAAAAGGGGACAGATTTATTTTCGGTTATTTTAAAATAAATCTATCCACTTTTCCGTCCCCTTTTCCGCATTCACCTACTTCTCAGATGCGGCCAAACTGTCGTCAACTTTGGCTGACGGCTTGGTGTAGCGGTGCTCACGCATATGCTCGCGCAGCCTTTTTTGCAGATTTTTGTCACTGATTCCGTATAGGAGCAGAGGCATACCCTGGACGCGACGTACCAGTGGCGTGGCGAGCGCGCGGCCGACGTACGGGGCGATGCTGGCACCCGCAGCAGTGGCAGGGTCCACTAACCCGCCAGGATCACTTGCGTTAATGACCTATACGGCCATGGGCCTGAAGGGAATGACCTCTCCGGCTGGGGCATCGCCCTTAAAGGTATTGACCGCTGACTCTGGGCGAAGTGGCATTCTCGATTCCTCGTCCCCCGTGTGACGCCGGTAGTCCTGATAAACATAAAAGAACGGCATATCACTCGGGTCGTACGGGATGAAAACTCCTCCTTCTCCATTTGGGCCGAAGGCGAACACAAGTTCAGCTGTATCCGGACGTTCACCTGTTTTGAGGTATTTCACTCCATCGGGATTCAGAAGTACGACCACGCAGCCTCGTGGGCCACGGTAATAGATACCCTCGTCGTTATGGCCCACCGCGATGTACTCGCCCTTGGTCAAACCGAACACCCATGGGTCAGGGTTGAAAAGGTTGGTTTTACTCCAGTAGACGGCGTCCTCGGTCAGGACAAAACGCCCACCGTCGTTGCTATGCACCAAGGTCGATGAGCAACCCCCTGCAAGAAAAAGGCAAGAAAAAGGGGACAGATTTATTTTTATCACCGCCTCCAGAGATGAGGGCTCTGCCGCTAGGGGGGGGGCATGCCGCGCGCTCCTGAGTCTGGTGACGCAGCGAAATTAATGACCGGGGCATGCAGGACTGCCAATCAGTTGCAGTCCGTTCCCTGACCATATTCGCAAAGCCATGTGCGATCAGGGCAGCAGCAGGGCTACCCTTTTTAGCGCGAGCTACTACAAGAATTTGATACTGCCCCAAAACGAAAAAACCCGCCAAAAGGCGGGTTTTTCGGAGGTCCCAGAGATGTCAAAAGCCTTCTCTGAACCCTTATATGGTGCCGGCACCAGGAATCGAACCCGGGACCTACTGATTACAAGTCAGTTGCTCTACCATCTGAGCTATACCGGCGGTAGGGCCGCCATTATAGCGATCGGTTTGGATCTGTAAACCACTTCCTTGCAATCCTGTTCAAAGCCCCGTATTTCGGGGCTTTTGGCTTTTCTGGCGGGGCGTTTTGTGGGGGCTTGTGCGCTTGGAAACCTGGATGCCGGTGTCGTCGGGTTTTGCGGTGGCTGGGCGGGCTTTCGCGAGCAAGCTCGCTCCTACGGGTTTTGGGTGGGGAGGGGAGCGCGGGGTTTGTGGATAAGCTGATCTGAAGCACTCCCGCCTAATTCGCTTTAACGCTTATGCACAAACCACATCGACCCCTTGCACTCCATGCAAGCACGCGTCCGCGTCACAGTGTCGCGCGACCAAATGGCTGTTTTTGCTGGCCTTTAGCAGATGATCCGTAAAGCCTCAAGTGGAAAAATCCGACGCGGGGGGATTTTTTTCAAACCTTGGTTGTGAAGTTGCTCACAGAGTTATCCACAGGTTGTTCCGCCAGCAGCATGAGGTTGCGCGGGGTGAGGGGGTGGGGGCAGAAGGTGCCGAGGCGGACGTTGTAGCCCCGTTCGCGCAGGTAGAGCGCGCGGTCGAGGACGAGCCAGAGTTCCAGGGGGCGGCGGAAGAGGTTGCGCAGCAGTTCGAGGTTGCGCACTTCGGCCAGGCGTTTCCAGCCGGCAGCTTCCAGTGCGTCCCAGTCCGGTGCTTCCTTTATAGGCAGGCTTTTGAGGTCGGCGAGGTCGCGGCAGTAGTCGGCGAAGGGCTTTTGTAGCCAGGCGCTGGGCAGTGAGGGGGTGGGCAGGTAGTCGTCGGTTTGGCGCAGTTGCCGTTGCAGGACGTCGAAACCGAGGCGGCGGGCCATGGACTGGTCGCGCTGGCGGCGGACGCGGCTGCCGGCGGTGACGGTTTCGCTCAGGGGCAGGCCGAGGTCGTCGAGGTCGAGTTGCAAGGCGGAGGCGCGGGCGGCTGTGGATAACGGCTGGTAGTGCGGGCCGGCGGTGCGGTTGTAGCAGCACGGGGCGATGGCCAGTTGCGGGCAGCCGGCGGCGCTGGCGAGTTGCATCAGGCGTACGTGGAGATCGCCGCAGGCGTGCAGGGCCACGGGGGTGTGGTCGGCGCGGAGGCGAGCGGCAGCGTCTGCGGCCATTACGTCCTGGAGTTGGTGGTTCGCCGGCAGGTGGTGGTGCTGGCTGAGGTGTTCTCCGTCGGCAACCAGCGCGGGGTCGTATTCCAGGCAGGTGAGGTGTTGGTCCGGGTTCAGCAGGCGGCGGCCGAGGTGGCCTTTGCCGGCGCACCAGTCAAGCCAGTGGCTCGGGCGGCGGGCGAAGTCGAGGTGGCTGGCGAAGGCTTCGATCTGTTGCCATTTGCGGCCGGGGACGTCGGTGCTGAGGCGAGGCGGCGCTGGACTGAGGGCGATTGTGGATAAGTCGCCGAGGGCGGACAGCGTCTGGGCTTCGGCGGCCAGTTGTGGATAAGGCGCGGGGGCCGGGACGGTGTGGGGCTGGTTGTGGGCGGATTCGGCCTGTTCGAGGGTGCGGGTGCGTAGCCATTCGGCGAGCTGCGGGTGGGAGGTTTCCCACGGCAGGTGCCGGGTGGTGAAGGGGCGCGGGTGCCAGAGGGCGTGGTGCTGGCGGAGGAAGTGGTCCAGGGCCTGGAAGCGGGGGAGGAGGTGGTCGTTTTCCAGGTGGGACATGGGGGTGGCCTGGTGGTGGGGCGGCGGTTTGGGGGTGTTCGCGAGCAAGCTCGCTCCTACAGTGGAGTGGGAGCGAGCTTGCCAGCGATGGCGTCAGCGGCCTTGTGCGGCGTCCACCCGCAACCAGCGTTCCAGCCCTTTGAAGCCTTGCACCAGCACGAAGGAGATGACCAGGTAGAACACGCCCGCGGCGAAGAAGATCTCTACCGGCATGTAGGTCCGGGCGATGATGGTGCGGGCCATGCCGGTGATGTCGAGCAGGGTGACGGTGCTGGCCAGGGCGCTGGCCTTGAGCATCAGGATCACTTCGTTGCTGTACGCCGGCAGGCCGATGCGCGCGGCGCGCGGCAGCATGATGTGGAGCATGGCGGTGGCGCGGGACATGCCCAGCGCCCGCGCCGCTTCGATTTCGCCCCGCGGGATGGCCTGCAGCGAGCCGCGCAAAATCTCGGCGATGTAGGCGGCGGTGTGCAGGGTCATGGTCAGCGCGGTACACCAGAACGGGTCGCGCAGGTACGGCCACAGCGCGCTGGCCTTGACCGCCTCGAACTGCGCCAGGCCGTAGTAGACCAGGAACAGTTGCACCAGCAGCGGCGTCCCACGGAAGAAGAAGATGTAGCCGTAAGGCAGGGCGCGCACGTACCAGTGCCGCGACGAACGGGCGATGCCCAGCGGAATGGCGATGATCAGGCCGAGGATGACGGCGATGGCCAGCAGCTCAAGGGTGAGCGTGGCGCCTTGGGCCAGGCGTGGCAGCCACTTGATGATGACTTCCCAATTCATGAGTTGGCCCTCGCGAAGCCGCGTGCGGCGCGTTTTTCCATGAAGTGCATGCCTGTCATCGCAAGGACGGTCAGGCCGAGGTAGATGAAGGCCGCCACCAGGTAGAAGGTGAACGGTTCCTTGCTGGTGGTTACGCCGTTCTGCGCCTGACGCATGATTTCTTCCAGGCCGATCACCGAGACCAGCGCGGTGTCTTTCATCAGGATCATGAACAGGTTGCCCAGGCCGGGCAGGGCGATGCGCCACATCTGCGGCAGGATCAGCCGAGAGAAAATGCGCCCTTTCGACAGGCCGAGGGCCATGCCCGCTTCACGGTGTCCCTTGGGGATCGCCAGCAGCGCGCCGCGGAACACTTCCGTGGCGTAGGCGCCGAAGCACAGGCCGAGGGCGATGACCCCGGCGGCGAAGGCGCTGAGTTCCAGGCCGGGCAGGCCGAGCAGGTCGCCCAGTTGGCTCATCAGGGCGACGGAGCCGAAATAGATGAAAAGCACCCAGAGCAGTTCTGGCACGCCGCGCACGATGGTCGAGTAGGTGCCGCCGAGCCAGCGCAGGGGTTTGAACGGCGAGGTCTTGGCCAAGGCGCCGAGCAGGCCGAGCACCAGGCCCAGGCAAAGGGCCGAGAGCGCCAGTTTGACGGTCACCAGCGTGCCGGCCGCGAGTGCCGGGCCGAATCCGTGTAGATCAATATTCATGGGCAGGAGTGTTCAAGGGACCGGCACCGCGCAAGGCGGTACCGGTCGGGGCGAATCAATAGATGCTGAACGGGAAGTACTTGTCGTTGATCTTCTTGTACGTGCCGTCGGCGATGATTTCTTTCAGCGCGGCGTTCAGCTTCTCGCGCAGCGGGTCACCTTTGCGTACGGCGATGCCGATTTCGTCGCTTTCCACCACGGGCTCGCCCTTGAACTCGTAGTTCTTGCCGGCATCGGATTTCAGCCAGTCGTAGTTCACGTACTTGTCAGCCAGCAGCGCGTCGACGCGGCCGGAGGTCAGGTCGAGGTAGGCGTTTTCCTGGGTGTCGTACAGCTTCAGGGTGATGTCGCTGCCGTAGGTGTCTTCCAGCCAGGTGCCGGACAGGGTGGCGCGCTGGGTGCCGATGGTCTTGCCCTTCAGGTAGGACTTGTCGGTTTTGAAGTCGACGTTTTTCGGCGCGATGAACTGCAGCTTGTTGGAGTAGTAGCGGTCGGTGAAATCAACGGCCTGCTTGCGCTCGTCGGTGATCGACAGCGAGGAGACGATGAAGTCGTACTTCTTGGCCAGCAGCGACGGAATGATGCCGTCCCAGTCGGAGGTGACCACTTCGCACTCGACTTTCAGCTTGGCGCACAGGGCGTCGCCGATGTCTTTGTCGAAGCCGACGACCTGGCCGCTGGCGTCCTTGCTGTTGAACGGCGGGTAGGCCGCTTCGATGCCCATCTTCAGTTTTTCGGCGGCCATGGCATTGGCCGAGAACACCAGCGTGGCGGCAGCGGCCAGGAGGAATTTCTTGTAGTTCTGCATGCGTGTTGCTCCGTTAGCGGTTGCTGGACATGAATTGCTTACAACGCGCCGAGGTCGGGTTTTCGAAAACCTGCTGCGGCGATCCCTGCTCTTCGATCAGGCCCTGGTGAAGGAAGACGACTTCACTGGACACCTGGCGGGCAAAGCCCATTTCGTGGGTCACCAGGAGCATGGTCCGGCCTTCATCGGCCAGGGCCCGGATGACGCTGAGTACTTCCTGGACCATTTCCGGGTCCAGGGCGGAGGTGGGTTCGTCGAACAGGATGACCTTGGGTTTCATGGCCAGGGTGCGGGCAATGGCCGCGCGCTGTTGCTGGCCGCCCGAGAGTTCGGCGGGGTAGCTGTGGCGCTTGTTGTGGATTCCGACCTTGTCGAGCAGCGCTTCGGCGTGCTCGATGGCCTCGGCCTTGCTCTGGCCGAGCACGCGACGAGGGGCCTCGATGATGTTGTCGAGGATGCTCATGTGCGGCCACAGGTTGAAGTTCTGGAAGACGAAGCCGATTTCGCTGCGCAGGCGGTTGATCTGCTTGTTGTCGGCAGCCACCAGTTCGCCGTTGCGCGCGGACTTGAGCTTGAGCGACTCGCCTGCCACCAGGATTTCGCCTTGGTGCGGGTTTTCCAGCAGGTTGATGCAGCGCAGCAGGGTGGACTTGCCGGAACCGGAGGAGCCGAGGATGGAGATCACGTCGCCGTCGCGGGCGGTGAGGGAAATGCCCTTGAGAATTTCCTGGTCGCCGTAGCGTTTATGCAGGTTGCGGATTTCCAGTGCGGGCGTGGCCTGGGCCATGTGCGGTCCTCATTGATTCGGTGCGTTCTGCTGTTGGCGGCCTTCCTGGCGAGGCGCCACGCTAGCATAGCGCCCGGATCACAGCCAACAAGGTCGAGCAGGGTGGTCGGCCATGGGAAAGGCGGGTGTCGCATCGCTGCAGTGGACTGTCGCGCTGCTGTCCGCCGTTTCGCTTCGCGGGGCCGGAGCCATGATGAAAAAAGGCGCGATGGTGCCAGTTTTGGCCGCTGCTGGAAAGCCGTATTTGGTCGCGGCGATGGTTGGTAACACCTGGCTGGAGGTCTGGTTGCGCTTTTTGGTTGCACCTTTTTTGCGCTGTGATTTTGCAAAGGTGTTACCTGTGATTGGTTATGGCGCACCCATTTCTAATTGTAAGTGGGTATTTCAGTAATCACGCAAAGTCGGGCATCTTTGGCGACCTTCCGGCCAGTGACTGGCTGAAAGCGCCGCAAGCCTTATGAATCGTGGTTACAGAGTGTTTCGGAATGGGCGGTCATCAAGCTGGCCCGCTGATTGCTATCAAGCTGCCACGAACCGCAGGGCGCCTCACGAGGGCATTGCGGCTCCAAAACGCGGGAAGATCCCCCATTCTTTGCAAAGGTAGTTTTATGAGCGGTACGCACAATTCCAATGACCTCGCTCAGGGGCTCAAGCAACGGCATGTGACCATGCTGTCCATCGCAGGCGTGATCGGCGCCGGTCTGTTCGTCGGCTCCGGCCACGCTATCGCCGCCGCCGGTCCTGCCGTGCTGCTGGCTTACGCCGCCGCGGGCACGCTGGTCGTGCTGGTGATGCGCATGCTCGGCGAAATGGCCGTGGCCTCGCCGGATACAGGTTCTTTCTCCACCTATGCCGACCGTGCCATCGGTCACTGGGCCGGCTTCACCATCGGCTGGTTGTACTGGTGGTTCTGGGTGCTGGTCATCCCGCTTGAGGCCAACGCCGCCGCAACCATCCTTAATGCCTGGTTCCCCGACGTGGCGATCTGGGCCTTCACCCTGGTCATCACCCTGTTGCTGACCGCGACCAACCTGTTCAGCGTGAAGAACTACGGTGAATTCGAGTTCTGGTTCGCCCTGCTCAAGGTCGTGGCGATCATCGGCTTCATCATTCTCGGCCTGGCGGCGATCTTCGGCTTCATGCCCCACAGCCAGGTCAGCGGCGTCAGCCACCTGTTCGACACCCAGGGCTTCATGCCTAACGGCCTCGGCGCCGTGCTGGGCGCGATGCTGACCACCATGTTCTCGTTCATGGGCACCGAAATCGTCACCATCGCCGCCGCCGAATCGAAAGACCCGGGCCGGCAGATCAGCAAGGCGACCAACTCGGTGATCTGGCGGATCTTCCTGTTCTACCTCGTGTCGATCTTCATCGTCGTGGCCCTGGTGCCGTGGAATTCGGGCGAACTGGCCGAAGTCGGTTCGTACCAGACCGTGCTGCAACTGATGGGCGTGCCGCACGCCAAGTTGATCGTCGACATCGTCGTGCTGATCGCCGTGACCAGTTGCCTGAACTCGGCGCTGTACACCTCGTCGCGCATGCTGTTCTCCCTGAGCAAGCGCGGTGACGCGCCGGCCATGGCCCAGCGCACCACCGCCAGCGGCACGCCGCACTACGCGGTGCTGCTGTCGACCGCGGCGGCGTTCCTGACCGTGTTTGCCAACTATGTGGCCCCGGCGCAGGTGTTCGAATTCCTGCTGGCCAGCTCGGGCGCGATCGCGCTGCTGGTGTACCTGGTGATTGCCGTGTCGCAACTGCGCATGCGCCGTCAGCGCATGGCGCGTGGCGAGAAAATCGACTTCAAGATGTGGGCGTTCCCGGTGCTGACCTGGGCGACCATCTTCTTCATCGTTGGTGTACTGACCCTGATGCTGATCCGTCCGGATCATCGGGCAGAAGTGATCTCCACCGCTCTGCTGAGCATTGCCGTGGTTGCGGCGGGCCTGCTGGTGGCACGCAAGCGCAAGGCCGAGAAGGCTGGGGCGTTGGTGCTGGATAACTGAAGTTGTTGAAGTGAAAGAAGGCCGCGCAATGCGGCCTTTTTTATTGCCCTGAAAAACTACAGTGGTCTTCGTTCTATTTGAGGAACGCTAAAGCCAGTTTTCACTAGCTACCGCGCCAAAGGTTCTGAATTTAATCTTCTCCCATCAACGCGAAACACCCCCCCTTACGAAGATCAGAACCTTTAGGAGCAACGACCATGACTGCATTCAAATACAACCGCCTGAACAAAGACGACGCTGCTGTCCTGCTGGTGGACCACCAGGCTGGCCTGCTGTCCCTGGTGCGCGATATCGAGCCTGACCGTTTCAAGAACAACGTTCTGGCCCTGGCGGATCTGGCCAAGTTCTTCAACCTGCCGACCATCCTCACCACAAGCTTCGAGCAAGGCCCCAACGGCCCGCTGGTGCCGGAACTGAAAGAACTGTTCCCGGATGCTCCGTACATCGCTCGCCCTGGCCAGATCAACGCCTGGGACAACGAGGACTTCGTGAAAGCGGTGAAGGCCACCGGCAAGAAGCAACTGATCATTGCGGGTGTGGTAACCGAGGTGTGTGTGGCGTTCCCGGCACTGTCGGCCCTGGAAGAAGAATTTGAAGTGTTCGTGGTGACCGATGCTTCCGGCACCTTCAACGAGATGACTCGCGATGCCGCTTTGAACCGTGTGAGTTCGGCGGGCGCGCAGTTGATGACCTGGTTCGGCGTGGCCTGTGAGCTGCACCGCGACTGGCGCAACGATGTCGAAGGGCTGGCGACGCTTTGCTCGAATCACATTCCGGATTACCGGAATTTGATGACCAGCTATAACGCGCTGACTGCGGGTAAGTAAAAACCCCGTTGAGCCCATCGCGAGCAAGCTCGCTCCTACAGGTTCCGTGTAGGAGCGAGCTTGCTCGCGATGAGGCCCCATAGTTTTAACTGACGGGCCTCTTCACTGCTCGCCAGCCACCTCAGCCTCTATCTGCTTCGCCGCCTGCTCGTACGCTTCAACGAACTCCGGGCTCTGGATCCAGGCGGTGGCCGTATCCTGATCCGCCTCGTCCAGCCAGTCGCGATAGGCGCAGAGCACGCCATAGATGTAATCCGCCGCAGCGTCCTCGCCGTAGGTGGTGACCACCAACGAGAGCAGCGAGTCCGCAAGGAATACGCTGCACATCTCGGTCAGGCTGGTTGCCTGAGCCTCCTTCATCCCCTCGAACAATTCGTCGTAGAGGCCGGCGCCCATGGCCGTCTCGAAAAACTCGTCTACCGAGGGCGGGGCGGAATCCTTGTTCTTCGAGACATTGTTGCGTGTGACGCGGTTTTGCTTGGCCTTGGTGGCCGCACGTTTGGCGCGTTTTTGCTGTTTGGTGTTGGAGGCCATGGAGGAGTTCCTTATTGCCGAATCTGGCGCGAGCGGTGGTGGGGCGGGCGGTTTCGTCAGCCGAACTTCTTCTGCTTCGACACCATCTCCGAGGCCGCCACATACGCGTCCTGGAACTCATCACTTTCCAGCCACGCCATGGCCACTTCTTCCTCGGTGCCATCCAGCCAGTTGCGATACGCACAGAAGACTTTGCAGATGTAGTCGCTGGCGTCGTCTTCCTTGTGGCCCTTGAGCACCAGGGTCAGCAGCGGGTCGACCATGAACACGGCGATCATCGCTTCCAGGCTGGTGTCCTGCGCCGTTTTCATTTTTTCGAACATGGCGGTGTAGCTGCCCGAGTCCATGGCCTTCTTGAACACCTGCTCGACGCTGGCGCTGGACCCCTCGCCGCCGCTCTTCACCGCCTGGCCGCTACGCACCATGCGGTTTTCGCGGGCTTTGCTGGCGGCGCGTTTGGCGCGTTTCTGTTGCTTGGTGTTAGAGGCCATCGGTGTTCCTTTGTGCGAAGTCAGTCAAATTCCGCGTATTGAATCGCAGTTGACCGGGAAACCCAAGCCGCGAAGCAGTGTCACAGGCGGGTTATCGGACAAACAGGAAGGGAATCCCGCATGAAAACCATCGTTGTGCTTAGCCTCGCCGCCACCGTCTTGAGCGGCTGCGGCAACATTGCCGCAGTCAAATCCTTCAACACGCAGTTTGCTTCGCCTGCCAGTGGCGAGACGGCGCGTCTGCGGGTGATGTCTGACGGGATGGTGCGCGGTGTGCCGGGCCTTGCGTGTGTGGATTGGTACAGCCCCGGTGCGGGTGTGATCATCGTGCCGAACGAAACCTTCGCCCAGCGCAACAATGAGAAACTCGGCATGCCTGCTGGCAAGCCAGTGCCGGCGGGGTGGGCCACCAGCGAGGTGCGTGTGGCCGCGGGCAAGCCGCTGACCCTGACCTTCCTCGATGGCGGCCGGGCGGTGAGTTATGACCAGAAGAGTACGTGCCTGGGCATGTTCACCTTCACTCCGCAGGCCGGTGCCGATTACGAGCTGGAGCTGCGTGGTTATCGCGGCTGCGGGGTGGACTTCACGCGGATCGATGGCGCTACGCCGGAGCCGGTGAAAGCCACCAAGGCCGAGTATTGCAGCGCCATTGCCAACTTCTGAGGCGTCAGCCCGGCAGCAGCAGCGAGCTGACCCGGCTTTGCAGTTGGGTGTCTTCTTCGTCGCGCAGGTCTTCTTCCTGCTCCCGCGAGGCACGGCCCACCAGCAGCGGATCGGGTTCGTGGGCGACGCGGAAGTCCTTGCCCGGATAGTCGAGGGCGTTGAGGAAGTGGCGGATGCAGTTGATCCGCGCGCGCTTCTTGTCGTCCGACTTGATCACGGTCCACGGCGCATCGGCGGTGTCGGTGTGGAAGAACATGGCTTCCTTGGCCGCCGTGTACTCCCCCCACTTGTCCAGCGACTTGATGTCGATGGGCGACAGTTTCCAGTGCTTGAGCGGGTCGTCGCGACGGGAAATGAAGCGGCGCAGTTGCTCCTCGCGGTTTACCGAGAACCAGTACTTGAACAACAGGATGCCGCTGTTGCACAGCATGCGCTCCAGCTCTGGCGCCTGGCGCATGAATTCCAGGTACTGCAGCGGGGTGCAGAAATCCATGACCCGCTCGACGCCGGCGCGGTTGTACCAGGAGCGGTCGAAGAAGACCATTTCACCCGAGGTCGGCAGGTGCTGGATGTAGCGCTGGAAATACCACTGGCCCTTTTCCTGCTCGGAGGGTTTTTCCAGGGCGACGATCCGCGCGCCGCGTGGGTTCAGGTGTTCCATGAAGCGCTTGATGGTCCCGCCCTTGCCCGCGGCATCGCGGCCTTCGAACAGGACGACGACGCGCTGGCCGGTTTCCCTGACCCAGTTCTGAACTTTCAGTAGTTCGATCTGCAGCGAGTGCTTGGCCTTGTCGTATTCGGCGCGGCGCATGCGGGTGCTGTACGGATAGGTGTGCGGAAGCTTGGCCGACGAACTGTCTTCACTGGTGCCGTGCGGGGCGGTAGCGACTTCGAGGGCGGCCGGGGTGTCCGCAGCGATGTCGGTTTCGACGATCGGGGCGGGCTTGCGAGGGCGGCGATGCGGGCGAGAGGTATTGGCTTTGTGTGGCGTGGTCTGATGCTGGCCTGCCCCGGATAACGGCTCTGGAAGCGGGAGGGCGGGGGATTCTTCACTCATGGGAGGGGCCTTCTGTTCCTTCGAATGTCCACCTGCCACCTTACATATTCCGGGTGATGGCATATTGACGTCGGTCAATGCGCCAGCGGTTTGTAGCGTTTTTCGCGTGTCGTGGACGTGCGCTTTTTCGAGCACAAACAAAAAACCCCTGAATCTTTCGATTCAGGGGTTTTTACGTTGTCTTGGTGCCCAGAGACGGAGTCGAACCGCCGACACGAGGATTTTCAATCCTCTGCTCTACCGACTGAGCTATCTGGGCAACGGGGCGCATTAAAAGGCTTTTTCAGGATTGCGTCAACAAAATTTTGAAAAATTTATTCAATTAATACCGACGCTTACGTTTTACGGGGTCATTCGGCCGGTGGAACGTAGCCTTCGGCCTTTGCGTACTCCTCGCCAGAGAAGAACTTGTCCATCTCGCCCTGGATGAACTTGCGGTCTTCGCCGTTCATCATGTTCAGGCGTTTCTCGTTGATGAGCAGGGTCTGGTGCTTCTGCCAATCGGCCCAGGCCTTCTGCGAGATGTGCTCGTAGATGTCCTGGCCTTTCGGGCCCGGGTACGGTGGGCGCTCGAGGCCCGGCAATTCTTCGTGGTACTTGCGGCACATTACGGTGCGGGTCATGACGACTCTCCTGCAATCAATACGTCGGCCGCGCGTTTGAGCAGCTTCTTGACTGGGGCAGCGAGGCCCAGGCGCGGCGGGGTGGCGAGGTTATACCAGAGCCAGTCGGCCTCGGCCACGTGCGAGCCCTGTTGGCCGACGCGTACCAGCCACGGCTCGATGGCCAACTGGAAATGGCTGAAGGTGTGGGTCAGGCCGCTGAGTGCGTGGCGGGTTTCGATGTTGAGTTGGTGCTGGTCGGCCAGGTGTTCGAGGTCGTCCAGGTCGTCCAGCTCCGGCAAGCTCCACAAACCGCCCCACAGCCCGCTGGAGGGCCTTCGGTAAAGCAGGATGGCGCCCTCGTCGTTGGCGAGCATCGGCATCAGCGTGCGCTTTTGTGGCAGGGCCTTGCGCGGCTTGGGCAGCGGGTAGCGGATCTCCTGGCCGAGCATGTGCGCTTCGCAACCACGCTCCAGCGGGCACAGCAGACAACTGGGCTTGCTGCGGGTGCAGAGGGTGGCGCCGAGGTCCATCATCGCCTGGGTGTAGTGGTTGACTCGCGCATGCGGGGTGAAGCGCTCGGCAGTGGCCCACAGCGCCTTGGCCACCTTCGGCTCGCCGGGATAACCCTCTTGCGCGGTGTAGCGGGCCAGCACGCGCTTGACGTTGCCGTCGAGGATCGGCGCGCGCAGGCCCATGCTGATGCTGGCGATGGCGCCGGCAGTGGACAGGCCGATGCCCGGCAGATCGGTGAGTTTTTCCACGTCACGCGGGAATTCGCCGCCGTACTGCTCGACGACGATCCGGGCGGTCTTCTGCAGGTTGCGGGCGCGGGTGTAGTAGCCCAGCCCCGTCCACAAGTGCAGCACTTCGTCCTCGGGCGCCGCGGCCAGGGCCTGGACGTCCGGCAGGGCGTCCATGAAGCGGCTGAAGTAATTGAGCACGGTGCTGACCTGGGTCTGTTGCAACATGATCTCGGAGACCCATACCCGGTACGGGTTGATGCCCTGTTGCCAGGGCAGGTCGTGGCGACCATGGCGGTCGTACCAATCCAGCACGGCGCTGGAAAACTGCTCGGGGTTCATCGTTTGAACAGGCCTTTGAGTGCGTCTTTCAGCTCGGGACTGACCTTGTCGCCAAGCTTCTCGTCGAGTTTTTCATTGAGTTTTTCGTTGATGCGGTTGCCCAGCACCTGGCCGGCCAGCTTGCCGACGCCATCCTTGTCCACGCGGCAGGCGCGGGCGCCGAGTTCCAGCGGACCACGGCAGCGCAGCGGGAATTCCAGGCCGGCGAAGCGTTCGTTGACCTGGCAGGCCGGGTCCGGCATATCGCGCTTGTCGCCTTCCACGATGACGCCAATGCGGTAGTCCATGCCCAGCACGCGCAGGTCGAGGTCGCCGTTGCCGTTGACGGTCAGGCCGGGGATGCGGATTTTCAGGTCCGGGTTGCTGGCCACGCCGTTACGCAGCGTCAGGTTGCCTTTGAGCTCCTGGAATGGCGTGTCCTTGCCGCGGGGCTCGCCGCTCAGGGTTTTGCGGTTGAGCGTGGCGATGCCTTGGCAGAGCTGCTGTTCGAGGTTGGCATCGACCAGCACGCCGTTGTTGATAACGAAGCTGGCGTTGCCGTTGAGGGTGTCGATCAGGCCCTTCTGGCTGTTGCCGCTGGCGGTCAGGTCGCTGTTGAGGCTGAGCAGGCCCTTGACCGGCGGGTTGTCGCCGTCGTGCTTGATGAAGTGTTCCACCGGCACGCGGTTGATCTTGCTGGTCAGGCCGATCTGCGGCACCTGTGGACGCACGTCGAGGGTGCCGTGGGTTTCGAAGTCACCGTTGTAGAGGCCGCCGCGCAGGGTTTCGAGGGTGATGAGCCCGCCCTGGCCATTGGCCTTGAGTTCGGCGTCCTGGATCGGCAGCTTGTTCAGGGTCAGCTCGCCGAAGTTCAGGCTGGCTTGCAGGTCCAGTTCGCGCAGGCGGTCCACCGGCAGCAGCTTGTCGCTGCTCCAGGCAACCTGGGTCGGTGCGTCGGGCAGCGGCGTGGTGCCGGAGCCGGCGAGGGCGCTGACTTCGTTGCCCTTGACCTCGGCCTGGCGTGCGGCGGTGGCGCTGGCGGCCGCTTCGCTCTTGGCCAGCAGGTAGCGGTCGGCGTTGAACGTGTCGTTCTTCAACTGGATGCGCAGGGCTTTCTTGGCGAAGTCCTCCACGGCCAGGCGGCCGGTGAAGGTGCTGGCGTCGAGCTTCATCGCCAGGTCTTCCAGGGCCAGGCTGTTCTTGCTGCCTTGCAGGTGGCCGACCAGTTCGAAGCTGGTCAGGGTGGTCGGGTCGTTCATTGCCGGCAGCTCGACGCCGACGCTGTCGAGGAACTTGCGCAGGTCGAGCTGGGCGATGGACAGGCCGCCGCTGATCTTCGGCTCTTTATCCAGCTCGCGCACGCTCAGTTCGCCGAGGGCGCGGAGCTGGTTGGCGGAGAGCTTCAGGCCATTCCATTCGGCGACGTTGGCCGCCAGGTCGGCGAGCAACTGGCCTTGCGCGGAGAAGGTCACGCTCTTTTGTTTCAGTGGTTCGCCGGACAGTTCGCCGGTGAGCTTCATGTCTTCGAACTGGTAGCGCTTGAGGGCGCGGTCGAAGCGTCCTTCGCCGGCGAGTTCGATGCGGGCGCGCAGTACCGGCTGGCCGGAACTGAGGAAGGCGGTCATTTTCAGCGGGATGTTGATCCCTTCATGAATGGCCTCGGTGCTCAACTGGATGCTTTCGGCGCTGAAGCTCTGGCCGCTGCGGGCGTCGCTGTATTGCACCCGGGCGTTGTTCACGGTGAGGCTGTCGATATCCAGTTTCACCGGGCGTTCGCTGGCGACCGGTTTGCTCTCGGTCTGCGCCGGCGCCGTGGTGGCAGGTGCCGTTTCTGCGGTCGCGGCCGGGGCGTTGGCGGGCAGCGGCTTGCCGATATCTTCCCAGTTGCCGTGGCCGTTTTCATCGCGGACCAGGCTCAGGTTCAGCCCTTCCACACGCACATCGCTCATCTGCACTTCGCGGCGCAGCAGTGGCAGAACGCGCACCGACAGGCCGAGCATCTGCAGGTCGGCGAAGGGTTCGGTGGGCTTGTTCAGCGTGGCAATGCTCGCCTCGTGCAGCTCCAGGCCAAGCCAGGGGAACAGGCTCCAGCCGATGTCGCCATTGAGGGTCAGCTCGACATGAGCCTTGTCGCGAGCCAGTTGGCGGATCTCGTCTTTGTAGTCGTTGGGATCGAAGAGGTGGGTCAGGGCGAAGCCGCCGGCCACCACGATCAGCAACAGCCCGAGAACCACCAGTCCCAGGATTTTGCCAAACGCTTTCATGGGCGAGTCCTTGTAGTCCGATGTCTGAAAATTCAGCCGCAGAGTATAGCCCTGCGGACTTCGCCACTGCGATTGGTCTGCGGTGAGGAGATTTCGACGGCGCTTGTCGGTGAAAAGTGCCAGTTGAGGCGAAAAACGCGATATCAGTTTGATAATAGTTAGCCGGCTAAATGCTACTCTTTTGGAGTTCCCGGGTCTTGCTGCGACGGATTGTCGCGACGAGGCCGGCTGCCCTCAAAAAACGACTCGTTGCCTGCGTGCGCCAAAGTCGAGGGGTGTCCGGTTCGGCCCGCGAGCCATACCTATCCACGAGGGCAATAATAATGAGCAGCATCACCGCGGGGGCCGTGGGCGGCACGCCCGGCTTCCTTTCCAAGGAGCGCATCGTCGCTCGACCCGGCTTCAATCGTTGGCTGGTTCCACCGGCCGCCCTGGCAATCCACCTCTGCATCGGCATGGCCTACGGCTTCTCGGTGTTCTGGCTGCCGCTGTCCAAGGCGATCGGCATCAGCGCCCCGGTGGCTTGCGCGCCGGACATGGGCTTCTTCGCGCAGATGGTGTCTTCCACCTGCGACTGGCCGATCTCCATGCTCGGCTGGATCTACACCCTGTTCTTCATTTTCCTCGGCTGCTCGGCGGCGATCTGGGGCGGTTGGCTGGAACATGCCGGGCCGCGCAAGGCCGGTGTGGTGTCGGCGCTGTGCTGGTGCGGCGGCCTGCTGATTTCCGCGTTCGGGGTCTACACCCATCAGATCTGGCTGATGTGGCTGGGCTCGGGGGTGATCGGTGGTATCGGTCTGGGGCTGGGCTACATCTCGCCGGTTTCGACCCTGATCAAGTGGTTCCCGGACAAACGCGGCATGGCCACCGGCATGGCGATCATGGGCTTCGGCGGCGGTGCGATGGTCGGCGCGCCGCTGGCCGCGGCCCTGATGAACCACTTCGCCAGCCCTGAAGGCGTCGGCGTCTGGCAGAGTTTCGTGGTGATGGCGGTGATCTACTTCATCTTTATGATCGGCGGCGCCTTGTCGTACCGCGTGCCGCCTACCGGCTGGAAACCGGAAGGCTGGGTCGCGCCGGCGAAGAAAGCCAGCAACGCGATGATTACCCACCGCCACGTACACGTCAGCGTGGCGTGGAAGACCCCGCAATTTGCGCTGATCTGGCTGGTGCTGTGCCTGAACGTATCGGCCGGTATCGGCATCCTCGGCATGGCTTCGCCGCTGTTGCAGGAAGTGTTCGCCGGCAAGCTGCTGGGCAACAACCTGACGTTCAGCGAGCTGGACGCCACCCAACTGGGCCAGATCGCCGCGATCGCTGCCGGCTTCACCGGCTTGCTCAGCCTGTTCAACATCGGTGGGCGCTTCTTCTGGGCGTCGTTCTCCGACTACATCGGTCGCAAGAACACCTATTTCGCCTTCTTCGCGCTGGGCTTCGCCCTGTATTCGCTGGTGCCGAACATGGGCCACCTGGGCAACATCGCCCTGTTCGTGGCGGCGTTCTGCATCATCCTGTCGATGTACGGCGGCGGCTTCGCCACGGTGCCGGCGTACCTGGCCGACCTGTTCGGCACGCAGATGGTCGGCGCGATCCACGGCCGGCTGCTGACCGCCTGGGCGGCGGCGGGCGTGCTCGGTCCGGTGCTGGTCAACTACCTGCGCGAGTACCAGTTGAGGATCGGCGTGGAACGGGCCGCGGCCTATGACATCACCCTGTACATCCTCGCCGGCCTGCTGGTGCTGGGTTTCCTCTGCAACGCGCTGGTGCGTCCGGTGGCGGACAAGTACTTCATGACCGACGCGCAACTGGCTGCCGAGCAGGCGCTGGGCCACGACAAGGGCGCTGACAACAGCACCGTCCTCGAATGGCATGCCTCGCCGGGCAGCAAGCCCCTGGTGATCGCGGCGTGGCTGGCGGTGGGGATTCCGCTGGCGTGGGGTGTGTGGGCGACCTTGCAGAAGACCGCCGTACTGTTCCACTGATTCAGGTAACTCGGGGCCGCTTTGCGGCCCTTCGCGACGGTTCGGCGCCCCGACGAGCTCGCTCCTACAATCGGCTCAGGACGCGCAAATGTCCTCCGTAGGAGCGAGCTCGCTCGCGATGGCCCGAAAATCGGGCATCAAACCCCACCACCACACGTCATCTTCGTTTCAAGATGCGACGTTCTGGGCCTATAATGACCGCCTTTTTCGCCTAATGATTTTGCGGAGCTGGTGATGGTCGAACGTAAGGCATCCGTCGAGCGCGATACTCTGGAAACCCAGATCAAAGCCTCGATAAACCTGGATGGCACTGGTAAGGCCCGATTCGATATCGGCGTGCCTTTTCTCGAGCACATGCTGGATCAGATCGCCCGACACGGGCTGATCGACCTGGACATCGAGTGCAAGGGCGACCTGCATATCGACGATCACCATACCGTCGAGGACGTCGGCATCACCCTCGGCCAGGCTTTCAACAAGGCCATCGGTGACAAGAAAGGCATCCGTCGCTACGGCCACGCCTATGTCCCGCTGGACGAAGCGCTGTCGCGGGTGGTCATCGATTTCTCCGGCCGTCCGGGCCTGCAGATGCACGTGCCGTACACCCGCGCGAGCGTCGGCAACTTCGACGTGGACCTGTTCCAGGAGTTCTTCCAGGGCTTCGTCAACCACGCCAACGTCACCCTGCACATCGACAACCTGCGCGGGCACAACACCCACCACCAGATCGAAACCGTGTTCAAGGCTTTCGGCCGCGCGCTGCGCATGGCCGTTGAACTGGACGATCGCATGGCCGGGCAGATGCCTTCGACCAAGGGTTGCCTCTGATGCAGACCGTTGCCGTTATCGACTATGGCATGGGCAACCTGCACTCGGTGTCCAAGGCCCTGGAGCACGTGGGCGCCGGCAAGGTGCTGATCACCAGCGATGCCGCGGTGATTCGCGAAGCCGATCGCGTGGTGTTCCCCGGCGTCGGCGCGATGCGCGATTGCATGGCTGAAATCCGCCGCCTGGGCTTCGACGCCCTGGTTCGGGAAGTCAGCCAGGACCGTCCGTTCCTCGGCATCTGCGTCGGCATGCAGGCCCTGCTGGACCACAGCGAAGAGAACGACGGTGTCGACGGCATCGGCCTGTTCCCCGGCAAGGTGCGCTTCTTCGGCAAGGACCTGCATGAAGACGGCGAGCACTTGAAAGTGCCGCACATGGGCTGGAACCAGGTCAGCCAGAGCATCGACCACCCGCTCTGGCACGACATTCCCGACCAGGCGCGCTTCTACTTCGTGCACAGCTACTACATCGAGTCCGGCAAGCCGTCCCAGGTGGTCGGTCGCGGCCACTACGGTGTCGATTTCGCTGCCGCACTGGCCGAAGGCTCGCGCTTCGCCACCCAGTTCCACCCGGAGAAGAGCCATACCCATGGCCTGCAATTGCTGCAGAACTTCGCTGGCTGGGATGGGCGCTGGTAATGAGCCGCTCCGGTAACAAGGCCCCCACGATCACCCTCACCCCTGAGCAGGAGCGTGAGGCGCTGAGCACCCTCAAGCGCTTTCTCGAAGACCGCTTCGAATTGCAATTGGGTTCGTTCGAGGTGGCCGAGGTGCTGGAGCTGTTCAGCAAGGAAATTGCGCCGCATTACTACAACAGGGCGATTTTCGATGTTCAGGCGCATCTCAAAGAGCGCTTCGAGAGCATCGAGAGCGACCTGTGGTCGCTCGAGAAGAACTGACTTCCCGGGCTCACTGTTTACCGAATAGACAGGTTTTCCAGATGCTGATTATCCCCGCTATCGATCTCAAGGACGGTGCTTGCGTACGTCTGCGCCAAGGCCGCATGGAAGATTCCACCGTATTCTCCGACGACCCGGTGAGCATGGCCGCCAAATGGGTTGAAGGTGGCTGCCGCCGTCTGCATCTGGTCGATCTGAACGGTGCCTTCGAAGGCCAGCCGGTCAACGGCGAAGTGGTTACCGCCATTGCCAAGCGCTACCCGAACCTGCCGATCCAGATCGGCGGCGGTATCCGTTCGCTGGAAACCATCGAGCACTACGTCAAGGCCGGCGTCAGCTACGTGATCATCGGCACCAAGGCGGTCAAGCAGCCTGAGTTCGTCGCCGAAGCCTGCCGCGCCTTCCCGGGCAAGGTCATCGTCGGCCTGGACGCGAAAGACGGTTTCGTCGCCACCGACGGCTGGGCTGAAGTCAGCTCGGTACAGGTCATCGACCTGGCCAAGCGCTTCGAAGCCGACGGCGTTTCCGCGATCGTCTACACCGACATCGCCAAGGACGGGATGATGCAGGGCTGCAACGTGCCCTTCACCAAGGCCCTGGCCGAAGCCACGAAGATCCCGGTGATCGCTTCCGGCGGCATCCACAACCTGGGCGACATCAAAGCCCTGCTCGACGCCAAGGCCCCGGGAATCATCGGCGCCATCACCGGCCGCGCAATCTACGAAGGCACCCTGGATGTCGCCGAGGCGCAAGCCTTCTGCGACACCTACAAAGGCTGAGGAGAACGCCATGGCCCTGGCCAAACGCATCATCCCTTGCCTGGACGTGGACAACGGCCGGGTCGTGAAGGGCGTCAAGTTCGAGAACATCCGTGACGCCGGCGACCCGGTGGAAATCGCCCGTCGCTACGACGAGCAGGGTGCCGACGAAATCACCTTCCTCGACATCACCGCCAGCGTCGATGGCCGTGACACCACGCTGCACACCGTCGAGCGCATGGCCAGCCAGGTGTTTATCCCGCTGACCGTGGGCGGCGGCGTGCGCACCGTGCAGGACATCCGCAACCTGCTCAATGCCGGTGCCGACAAGGTGTCGATCAATACCGCGGCGGTATTCAACCCGGAGTTCGTTGGCGAAGCGGCAGCGCATTTCGGCTCGCAGTGCATCGTCGTGGCGATCGACGCCAAGAAGGTTTCCGGCCCGGGCGAATCGCCGCGCTGGGAGATCTTCACCCACGGCGGCCGCAAGCCAACCGGGCTGGACGCGGTGGAGTGGGCGAAGAAGATGGAAGGCCTGGGGGCTGGTGAAATTTTGCTCACCAGCATGGACCAGGACGGCATGAAGAGCGGCTTCGACCTCGGCGTCACCCGGGCCATCAGCGACGCGCTGGGTATCCCGGTAATCGCGTCCGGTGGGGTGGGCAACCTGCAGCACCTGGCTGACGGCATCCTTGAAGGTCATGCCAGCGCAGTATTGGCGGCGAGTATTTTCCACTTCGGCGAGTACACCGTGCCGGAGGCCAAGGCTTATATGGCGCAGCGCGGGATTGTTGTTCGCTGATATTTAGTAGCCCATCGCGAGCAAGCTCGCTCCTATAGGGTCCGAGCGACTAACTGTAGGAGCGAGCTTGCTCGCGATAGCTAATCTCCAGGCCTCTCGAATGCTCACTCGACTCCTGTTCCTCCTCTCCCTCGCAACCACAGCCCAGGCCACCGAACCTCTGGTCCTGCTCACCGAAAACTTCCCGCCCTACAACATGTCCACCGACGGCAAGAGCTTCGCGCGCGAGCCGGAAATCCAGGGCATCGCTGCCGATCTGGTGCGGGAGATGTTCCGCCGCGCGGAAGTCCCCTATAGCATGACCCTGCGCTTCCCCTGGACGCGGGTGTATCAGCAGGCCAGGGACACCCCCAACCACGGCGTTTTCGTCATGGCCCGCCAGCCGGACCGCGAGAACCTGTTCAAGTGGGTCGGCCCGTTGGGCCCGGATGACTGGGTGCTGCTGGCGAGTCAGGGCAGCAAGATCCAGCTGGATAATCTGCAACAGGCCAAGGGCCTGCGCATCGGCGCCTACAAGGGCGATGCGATTGCCGAAAGCCTGTCCAAGAGCGGCCTCAAACCGGTGCTGGTCCTGCGTGATCAGGACAACGCCCGGAAGCTCTCCAGCGGCGAAATCGATCTCTGGGCCACCGGCGACCCCGCTGGCCGCTACCTCGCCCGGCAGATCGGCATGACCGCGTTCAAGACGGTACTGCGCTTCAACGGCTCCCAGTTGTACCTGGCGCTGAACAAGCAGGTGCCGGATGAGGTGGTGAAAAAGCTGCAGGATAGCCTGGAGCAGATGCGCGAAGAAGGCTTCGTCGACGCGACCTTCGCCCGCTACCTGTAGATCCCGCCTTTGCCGTGCGCCGGCATGGCGCGGTTGCTGCGCTCGGCGATCATCTGGCGCAGTTCGATCAGTTCCACGCCCTGAGCCTTGAGCCGCGGCAGTTCGCGTTCCAGCACCTCAAGCGTCTGTGGATAAGGGTGACCGATCACCACCGCGGTGCCCTGCCGGCGTGCCAGTTCCACCGCCAGGCGCAACTGCCCGGCAATGGCTTCGCTGGTGCGCACATCATCCAGGAACACATCCCGCGATACGCTGGCCAGCCCCTGCGTTTGCGCCTTGGCCGCCGCCACGGTGGCGGCGCTGGTGCGGCTGTCGACGAAGAACAGATCCCGGCGTTGCAACTCGCCCATCAACCAGGCCATGGCTTCCGGTTGCGCGGTCATGCGGCTGCCCATGTGGTTGTTGAGGCCGGCGGCGTAAGGCACCCGCAGCAGAGCGGCATTCAGGCGTTTTTCCAGTTCCGGCAGCGGCGTGCCGGGGTGCCAGGCGTAAGGTCCGGTCGCCGGGTCCATGGGCATATGCAGAATCACCGTGCGTCCGGCGTGGTGGGCCTGGCGGGCGAAGTCGGTGGCGTGGGGCGTGTCCGGCATGATCGCCATGGTGACGGGGCCGGGGAGGGCGAGGGTGCGGGAATCGCGGTCAGGGCTTTGGCCGAGGTCATCAATGATGACGCTCAGATAAGCCCGCTGCGGCTGGGCCGGCGCCGCAAAGGCGGCGCCGGTCAGCAGGCAGAGCAGGGTGAAGAGGAACGCGCGCATCACTTGTCGCGGGTGATGCTCAGGCCCTTGAGCAGGCTGAGGGCCTGGCTGAGCTGGTAGTCATCGTCCTGCGGACGCGCTTTCTTGCCCGTCTTGCCAGCCGTCGCCTTGCTAGTCGAAGGCCGGTCGGCGCCGCCGTTGCCGTTGCCGAGGTGGCCCTGCAGGTCGGCTTCCTTGAAGTTTTCGGTGTCCTGCTCGCTGGTGATCTTCGCCTGGCGCACTTCGATGTCCGGGACGATGCCCTGGGCCTGGATCGAGCGGCCGTTGGGCGTGTAGTACAGCGCGGTGGTGATCTTCAGCGCGCGGTCGTTGTTCAGCGGCAGCACGGTTTGCACCGAGCCCTTGCCGAAGCTGTCGGTGCCCATCAGCACGCCGCGTTTCTGGTCTTGCAGGGCGCCGGCGACAATCTCCGAAGCCGAGGCGCTGCCGCCGTTGATCAGTACCACCAGCGGCACGCCTTCGCTGGCGTCGGCCGGGTCGGCGGAGAAGCGCAGCTCGGAGTTGGCGATGCGGCCCTTGGTGTAGACGATCAGGCCCTTGGTCAGGAAGTGGTCGGCCACTTCGACCGCCGATTGCAGGACGCCGCCAGGGTTGTTGCGCAGGTCGAGGACCACGCCGCTGAGCTTCTTGCCGTTGTCCTTGCGCAGCTTGGCCAGCGCCTTGCCGACTTCCTCGCCGGTCTTGACCTGGAACTGGGTGATGCGGATGTAGCCGTAGCCGTCTTCGAGCAGCTGGCTCTTGACGCTCTTGACCTGGATGACCGCGCGGGCAATGGTCACGTCGAATGGCGTGCCGCCGTCGCGGACCAG
This sequence comes from Pseudomonas sp. 20P_3.2_Bac5, assembly GCF_025466035.1. Taxonomy (NCBI): domain Bacteria; kingdom Pseudomonadati; phylum Pseudomonadota; class Gammaproteobacteria; order Pseudomonadales; family Pseudomonadaceae; genus Pseudomonas; species Pseudomonas sp. 20P_3.2_Bac5. Next base: position 73,803 of record NZ_JANLOA010000016.1, on the reverse strand, counting down.
GGTCAGGGTGATCTTCTCGCCGATCTTGCCGCGCATCTTGTCGACGGCTTCGGTCATGGTCTGGCCGCGGGTCGGCTGGCCGTTGATCTTGACGATCAGGTCGCCCGCCTCGATGCCGGCGCGGGAGGCCGGGGTGTCGTCGATGGGCGAGACCACCTTGACAAAGCCGTCTTCCATGCCGACTTCGATGCCGAGGCCGCCGAATTCGCCGCTGGTGCTTTCCTGCAGCTCCTGGAAGTCTTCCGGGCCGAGGTAGGCGGAGTGCGGATCGAGGTTGCTGAGCATGCCCTTGATGGCATTTTCCAGCAGGGTCTTGTCATCCACCGGTTCGACATAGGCCGCCTTGATGCGGTCCAGGACCTCGGCGAAGGTGCGCAGCTCGTCCAGCGGCAGCGGAGCCTTGGCGGTGACCGTCGTCGGTGCGACCGCCGCCGGCTTGGCGGGCTCGGCCGCGAAGGCCAGGGACGCGCCACTGATCAGGGCAACGGCCAGGGCCAGCGAGGTAAGGCGAGGCGAATGCAGCATGTCGAACGAACTCCTGATCCTGTGTGTGCCCCGTATGGAGCATCGCGTCAGCCGCCAGGCGGCCAGCGCGTGAAATAGAGAGGCGAGGCCTATCCCTGGCCACGGCACCATTGCGTCGGGTCGGTCGGCCGACCCTGCTGGCGGATGGCGAAGTACAACGCCGGGGTGCTCTGGCCACCGCTGTTGCCAACGGTGGAGATCGCCTCGCCGGCCTTGACGATGTCGCCGGCATCCTTGAGCAAGGTCTGGTTGTGACCGTACAGACTGAGGTAACCGTTACCGTGGTCGAGAATGACCAGAAGTCCGGCCCCGCGCAACCAGTCGGCGAACACCACGCGCCCGCCGTGCACTGCATGAACCTGGCTACCGGCCGAAGCGCTGATCATCACGCCGTCCCACTTGGCCCGGGCATCATCGCCCCGGGTTTCGCCGAAGCGCGCCAACAGTCGACCATTGACCGGCCAGGGAAGTTTGCCCTGTGCCGCAGAAAAAGCGCCGCCGTACACTGCGCCGTCGCTGGAAACCAGCGGGCCAGGCGTACTTTTCGGCTTTTTCGGGGTGTCATCCTTGGTGTCGCGGGTGGCCAGGGCGGCCTCCTGCTGGCGCTTCTTCTCGGCTTCCTGCGCCGCCAGCAGCGCGCGCTGACGGGCTTCCTCGGCTTCGCGGGCCTGGCGGGCGAGGGTTTCTTCGATGGTCTTGAGCACGCGGCCCAGCTCGGCCTGGTCTTGCTGGCGGGCGGCGAGCTTCTGGTCGTTGTCTTTCAGGGTGCCGTTGAGCTTGGCGAGGATTTCCTGGCGCTCGGCGCGGGTCTTTTCCAGGTCCTGGCGCTGGGCGTCGAGGGTGCCTTGCTGGACCAGCAACTGCGCCTGCTGGTGGGCGATGTCTTTTTCGACATTGGCCAGTTGGCGCAGGGTTTCGTTGAAGGCACGCAACTGCGCCAGGCGGGCCTGGCTCAGGTAGTCGTAATAGGTCAGGGTGCGGGCGAATTTTTCCGGGTTCTGCTGGTTGAGCAGCAGCTTCAGGTATTCCTCGCGGCCGTTGTTCTGGTAGGCGGAGCGGGCCTGGATAGCGATCAGGCGTTGTTGTTCAGTGCGGGCGGACTGGAGGTTTTTCTTTTCAGTGTCGAGGCGCTCCAGTTCGCCCTCGGTCTTTTTTAGTTCTTTTTGCAGGTCCTCCACCTGCTTCTCCAGCTTGCCGATGTCGGTTTCGGTGCCGCGCAGGTCTTTCTGCACGCCGGATTTCTCCTCCTGCAGTTGCCCGAGTTTTTTCTTCAGCTCGGCGATGTCCTGGCGCGTGGCGTCCAGTTGCTGCTGGGTTTGCGCGCGCTCGTCGGCGAAGGCCGGGCCGAGCAGGCAGGTCAAGGCGATAAGGATCAGGGCGCGAAGCATGGAATGGCGATAACCAGGGGATGGAGACTGGCCTAGTATGCCCGCCGTTGACGCCAAAAAAAACGCCCCGAAGCAACTGCTTTGGGGCGTTTGTCCGGAATTCCGCTGATCTTCGGGCCGCTTCGCGAGGCAGGCCCTCAGGTTCAGGCTTTGACGAGAATCGACGTCCCGGTCATTTCCTTCGGAATTTCCAGCCCCATCAGCGTCAGCATGGTCGGCGCCACGTCGGCCAGCACGCCGCCTTCGCGGACCTTCAGGTCACGCTTGCCGTAATAGATGAACGGCACCGGCTCGGTGGTGTGCGCGGTGTGCGCCTGGCCGGTGCACTCGTCTTCCATCTGCTCGACGTTGCCGTGGTCGGCAGTGATCAGGGCTTCGCCACCGACCTTGTCCAGCGCCTCGACAATGCGACCGACGCAGCCGTCCAGCGCCTCGACGGCCTTGACCGCCGCGTCGAACACGCCGGTGTGACCGACCATGTCGCCGTTGGCGTAGTTGACCACGATCACGTCGTAGCGCTGCTGCTCGATAGCCTCGACGATGCGGTCGGTGACTTCCGGTGCGCTCATTTCCGGCTGCAGGTCATAGGTGGCGACCTTCGGCGACGGGATCAGGATGCGCTCTTCGCCTTCGAACGGCTCTTCGCGACCACCGGAGAAGAAGAAGGTGACGTGGGCGTATTTCTCGGTTTCGGCGATGCGCAGTTGGGTCTTGCCGTTCTTCGCCAGGTACTCGCCCAGCACGTTTTCCAGGCTGCTAGGCGCGAAGGCGGCCGGCGCGGCGATTTTCGCCGAGTACTGGGTCAGGCCGATGTAGGCGGCCATTTTCGGCAGGCGGGCGCGGGGGAATTCGTTGAACTCGGGTTCGACGAACGCGCGGGACAGCTCGCGGGCGCGGTCGGCGCGGAAGTTCATGAAGATCACGGCGTCGCCGTCTTCGACCTTCACGGCGTCGCCGATGCGGGTGGCTTTGACGAACTCGTCGCTCTCGCCACGGGCGTAGGCCGCTTCCAGGCCGGCAACGGCGCTGTCGGCGCTGTACTCGGCGGCGCTGTCGACGATCAGGTTGTAGGCGGCGCTGACACGGTCCCAGCGGTTGTCGCGGTCCATGGCGAAGTAGCGGCCGATCAGGCTGGCGATGCGGCCCTTGCCCAGCTTGGCGAAGGCGGCGTCGAGCAGCGCGATGGAGGATTGTGCGCTTTTCGGCGGGGTGTCGCGGCCGTCGAGGAAGGCGTGCAGGTAGATGCGCTCGGCACCCTGCTGGGCGGCCAGTTCGGCCATGGCGACCAAGTGATCCTGATGACTGTGGACGCCGCCGTCGGAAAGCAGGCCGAGGATGTGCACGGCCTTGCCGGCACCGACCGCCTTGTCCACCGCGCCGGTGAGCACGGGATTCTTGAAGAACTCGCCGTCGCGGATAGCCTTGGTCACCCGGGTGAAGTCCTGGTACACGACCCGGCCGGCGCCGAGGTTCATGTGGCCGACTTCGGAGTTGCCCATCTGTCCGTCGGGCAGGCCGACATCCATGCCGGAGCCCGAGATCAAGCCATGCGGCTGGTTGGCGCGCAGGCGATCGTAGACGGGTGTGTTGGCGGCAAAGATGGCGTTGTACTCGGGGCTTTCGCTGTGACCGAAACCATCCAGGATGATCAGGACCAAAGGCTTGGGCGTGCTCGTCATCAAAATCTACTCACGGTTGTAGATGAGAAAGACCCGCATTTTAGGGCAAATTGGCCAGCCTTGACGAATTCCGCGTATTGGCGTCCCGACGGACAGTACCGGGAAGGTGAGAATTGCTGTCGACAACAGGGTCAAGCAGGCTTTGGCGGCCCATGGCTGCTGTGTATACTGGCCGACATTTTTAACGGCCCGGAACACCCTCCCAATGGTTGCTCACCTGATTGAATTCGCAACAAATCACTACCTGCTGGTTGCCATCTTCGCCGTTCTGCTGGTTTTGCTGATCGTCACCGAAGCACGCAAGGGCGGCCGCAGCCTGAGCAATGGCGAACTGACCGCACTGGTCAATGGCGACAAGGGCCTGGTGATCGACATCCGTTCGACCAAGGAATATTCCGCAGGCCACATCGTCGGCGCCGTGAACATCCCGCAGGACAAGTTCGCCGCCCGCATCGGCGAGCTGGAAAAGCACAAGGCGAACAAGACCCTGATCGTGGTCGACAACATGGGCCAGCACGCCGGCGCCATCTGCCGCGACCTGCTCAAGGCCGGTTTCACTGCCGCCAAGTTGTCCGGTGGTGTGTCGAGCTGGAAAGCCGACAACCTGCCGCTGGTGAAGTGACATGACCCAGGTCACCGTGTACTCCAGCGATTACTGCCCCTATTGCATCCGCGCCAAGCAGCTGCTGGCGAGCAAAGGGGTGGACTTCGAAGAAATCAAGGTCGACGGCAAGCCTCAGGTACGCGCGCAAATGGCCCAGAAAGCCGGCCGTACCTCGGTGCCGCAGATCTGGATCGGCGGCGCCCATGTCGGTGGTTGTGATGACCTCTATGCGCTGGAGCGCGCCGGCAAGCTGGATGCGCTGCTCAACGCTTGAATCCAAAACCCTCTAAAGACCCTGCAAAGAAGGATCTGCCATGACTGAGCAACAGACCAACGGCGCCTCGGCTGCCGAAGATAGCGCACCACAATTCTCCCTGCAGCGCATCTATGTGCGTGACCTGTCGTTCGAAGCGCCGAAAAGCCCGGCGATCTTCCGTCAGCAGTGGGAGCCGAGCGTTGCCCTGGACCTGAACACCAAGCAGAAAGGCCTGGAAGGCGACTTCCACGAAGTCGTGCTGACCCTGTCGGTTACCGTGAAAAACGGCGACGAAGTTGCCTTCATCGCTGAAGTGCAGCAGGCCGGTATCTTCCTGATCAAGAACCTCGACGGTGCGTCCTTGAGCCACACCCTCGGCGCGTTCTGCCCGAACATCCTGTTCCCGTACGCTCGCGAAGCGCTGGACAGCCTGGTGACCCGTGGTTCGTTCCCGGCGCTGATGCTGTCCCCGGTGAACTTCGACGCCCTGTACGCGCAAGAAATGCAGCGCATGCAGGAAGCTGGCGAGGCGCCTTCGCTGCAATAAGCGATGGTCTTGCTGGAATGAAAAAGCGCCTTTGAAGGCGCTTTTTTGTTTTGAGGCCGAACCGTCGCGATCAGACGAAACCTTGCTGCCGCCAGGCCTCGTAAACAGCCACGGCGACCGTATTGGACAGATTCAAACTCCGGCACCCCGGCCGCATCGGCAACCGCAGGCGCTGGCCGCTTTCCAGCGCATCCAGCACCTCCGCTGGCAGCCCGCGGCTCTCCGGCCCGAACAGGAACGCATCGCCCGGTTCGAAGGCGACTTCGTGAAACGGCTGCGAGCCCTTGGTGGTGAACGCAAACACGCGCGGCTGCCCAAGGCTTTCCAGGCACGACGCCAGGTCGCTGTGGCGCTTGAGGGTGGCGTACTCGTGGTAATCCAGGCCGGCGCGCCGTAACCGCTTGTCGTCCAGTTCGAAGCCCAGCGGCTCGATCAGGTGCAGGTCGCAGCCGCTGTTGGCGCAGAGCCTGATAATGTTGCCGGTATTCGGCGGAATTTCTGGTTGAAAAAGGATCACGTGAAACATGCACGGCTCCGAGTTTAAAGATGACGCGCATTCTACTCCTGACGAACCGGACCCGCGTTCGAAATCCTGGCCGCGGGTGCTGTTTTCCCTGGCGCTGTTCGGAATGCTGGTGGGCCTGATGATCGGTCGCCTGACCGCGCCCGAACCACGGGTGCTGGAGCGTGTGGAGGTGGTCGCTGGCGGGCTGGACCTGTGGTTCAACGAAGAACCCAAGCTGCACGGCGAAATGGTCGAGGGCACCGTGGCGGTGTTGTTCGAAGCGGAAGGGAAGAGCCAGAAGGGCCAGTTGACCTACGACGGTAAGCCGGTGAGCTGGCGGATACGCAAGAGTGATAAGGGGCTGCTGTTGAGCCTGGTGGCGGCCCGTCCACTGCAGGCCCGCTGGGCGGGTGAGTCAGTGGAGGACCGCTGGCGAGTGCAGGTGAGACTGCACGAATAAAAGAGGGGAATCCCCGGCCTGCCTGTACCAAGGTCCCCAAAACTGGAGATGTCTGTATTAATGCAGACGCCGTGCCAACTTCTCGAAACCCTTTGATCGCAAGGGTTTCAGGACGTTTTCGTGGGTGTGGCGGGCGATTCGCGAGGATTTTTGCCTTCAGGCGGTGCGCCGCGGGCTTTTTCGGTTCATCAATGGGGCATTCGTGCCTTCGCCCGGCTGAAACGACCGCGGGGCAGGCCCTCGTCACAGAATCTCTGTGGGAGGTGCCTGCCCCGCGTCGTGTTCAGCGGCGAATCAGGATTCTTCGTCGTCCCCGTCATCCGCGCCATCGACCTTCATGCCCAGCTCCTTGATCTTCCGGGTCAGGGTGTTGCGACCCCAGCCCAGCAGCACGGCGGCATCGCGACGGCGGCCAGCGGTGTGCTTGAGAGCCGTCTCGATCATGATCCGCTCGAAGCTCGGCACGGCGCTGTCGAGCAGGCTCGACTGGCCGCGGGACAACGCCTGGTCGGCCCATTGGCGCAGCGCCTGTTCCCAGTTGGTCACCGGCACCGCGTCCTGCGGCAGGCTCAGCAGCTCCGGCGGCAGGTCGCCGATGTGCACTTCACGGCCGGAGGCCATGACGGTGATCCAGCGGCAGGTGTTCTCCAGTTGCCGCACGTTGCCCGGCCACGGCAGGTTGCGGATGAACTCCTCGGTCTCTGCCTTGAGCAGCTTGGGCTCGACTGACAGCTCCTGAGCCGCGCGGCCCAGGAAGTGGCGGGCCAGGGTCGGGATGTCTTCGCGGCGGTCGGCCAGGCGCGGGATATGGATGCGGATCACGTTCAGGCGGTGGAACAAGTCTTCGCGGAACTTGCCGGCCTGGACCAGGGTTTCCAGGTTCTGGTGGGTCGCGGCGATGATGCGCACATCGACCTTGACCGGCACATGACCACCGACCCGGTAGAACTCGCCATCGGCCAGCACCCGCAGCAGGCGGGTCTGGGTGTCGGCGGGCATGTCACCGATTTCGTCGAGAAACAGGGTGCCGCCGTCGGCCTGTTCGAAGCGGCCGCGGCGCAGGTTGGCGGCGCCGGTGAAGGCGCCTTTTTCATGGCCGAACAGCTCCGATTCCATCAGGTCTTTCGGAATCGCCGCCATGTTCAGGGCAATGAAGGGTGCTGCCGCGCGCGGGCTGTGACGGTGCAGGGCGTGGGCTACCAGCTCTTTACCGGTCCCGGACTCGCCGTTGATCAGCACGGTGATGTTGGAATGGCTCAGGCGACCGATGGCGCGGAACACCTCCTGCATCGCCGGCGCTTCACCGATGATTTCCGGGGTGCGGGTCAGGGTGGGTGCCACGTCACCGCCCTGTTGTTCCTGGGCATGCTGGTTCGCGCGCTTGACCAGCGAGACGGCTTCGTCGACGTCGAACGGCTTGGGCAGGTACTCGAAGGCACCGCCCTGATACGAAGCCACCGCGCTGTCCAGGTCGGAGTGCGCGGTCATGATGATCACCGGGAGCCGCGGGTGCTGCTCGCGAATCTGCGCCAGCAGGTCGAGGCCGCTGGCGCCCGGCATGCGGATATCGGAAATGATCACATCCGGCTGCTGGCGGGCCAGGCGGCTCATGACGCCATCGGCACTGTCGAAGCTTTGGGTGGTCATGCCTTCCTGTTGCAAGGCTTTTTCCAGGACCCAGCGGATGGAACGGTCGTCATCGACGATCCAGACAGTTTCACTACGGCTCATGAGGAAGCGGCTCCTTGTTCCAGTGGCAGGAAGATCGAGAAGGTGGTGTGGCCGGGATGGCTGTCACATTCGATCAGGCCCTGATGCTGGCTGATGATGTTCTGGGTGATGGCCAGGCCCAGCCCGGTGCCGTCCGGGCGGCCGCTGACCATGGGATAGAAGAGGGTGTCCTGGAGTTCCGCGGGGATGCCGGGGCCGTTGTCGATGATCTCGATCTTGGCCACCAGGCGATGGCGGATATGGCCGATGGTGAACTGGCGCATGGCGCGGCTGCGCAGGGTGATGCGGCCCAGGCGCAGTTCGTTCTGCGCGCTGATGGCCTGCATGGCGTTGCGCACGATGTTGAGCACGGCCTGGATCATCTGTTCGCGGTCGATCAGGACGTCCGGCAGGCTCGGGTCGTAGTCGCGCACCAAAGTGATGCCACCCTGGGTTTCGGCCTCGACCAGGCTGCAGACCCGTTCAAGCACTTCGTGGACGTTGGTCAGCGCGAGCATCGGCAGCTTGTTCGAGCCGAGCATGCGGTCCACCAGGTTCCGCAGGCGGTCGGCTTCTTCGATGATGACGTTGGTGTAGTCCTTCAATCCTTCGTCGGGCAGCTCGCGGGCCAGCAACTGTGCTGCGCCGCGGATGCCGCCCAACGGGTTCTTGATTTCGTGGGCCATGCCGCGCACGAGCATCTTGGTGGTTTCCTGCTTGGACAGTTGCGCTTCTTCCTTGGTGATGCGCAGCAGGCGGTCGCGCGGATGCACTTCGAGCAGCAGCAGGGTCCGGCCACTGTTGAGGATCGGCGTGACGGCGTAGTCGACGGTCAGGCTCTGGCCGGTCAGCGAGGTGAGCATGGCTTCGCGCTTGGTGAACGGATGCGCGTGCTCCACGGCCTGGCGCAGGGAGTGCAGGGCTTCGGTCGATTCGGTGAACAGCTCGCTGATGAACTGGCCATGGCTGCGCTGGCCGCTGATGGCCAGGAGCATTTCCGCCGCGGGGTTCATGTACTCAAGGCGCAGTTCGGCGTTGAGCAGGATGGTGGCGGTGGTCAGGTTGTCCAGTAGTAATCGGTGCAGTGCATCGCTGATGGTCATGTGGCGTCTTTGACCTCTTTTGGCACATTTCGGGCCTGGTGCTAGCCAGGGGCGCGGGCGCTGGTATTCCGCTGATGCGAGGAAAATGCAAAAAGCAAACCAAGGCTCCGAAAAGAAGCGGAATCCCCGGAGAATCACCTGAATCTGCCCGAAAAAGGCCTACAAACGCCTGAGCAGGAAGAATTTATGACCCAAATTGGTGTGAAGGGCGTAGGTGCATGCAATTGCACGCACCAATATAGAGCATAGGTGGGGTCAGGGCTGGGGGTTACACAATTGGGCGCTGGCGCGGATCAAGGCAAGGTTGCGTTGCGGGCCAAGCTTGCGCTGTTCGATCAGCCGGGAGGTCATTCGCGGGCAGTGGGCGGGTCGTGCAAGGTCCAGGGCGGCAAGGTTTTCCAGTAACTCGCCTTGCAAGGCGTCCAGGCGCGGGCGTAGCTGAGTGGCCAGGTCCATGCGTGGTATTGACGGCGCGCCGCCCTCGGCGAGCCAGCGTGTCAGCGCGCTGTATTGAAGCAGCTTGTTGGCTTCGATCTGGTCAGCGAAGAAATCATCGACTCGTTGTTCGCTCAGCCCGTGTTGCGCAGCCAGGGAGCGGGCGTTGGCGAGGACTTGGCGTTCACGGGCGGCGGCGTGTACGGGTTGGCCTGTGTCCCATTTGTTCAGTGCGACCGCTTCAGCGAGCTCAAGGCGTTGCTCGATGCTGTCGAGCAGCGCTTGCAGCGCTTCGGTTCCCGGCTCCTGAAATTCCTCGTCCGTTGTGGCGGCCAGCGACAGCGGCATGCTTTCGCTGCCCGCGTAGAACACCATCAGCTCGGCGGGCTGGCTGCCCGTTTTGCCGCGGTGAATGCCATCAACCATCTCCGCCACTGCATCACCGGCTTTCAGGCGTGTCTGCTGTGCGCCGCCTGGCGTTTCGACCAGCAGTTCACCCGATAACAGGTAGGCGGCATTGGGAATCGGGTGGCGGTGCCAGTCGAGGGTGGTGTGGGCCGGAATGCGTATTTTCAGCAGGGTCAGTTCCGGCTGGCCATCGGGATAGCGGGTATAGGGTGAGCCGTCCCATGCCTGGGTGCTGCGCAGGAGTACCCGGGATTCGATACCGGAGTGAGGGGTGGGTGCAGCGCAGGCAACGAGAGGGATAAGCAACGAAAGTAGCGCAAGGAAACGCATCATGCTGATCTCGGTAAAGGGCGAGACAGCATGGGCGAGGCCGTGCAGCGGAACGATCAGAGGGGGCTTATTTTGATGTCTGAAAAGAGCCTTTCAGCGCGAAGCCGTTTTCAATTTTGCAGCACGGCAGCCTCATCACGCGCGCAAAAAAAATGCCCCGGCAAGCCGGAGCATTTTGGGTGAGCGCCAAGGACGGCATTTTCATGCCGCCCTTGTGTCACGCTGGAATCAGCAGCTGTAGTACAGCTCGTATTCCAGTGGGTGTACGAAGGTACGAACCTTGATTTCTTCTTCGGATTTCAGAGCGATGTAGGCATCGATGAAGTCGTCGGAGAACACGCCGCCCTTGGTCAGGAACGCGCGGCCCTTGTCCAGCTCTTCCAGGGCTTCTTTCAGGCTGCCACAAACCTGTGGAATTTCCTTGGCCTCTTCAGGCGGCAGGTCATACAGGTTCTTGTCGGCGGCATCGCCAGGGTGGATCTTGTTCTGGATACCGTCCAGGCCGGCCATCAGCAGTGCTGCGAAGGCCAGGTACGGGTTGGCAGCCGGGTCCGGGAAGCGCGCTTCGATACGGCGGGCTTTCGGGCTGGAAACGTAAGGGATACGGATCGAAGCGGAACGGTTACGAGCCGAGTAGGCCAGCATTACCGGGGCTTCGAAGCCTGGAACCAGACGCTTGTAGGAGTTGGTCGAAGGGTTGGTGAAACCGTTCAGAGCCTTACCGTGCTTGATGATGCCGCCGATGAAGTACAGGGCGGTATCGGACAGGCCGGCATAGCCTTCGCCAGCGAAGGTGTTCTTGCCGTCTTTCCAGATCGACATGTGAACGTGCATGCCCGAGCCGTTGTCGCCGTACAGAGGCTTCGGCATGAAGGTCGCGGTGCGGCCGTAGGCATCGGCAACGTTGTGCACGACGTACTTCAGGGTTTGAACTTCGTCGGCCTTCTTCACCAGGGTGTTGAACTTGACGCCGATTTCGTTCTGGCCGGCAGTCGCCACTTCGTGGTGGTGAACTTCGACGGTCTGACCCATTTCTTCCAGTGCGTTGCACATGGCAGTACGGATTTCGTGGTCATGGTCGAACGGCGGAACAGGGAAGTAGCCGCCTTTGACGCCTGGACGGTGGCCTTTGTTGCCGCCTTCGACGTCCTGGTCGGACATCCAGGAACCTTGCTCGGAGAAGATCTTGAACATCGAGCCGGAGATGTCGGACTTGAACTTCACTTCGTCGAAGATGAAGAACTCTGGCTCTGGACCGGCGAATACGGTGTCACCGATCAGGGTGCTTTTCAGGTGCTCTTCAGCGCGCTTGGCGATCGCACGTGGGTCGCGGTCGTAGCCTTGCATGCTCGAAGGTTCGATGATGTCGCAGACCAGGATCAGGGTCGGCTCTTCGGTGAACGGGTCGAGGACGGCGGTATCGTCAACCGGCATCAGGATCATGTCGGAGGCTTCGATGCCTTTCCAGCCAGCGATGGAGGAACCATCGAACATCTTGCCGACTTCGAAGAAGTCGTCATCCAGCGCATCACGGGCTGGCATGGTCACGTGGTGCTGAGTGCCTTTGGTGTCAGTGAAGCGCAGATCAATCCATTTAACGTCATGATCTTTGATGAGTTGAACCGACTTCGACATAGTGTCCTCCGGGTGGGGTAGAGCTTGCCTGTGCAGCCCTTTAATTTGGGTGATGCCGGGCGCGAATACTCGGCCAAGGCAACCTGCCTCACAAGGGAGCAAATTGCATGCCAGTGCCCCGAAGTGGAATTTTTGCCCCAATCTCAAGCGTTTCAGCCAGTCCTGGCGGATTTCCGGCTTTTTTGTGCACTCTTTAGGCGCGTAAATTTGTCGAGGCGACCCAAAACAGTGCAGCGAAAACCTTCTGTACAAAAGTTGGTCAAACCTTGAGCAATTTCCGCTATAATCCGCGCCCCCCTTTTTCGGCTGGCCACTCGCGCGCTGTTTTCATGAAACTAATCGTCAAAGTCTTCCCAGAAATCACCATCAAGAGCCGGCCGGTTCGCAAGCGTTTCATCCGTCAATTGGCCCGCAACATTCGCACCGTGCTCAAGGACCTCGATCCTGCGCTCGCGGTCGACGGTGTCTGGGACAACCTCGAGGTGGTGACCCGCATCGAAGACGAGAAGGTGCTGCGCGAGATGACCGAGCGCCTGAGCTGCACGCCGGGTATCGCGCATTTCCTGCAGGTTGATGAATACCCGCTGGGCGACTTCGACGATATCGTCGCCAAGTGCAAGGCGCACTTCGGCCACCTGCTGGCCGGCAAGCGCTTCGCCGTGCGCTGCAAGCGCGGCGGCCACCACGACTTCACCTCGATGGACGTCGACCGTTATGTTGGCAGCCAGTTGCGCCAGCAGTGCGGAGCCGCCGGCATCGACCTGCGCACCCCTGAAGTCCAGGTGCGCATCGAGATTCGTGACAAGCGCCTGTACGTGATCCACAACCAGCACAAAGGCATCGGCGGTTACCCGCTGGGCGCGCTGGAGCAGACCCTGGTGCTGATGTCCGGTGGTTTCGACTCCACCGTCGCCGCCTACCAGATGATGCGTCGCGGCCTGATGACCCATTTCTGCTTCTTCAACCTGGGTGGCCGTGCGCACGAGCTGGGCGTGATGGAAGTTGCTCACTACCTCTGGAAGAAATACGGCAGCAGCCAGCGCGTGCTGTTCGTCAGCGTGCCGTTCGAGGAAGTGGTGGGCGAGATCCTCGGCAAGGTCGACAACAGTTATATGGGCGTGACCCTGAAGCGCATGATGCTGCGCGCCGCCAGCAACATCGCCGACCGCCTGCAGATCGATGCACTGGTGACCGGCGAGGCGATTTCCCAGGTGTCGAGCCAGACCCTGCCGAACCTCGCCGTGATCGACTCGGCCACCGAGAAGCTGGTACTGCGCCCGCTGCTGGCCAGCCACAAGCAAGACATCATCGACCAGGCCTACGAAATCGGCACCGCCGAATTCGCCAAGCACATGCCCGAGTATTGCGGCGTGATTTCGGTGAACCCGACTACCTGCGCCAAGCGTCACCGTGTCGACCACGAAGAGAAGCAGTTCGACATGGTCGTGCTGGAGCGCGCCCTGGAGCGTGCTCGCCTGGTCTCGATCGACAACGTGATCGATGAACTTGGCCAGGATATCCAGATCGAAGAAGTCAGCCAGGCGCTGGCCGGGCACGTGGTGATCGATATTCGTCACCCCGACGCCCAGGAAGACCAGCCCCTGGAACTGGACGGCATCGAGGTCCAGGCCTTGCCGTTCTATGCCCTCAACAGTCGCTTCAAGGAACTGGATGCTACGCGCCAGTACCTGCTGTATTGCGACAAGGGTGTGATGAGCCGGCTGCACGCTCACCACTTGCTGAGTGAGGGACATGCCAATGTGCGCGTTTATCGTCCGACATAAGACGCCCGGGCTGTATGGCGGCAGTATCCGCCACCGCCCTCCCGACCGACGGGTCCGCTGAGCGCCGTTCATTCATATTCGCCACCTAGACTGGGTGGCAACCCGAATCCTCTGATCGAGATACACCACGTGATCGAAAATCTGCGCAACATCGCCATCATTGCCCACGTTGACCATGGTAAAACCACCCTGGTTGACAAACTCCTGCGTCAGTCCGGCACTCTGGAGCGTAACGAGCTCAACGACGAGCGCGTCATGGACTCCAATGACCAGGAAAAAGAGCGCGGCATTACCATTCTGGCGAAGAACACCGCCATCAACTGGAATGGCTACCACATCAACATCGTCGACACCCCCGGCCACGCCGACTTCGGCGGTGAAGTAGAGCGCGTGATGTCGATGGTCGACTCCGTACTGCTGCTGGTCGACGCTCAAGACGGCCCGATGCCGCAAACCCGCTTCGTGACCAAGAAGGCCTTCGAAGCCGGTCTGAAGCCGATCGTCGTGATCAACAAGGTTGACCGTCCGGGCGCGCGTCCTGACTGGGTTCTGGACCAGATCTTCGACCTGTTCGACAACCTCGGTGCCACCGACGACCAACTGGACTTCCAGGTGGTGTACGCCTCGGCCCTGAACGGCATTGCCGGTCTGGACCACACCGCAATGGGCGAAGACATGACTGCCCTGTACCAGGCGGTCATCGACCACGTTCCAGCGCCAGCTGTTGACCGTGACGGCCCGTTCCAGATGCAGATCTCCGCTCTGGACTACAACAGCTTCCTGGGTGTTATCGGTGTTGGCCGTATTGCCCGTGGTCGCGTCAAGCCGAACACCCCGGTTGTTGCCATCGACGCTGACGGCAAGAAGCGTAACGGCCGTATCCTCAAGCTGATGGGCCACCACGGCCTGCACCGCGTCGACGTCGAAGAAGCCCTGGCTGGCGACATCGTCTGCATCAGCGGTTTCGACGAGCTGTTCATCTCCGACACCCTGTGCTCCCCTGATGCCGTTGAGGCGATGAAGCCGCTGACCGTCGACGAGCCTACCGTTTCGATGACCTTCCAGGTCAACGACTCGCCGTTCTGCGGCAAGGAAGGCAAGTTCGTCACCAGCCGTAACATCAAAGACCGTCTGGACAAAGAGCTGCTGTACAACGTTGCCCTGCGCGTTGAAGAAACCGACTCCCCAGACAAGTTCAAGGTCTCGGGCCGTGGCGAGCTGCACCTCTCGGTACTGATCGAAACCATGCGTCGCGAAGGCTTCGAACTGGCCCTGGGCCGTCCGGAAGTGATCATCCGTGAAGTGGACGGCGTGAAGCAGGAACCGTTCGAAAACGTCACCATCGACATCCCTGAAGAGTCCCAGGGCAAGGTCATGGAAGAGATGGGCCTGCGTAAAGGCGACCTGACCAACATGGTCCCGGATGGCAAGGGCCGTGTACGCCTGGAATACAACATCCCGGCCCGTGGTCTGATCGGTTTCCGTAACCAGTTCCTGACCCTGACCAACGGTGCAGGCATCCTGACTTCGATCTTCGATCGCTACGACACCGTGAAGTCCGGCCACATGTCCGGCCGTCAGAACGGCGTACTGGTTTCGGTTGAAACCGGCAAAGCCCTCACCTACTCGCTGGAAACCCTGCAGGCGCGCGGCAAGCTGTTCGTCGAGCACGGTCAAGAGGTCTACAACGGCCAGATCGTCGGCCAGAACAGCCGCGACAACGACCTGGGCGTCAACCCTACCAAGGGCAAGAAGCTCGACAACATGCGTGCTTCGGGTAAAGACGAAGTCATCGCCCTGGTTCCGCCTGTTCGCTTCACCCTGGAACAGGCCCTGGAATACATCCAGGAAGACGAGCTGTGTGAAGTGACGCCTAAGTCCATCCGTCTTCGCAAGAAGATCCTGGACGAAAGCGAGCGTACCCGCGCTGCGAAGAAAGCCAAGGCCAACTAAGCCTGGCTTGAAATGAAAACGCCCCCGGTCGAAAGGCCGGGGGCGTTTTTGTTTCCGCTGTTTATTGCCAGGCTCAGAGCACTGTAGGAGCGAGCTCGCTCGCGAAGGACCGCAAGGCGGTCCCAAAACCATTCAGCACGAGCCGCAGTCAATCCAGCATCTGATGTAACAGGATTTGGGACCGCTGTGCGGTCCTTCGCGAGCAAGCTCGCTCCTACAAGGAGTAGGGGTTAGCGC
Organism: Pseudomonas sp. 20P_3.2_Bac5; assembly: GCF_025466035.1. NCBI lineage: Bacteria > Pseudomonadati > Pseudomonadota > Gammaproteobacteria > Pseudomonadales > Pseudomonadaceae > Pseudomonas > Pseudomonas sp. 20P_3.2_Bac5. The sequence goes on along the minus strand of NZ_JANLOA010000016.1, from coordinate 58,244 downwards.
TGCATCGGCTTCGGCTTGTACGCGCAATACCCCGGACGCGGCCCGATCTTCGGGTGGTTGCGGCAGGTGTCCGGGCGTTTGTCATAAATGGTGCACAGCCGGCTTTTACGATCCAGATAAAGGCAGTCGTCGTTGCTCATGCGGGCCAGGGTGAAAATTCCGGACTTCTGGTTGAAGCGCTCCACAATGCCTTCTTTTTGCAAGCGCTTGGCGATGTTCTTCGGCGGCTCGCCGATTTCGAACTCGTCCACCACGCCAATGCGGATCAAGTCCTTGAGCTTGGCCTCCACCGGCAGGGTGCAGCAGGTGGACATGCAGCTACCGCACATGTGGCTGGCGTATTTCTGCCACGTCTCGAGACGGTCAAGCTCGGCGGCGGCGATCAGGGTCGGTTTCATCAGGGATCAGGCATATAGGTATAGGAAGGCGCGCGATCATACCGGAGTTGATCAATTTGTGAACAACCAATTGCGCGACAGCCGTCGGCCGGTCCCGCTCTTGCATCTCCTTTTCCCATGAAAGGTGCGAACCAGCGCCTACGCACTGTGTCGAACCGTCTAGGCTGTCAAATCTCCATCCGCAATCGTCATATTTGCCCGAGGACGTCGCATGTCTCAGGAACAGAACGCTCGTGACGCAGAGGTGGCCGCTTTTCGCACCGCTGTGCTGGACAAACTGACCTATGCGGTCGGCAAAGACCCCGAACACGCCTTCGACCACGACTGGTTCGAAGCCATCGCCCTGGCTGCCAGGGACCACATGGTCGATCACTGGATGGACCACACCCGCCAGATCTACCGCAAGAGCCAGAAGCGGGTCTATTACCTCTCCCTCGAATTCCTGATCGGCCGTCTGCTCTACGACAGCCTGAGCAATCTCGGCCTGTTGGACGTCGCCCGCGAGGCGCTGGAAGGCCTCGATGTCGACCTTGAGCGCATCCGCCTGCTGGAGCCGGATGCGGCGCTGGGCAACGGCGGCCTGGGCCGGCTGGCGGCGTGCTTCATGGAAAGCATGTCGACCCTCGGCATCGCCGCCCACGGCTACGGCATCCGCTACGAGCACGGCCTGTTTCGTCAGGCGGTGGTCGATGGCTGGCAGCAGGAGCAGACCGAGAACTGGCTGGATTTCGGTAACCCGTGGGAGTTCGAGCGGGCCGAGGTGATCTACCCGATCAGCTTCGGCGGCCGGGTCGAAACCGTGCACGCCGGCGACGGCGAGCCGCGTCAGGTCTGGTGGCCGGCGGAAACGGTACGCGCGGTGGCGTATGACACGCCGGTGGTGGGCTGGCGCGGTTCCAGCGTCAACACCCTGCGCCTGTGGCGTGCGCGGGCGCTGGAGGAGCTGCACCTGGAACGCTTCAACGCCGGCGACCACCTCGGCGCCGTGGCTGAAGTCGCCCGGGCCGAGAGCATCTCCCGCGTGCTGTACCCGGCCGACAGCACCGAGGCCGGCCAGGAGCTGCGCCTGCGCCAGGAATATTTCTTCGTCTCGGCCTCGCTGCAAGACCTGCTGCGCCGCCACCTGAACATGCACGACACCCTGCTCAACCTGCCCGAACAGGCGGCCATCCAGCTCAATGACACTCACCCTTCGATTGCCGTGGCCGAACTGATGCGGCTGCTGGTCGACCAGCACGAAGTGCCGTGGGATACCGCCTGGAAAGTGACCGTGGACACCCTGGCCTACACCAACCACACCTTGCTGCCGGAGGCTCTGGAAACCTGGCCCGTGGGCCTGATGGAACGCATGCTGCCGCGGCACATGCAGATCATCTACCTGATCAACGCCTTCCATATCGACGCGCTGCGGGCTAAAGGCATCCACGATTTCGACGTGCTGCGCGCGGTATCGCTGATCGAGGAAGACAACGGCCGCCGGGTACGCATGGGTAACCTGGCGTTCCTCGGTTCCCACAGCATCAACGGCGTGTCGGCGCTGCACACCAAGCTGATGCGCAGCACGGTGTTCGCCGAGCTGCACAAGCTCTACCCGGACCGCATCAACAACAAGACCAACGGCATCACCTTCCGCCGTTGGCTGTACCAGGCCAACCCGCGGCTCACTGGCATGCTGGTGGATGCCCTGGGCAAGGAGCTGCTGGACGACCCGGAAACCTTGCTGCGCGGGCTGGAACCGTTCGCCGACAAACCGGCGTTCCGCAAGAAATTCGCCGAGCAGCGCCTGCACAGCAAGCGCGTGCTGGCGAGCCTGATCCAGGAGCGGGTGGGGATTACCGTCAACCCCGAAGCGATGTTCGATGTGCAGGTCAAGCGCATCCACGAATACAAGCGCCAGTTGCTCAACCTGATGCATACCGTGGCCCTGTACCAGGCGATTCGCGCCGAGCCGGGCACCGACTGGGTGCCGCGGGTGAAAATTTTCGCCGGCAAGGCGGCCGCCAGTTATCACCAGGCCAAGTTGATCATCAAGCTGGCCAACGACATCGCCAAGGTGGTCAACAACGACCCGACCGTGCGCGGCCTGCTCAAGGTGGTGTTCCTGCCCAACTACAACGTCAGCCTGGCGGAAAGCATCATCCCGGCGGCGGACCTCTCCGAGCAGATTTCCACCGCGGGCTATGAGGCCTCCGGCACCAGCAACATGAAGTTCGGCCTCAACGGCGCGCTGACCATCGGCACCCTCGACGGCGCCAACGTGGAAATGTGCGAGCAGGTGGGCGCCGACCACATGTTCATCTTCGGTCTTACCGCCCAGCAGGTGGAAGCGCGCAAGCGCAGCGGCGATTTCGGCGCCGGGGCTGCGCTGGGTGCTTCGCACCGGCTCAACGATGTGCTGCAGGCGATCCGTGGCGGGGTGTTCTCGCCGGACGATCCGGCGCGTTATGTCGGGCTGGTTGACTCGCTGGTGACCTACGACCGCTTCCTGCTCTGCGCCGATTTCGACGCCTACTGGGAAGCCCAGCGGCGGGTCGACGAGCTCTGGCACGAGCCCAATCGCTGGTGGCGCTCGGCGGTGCTCAATACCGCGCGGATGGGCTGGTTCTCCTCGGACCGGACAATCCGCGAATACGCCCGTGAAATCTGGACCGCGCTGGAGTGACCAGCGCCAACCCGGCGGACGGCATGAACTCGCGGGCCGATGTGCCGTCTGATCGGGCAAGCATGTCCTGGTGCTCGCCCGCGCTTCACTCTCCCTGTAAACTGCGTGGGTTTTTCTCTCCCCATTCCTTCGGAGCTATACATGTCCCGCGTTACCCTGAGTCGCTATCTGATTGAGCAGACCCGTAGCAACAGCACCCCTGCCGATCTGCGCTTCCTCATCGAAGTGGTGGCGCGCGCATGCAAGGAAATCAGCCACAACGTGTCCAAAGGCGCCCTGGGCGGCGTGTTGGGCAGCATGGGCACTGAAAACGTGCAGGGCGAAGTCCAGAAGAAACTGGACGTGATCTCCAACGACATCCTGCTTGAAGCCAACGAATGGGGCGGCCACCTGGCCGGCATGGCGTCCGAAGAAATGGACAATGCCTACCAGATCCCCGGCAAATACCCGAAAGGCGCCTACCTGCTGGTGTTCGACCCGCTGGACGGCTCGTCGAACATCGACGTCAACGTCTCCGTCGGCACCATCTTCTCGGTACTGCGTTGCCCGAACGAGTACCTGAGTCAGAACGAAAGCCTGAACGAAAAGGCCTTCCTGCAGCCAGGCACTGAGCAGGTCGCCGCCGGCTACGCGATCTACGGTCCGCAGACCATGCTGATCCTGACCCTGGGCAACGGCGTCAAAGGCTTCACCCTGGACCGCGAACTGGGCAGCTTCGTCCTGACCCACGAGAACATCAAGGTTCCGGAAACCACCGCCGAATTCGCCATCAACATGTCCAACCAGCGCCACTGGGAAGCCCCGGTCAAGCGTTACGTCGGCGAGCTGCTGGACGGTGAGACCGGCCCGCTGAAGAAAAACTACAACATGCGCTGGATCGCCTCGATGGTTGCCGACGTGCACCGCATCCTGACCCGCGGCGGCCTGTTCATGTACCCGCGCGATGCTCGCGAGCCTTCCAAGCCGGGCAAACTGCGCCTGATGTACGAAGCCAACCCGATGTCCTTCATCATCGAACAGGCCGGCGGCGCTTCCACCGACGGCAAACAGCGCATCCTCGACATCCAGCCGGAGAGCCTGCACCAGCGCGTGGCGGTGTTCCTCGGTTCGAAAGAGGAAGTCGAGCGCGTTACCGGTTATCACCAGGAGTAAACAGGTCATGCTCGCACCTTGGCAGCCGTTGCTGGAGTGGTGGTTCGGTTGGGGCACCAGCCCGCAGGCCGTGGCTGACGAGAAGAGCACGCTATGGTTCGGCAGGCAGCACGATGCCGAGGCGCAAGAGCGCTTCGGCGACCTGGTCGAGCAGGCGTTGGCCGGCGGTCTGGACGAGTGGCTGCAAAGCCCGCAGGGCTGGCTTGGCCTGGTCCTGTTGCTGGACCAGTTGCCGCGCATGATCCACCGCGACACGCCGCGCGCCTTCGATGGCGACCGGCGTGCCCAGGTGCTGGTTATGCAGGGTCTGGACCGCGCCTGGGACTATCAACTGCTGCCGATCCAGCGGGTGTTCATCCTGCTGGTGCTGGAGCATGCCGAAGTACTCGACTGGCAGAACATCAGCGTCGAGCGCTACCGGGCCTTGCTCTCGGGCCAGCCGGCCGAGCATCAGCGGTTGTTCGAAGGTTTCCTCGACTATGCCGAGCAGCACCAGCGGGTGATTGCCCGGTTCGGGCGCTTCCCGCACCGCAACCTGCTGCTGGGGCGGCCGAGTACCAGTGAGGAAATGGATTTTCTGCTGGAGCCTGGGTCCAGGTTCTGATCTGAATCCTGATGCCAGTCAGTTAGGCCAGTTGGGGCCTTCGCGCCGAACCGTCGCGAAGGGATTACCCCGAAGCCCGCCTTAAATCCTGAAACTCCCCACCAGATGCTTCAACCGCTCGACCTGCTGCTCAAGGTCGTTACACGCACGCAACGTCGCCTGCAGGTTTTCCACCCCTTCCTGATTCAGCGTATTGATCTCGGTGATGTCGACATTGATCGACTCCACCACGGCAGTCTGTTCCTCGGTGGCGGTGGCGACCGACTGGTTCATGCCGTCGATTTCGCCGATGCGCTGGGTCACGCTGCCCAGCCGTTCGCCGGCCCGGTTGGCGATGCCGACGCTGTGCTGGCTGTGGCTCTGGCTCTCGGTCATGGTGCTTACCGCCACCTGCGCGCCGGCCTGCAGTTCTTCGATGATGCGTTGCACCTGCTGCGCCGAGTCCTGGGTGCGGTGGGCCAGATTGCGCACTTCGTCGGCAACCACCGCAAAACCACGCCCGGCCTCGCCGGCGCGGGCCGCTTCGATGGCGGCGTTGAGTGCCAGCAGGTTGGTCTGCTGGGAAATGCCGGCGATCACTTCGAGGATCTGGCCGATGTTCACCGTGTTGGCGTTCAGCGTCTCGATGTTGCCGCATGAATCGCTGATCCGCGCCGACAACTGATTCATCACGTCGATGGTCTGGTTGACCACCTGCTGGCCGTCCTCCGCCAGGCTGCGCGCTTCGCTGGAGTGCTGCGAGGCGAGGGCGGCGTTCTGGGCGATTTCCTGGGCAGCGGCGCCCAGTTCGTTGATTGCTGCGGCAACGCTGTTGGTGCGGCTGGACTGCTGGTCGGCGTTGTGGATCGAGGCATTGGACGCGCTGACGACCCGCAGGGCGACTTCGTTGACCTGGCCGGTGGCCGAGGACACTTCGCGGATCGATTCGTGAATTCGCTCGACGAAGCGGTTGAACGACTGGCCCAGCGTGCCGAATTCGTCGTGGGCATGAATGCTCAGGCGCTTGGTCAGGTCGCCCTTGCCCTCGGCGATGTCGTGCATGGCCCGGCCCATCACGTGCAGCGGCTCCATCAGCACGCGGATCAGCAGGCCGAGCAGGCCGATGATGATCAGTACCGCGGCGATGGTCGCCACCACGGCGGTGCTGCGCAGTTCACTGAGCATGGCGAACGCCGCGTCCTGGTCGAGGACCAGCGCGACATACCAGTCCGCCGACGGCACGCCGTCGATGTGGGTGAAGCTGATGAATTGCTTGCGGCCGTCGATCTCGACTTCCTTCAGGCCTTTGCCGATGACCGGCGCGCCCTGTGGATAAGCTTCGCCGAGGGCCTTCAGGGCCAGCTCGTTCTTTGGATGGATCAGGATCTTGCCGTCGCCGTTGACGATGAAGGCGTGGCCGTGGCCGTCGAAATTCAGCGAGTTGATGATGGCGCTGATGGTGTCCAGCGCGGTGTCGGCGCCGGCCACACCGATGGGCTTGCCGGCCTGTTGCACCGGCGTGGCGATGGTCACCACCAGTTTGCCCATGGAGGCGGAAACATAGGGCTCGGTGATCACGGTCTGGCCGGCGCTGCTGGCGCTCTTGTACCAGCCGCGCACGCGCGGGTCGTAGTCGGCTGCGCGGTTGCCGACCGGTACTGATTGCATGCTGCCGTCCTGGCCGCCGAAATAGGTGAGGGCGAAGTTGCTGGGGTACACCGGCAGCGCCAGGCTGCGGCTCAGGGCGTCCTTGCCTGGGCCGTCGACGGCCACTTGCTGGGCAAAAGAGTTGAGCAACTGGATGCGGCTGTCCAGCCAGGTGCGGATGTTGCCCGCGGTGAGGCTGCCCAGTTCCTGCATCGAGGCTTCGGTGCTGGCGCGCAGCGATTGGCGCTGGCGGTAGTCGTTGAACAGGACGAAGCAGGTGAAGGCCACCACGACCACGAGGGCGGCGGCCAACAGGATCTTGTGGCTGAATTTCAGGTTTTTAGTCATCGCAAGGTCACGGCAATCTACGAAGGGGGCGCGGCGATCCGCCGCAGCGTCTGTTGTGTCGTCAGGTGTAGGAAAAAGATTAATCGGTTCCGCAATCATTCGACCAATGGCAAAGGATTACGCTGATCTGAAAGCCGGGCGCTTCGGGAACCGGAACGGGGTTTTTCCTTCTAAGCTCTCGACAGGCTGTAGTCCTGTCGCCTTTATTTTCAGGAGCACCCTTCATGTCGTTGCGTTCCCTCGCCTTGTTGTCCTTGTGCGTGTTGCTGGCTGCGTGCAGCAAACTCAATCAGGAAAACTATTCCAAACTCAAAACCGGTATGGACAAGGCCCAGGTCGAAGCCCTGCTGGGGAGTCCAACCGAGTGTTCCGGCGCGTTGGGTGTTTCCAGTTGTACCTGGGGTGATGAAAAGACCTTCATCAGTGTCCAGTACGCAGGTGACAAAGTGTTGATGTACGCGGGGCAGGGTCTGAAATGAAACACGTCTATCCACTGCTGGCCTTGTGCGCGGCACTGACGTTGGGCGGTTGCGCCACGTCCGCGGCGGACGGCCCGCTGCCGCCGAAGACCGTGGGGCAGGTCGACCTCAAGCGTTACCAGGGCAAATGGTTCGAACTGGCGCGCTTGCCGATGTATTTCCAGCGTGATTGCGCCCAGTCCGAGGCGCACTACAACCTGCGCGCGGACGGCAGTGTCGGGGTGCTCAATCGTTGCCTGACCCTGCAAGGCGAGTGGCAGGAAGCCAGCGGCAGCGCCACACCGCAAGTGCCGGGCAAGACCGACAAGCTCTGGGTGGAATTCGACAACTGGTTCTCGCGGCTGCTGCCGGGCGTGACGAAAGGTGATTACTGGGTGCTGTACATCGGCGACGACTACCAGACCGCGCTGGTCGGCAATCCGGACCGCAAATACCTGTGGCTGCTGTCGCGCAAACCGACCGTGACGGCGGTGGAGCGGGAGAGCCTGCTGGCCAAGGCGCGGCAGCAGGGGTATGACACGACGCGGCTGATCTGGCGGGTGTCGGATCGGGATATGGCGCGTAAGCCTTGATCGATCTTCAGGGCCTCATCGCTTGTCAGCGATGAGGCCCTGAAATTCAACCCAGCAATTCCCTCAATACCCCGGCAAACGCCCGCGCACTGTCTTCCTGTCCGTCATGCCGGCCTTCGCGCACCACCCAGGCCCCGTTGACCATCACATCCCGCACCTGGCGATCCCCGCCAGCGAACAGCCAGCGGTTGAGGATGTTGTCGTCACTGGCCGTCGCCAGATACGGGTCCAGCCCATCCAGCACGATCCAGTCCGCCCGCTTGCCCACCGCCAGTTCACCCACCGGCTGCCCCAGCGCCTGGGCACCACCGCTCAGTGCCGCGTCGAACAGCGTGCGTCCGACCATCGGCTGGTTGGTGCCGTACAAGCGGTTGCGCCGCTGGTCGCGCAGGCGTTGGCCGTATTCCAGCCAGCGCAGCTCTTCCACCACGCTCAGTGACACATGGCTGTCGGAACCGATGCCCAGGCGTCCGCGTTGGGCGATGAAATCCACCGCCGGGAAGATGCCGTCGCCCAGGTTGGCTTCGGTGGTCAGGCACAGGCCGGCCACCGCGCCGCTGCGGGCCATGAGGCTGACTTCGTCGGCCTCGGCATGGGTGGCGTGGACCAGGCACCAGCGCTGATCGACCTCGACGTTTTCATACAGCCACTGCAACGGCCGGCGTCCGCTCCAGGCCAGGCAGTCGTCGACTTCCTTCTTTTGTTCGGCGATATGGATGTGCACCGGGCAGGCGCTGTCGCTGGCCGCCATGACCGTGGCGATCTGCTCCGGCGTCACCGCGCGTAGTGAGTGGAAGCACAGACCCAGCGTTTGCGCGGGCTGGGCGGCCAGCAGCGGTTTCAGCCGGGATTGCAGGTCGAGGTACTGCTCGGTGCTGTTGATGAACCGCCGCTGACCCTCGTTGGGCGCCTGCCCGCCGAAGCCCGAGTGGCTGTAGAGAACTGGCAGCAGGGTCAGGCCGATACCGCTCTGCCGGGCCGCCGCGCTGATGCGTCGGGACAGCTCGGTCGGGTCGGCGTAGACGCTGCCGTGCGGGTCGTGGTGGACGTAATGGAATTCGGCGACCGAGGTGTAGCCGGCCTTGAGCATCTCGATGTAGAGCTGGCGGGCGATGATTTCGAGCTGCTCGGGGCTGATCTTTCCTACCAGGCGGTACATCAGTTCGCGCCAGGTCCAGAAACTGTCGTTGGGATTGCCCGCCACTTCGGCGAGGCCGGCCATGGCGCGCTGGAAGGCGTGGGAGTGCAGGTTGGGCATCCCCGGCAGCAGCGGTCCGCCGAGCTTTTCGGCGCCGTCGGCCTCGGCATTGGCCTGCACCCGGGTCAGCAGACCGTCGGCGCCGACCTCGATTCGGACGTTTTCAGCCCAGCCACTGGGCAACAGAGCGCGTTCGGCAAAGAAGACGGACATCGACACGACACCTCGTTTTGTTTATTTGTATATACATATACAGACGTTTGCCTGCTGGGTAAACTCCGGCAAGCTACCGTTCATTCAATAGAACAAGGACTTTTCCTGTGCCGAAACCTCCTGTCTCCACGCTGGTTGCCCAGATGGGCGAGGGGCCGGCGCCGCTGTATGCCCGGGTCAAACAGATGATCGTCCAGCAGATCGAGAACGGCACCTGGCCGCCGCACCACCGGGTGCCGTCGGAGAGCGAGCTGGTCAGTGAGCTGGGCTTCAGTCGCATGACCATCAACCGTGCCCTGCGCGAACTCACCGCCGAAGGGCTGCTGGTGCGCATGCAGGGCGTCGGGACCTTCGTGGCTGAACCCAAGACCCGTTCGGCGCTGTTCGATGTGAACAACATCGCCGACGAAATCGCCGCCCGCGACCACCAGCACACCTGCCGGGTGGTGACCCTGACCGAAGAGGCCGCCGGCTCCGAGCGCGCCCTGGCGCTGGACATGCGCGAAGGCCAGCGGGTGTTCCATTCGCTGATCGTGCATTACGAAAACGGCGTGCCGGTGCAGATCGAAGACCGTTACGTCAACGCGCAGATCGCGCCCGACTACCTCCAGCAGGATTTCACCCGGCAGACGCCCTACGCCTATCTCTCTCAGGTCGCGCCGCTGACCGAGGGCGAGCATGTGGTCGAGGCGATCCTCGCCGAGCCTGACGAGTGCAAGCTGCTGCAGATCGAACAAGGCGAGCCTTGCCTGCTGATTCGCCGCCGCACCTGGTCCGGTCGCCAGCCGGTGACCGCCGCCCGCCTGATCCACCCCGGCTCCCGCCATCGTCTCGAAGGACGCTTCAGCAAATGACTGAGTTGACCCTGCTACGTGCCGCCGATTACCCGCGCATGCCCTGGAAGAATGGCGGCGGCAGCACCGAAGAAATCACCCGCGATGCCGGCGAAGGCCTGGACGGTTTCGGCTGGCGTCTGTCGATTGCCGATATCGAGGAGTCCGGCGGGTTCTCCAGCTTTGCCGGTTACCAGCGGATCATCAGCGTGTTGCAGGGTGACGGCATGGTCCTGCAGGTGGACGGCCAGCCCAGCCGCGCGCTGTTGCCGTTCGACGCCTATGTGTTCAGCGGCGAGAGCCAGGTCAGTTGCCGCCTGCTGGGCGGTCCGATCCGTGACTTCAACCTGATCTACGCGCCGCAGCGTTACCACGCGCGCCTGCAGTGGTTCAGCGGCTACAGCCGGGTATTCAGCTCCGCCAGCACGGTGTTGCTGTTCAGTGCCCAGGCCGCGCTGGACGTCGGCGTCAGCGGCCATCCGCTGCAAACCCTTGGTCTTTACGACTGCCTTTACCTGCACGACAACATCCAATTGCGCGAGCTCGATATCACCGGTCGTTGCTGCCTGATCGAACTCATTCCTGTTTCCGTGTAACGCACCACGCCCGCACATTCTGTTACCGAATGCCCCAAGGTGGCGCAATGCCGCCTTGGTCCTCGCACCGCCTTCCGCTGTCCTCCCACCTTCTTTGCAAGATTTCTGCGCCTTGATCCACAAGGCTTTGAAGCCCCTCCGGGATTTTTTTCATCAAGCGTTTTGCGGACTTGGCAATTCAATTGCATATGCTTGTATGTACAAGTAAAGATGTGTGCGTATGAGTGGATAGGCCGTCCCCTCCACGCTGTTCGTAAAACGGTTATCACCGCTGGCCCACTGCCTGGGTTGGGATTGGATAGATGCTCGAGGAGCCCTTTCGTGACTGACAACAACCTGAACAAATTCCGTGATGTCGAAATCCGTGCACCCCGCGGCAACAAGCTGACCGCCAAGAGCTGGCTGACCGAAGCGCCGCTGCGCATGCTGATGAACAACCTCGACCCGGAAGTGGCGGAGAATCCAAAGGAACTGGTGGTGTACGGCGGTATCGGCCGCGCCGCGCGCAACTGGGCGTGCTACGACAAGATCGTCGAGAGCCTGACCAACCTGAATGACGACGAAACCCTGCTGGTGCAATCGGGCAAGCCGGTCGGCGTGTTCAAGACCCACGCCAATGCGCCGCGTGTACTGATCGCCAACTCCAACCTGGTGCCGCACTGGGCCACGTGGGAACACTTCAACGAACTGGATGCCAAGGGCTTGGCGATGTACGGCCAGATGACCGCCGGTAGCTGGATCTACATCGGCAGCCAGGGCATCGTTCAGGGCACCTACGAAACCTTCGTCGAAGCCGGTCGCCAACACTACAACGGCAGCCTCAAGGGCAAGTGGGTACTGACCGCCGGCCTCGGCGGCATGGGCGGCGCCCAGCCACTGGCCGCGACCCTGGCCGGCGCCTCTTCGCTGAACATCGAATGCCAGCAGAGCCGCATCGACTTCCGCCTGAGCAGCCGCTACGTCGACGAACAGGCCGATAACCTGGATGACGCCCTGGCGCGCATTGCCAAGTACACCGCCGAAGGCAAAGCCATCTCCATCGCGTTGCTGGGCAACGCCGCCGAGATCCTGCCGGAACTGGTCAAGCGCGGCGTGCGCCCGGACATGGTCACCGACCAGACCAGCGCCCACGACCCGCTCAACGGCTACCTGCCCGCCGGCTGGAGCTGGGACGAATACCGCGACCGCGCCAAGACCGAGCCGGCCGCGGTGGTCAAGGCCGCCAAGCAATCCATGGCCGTGCACGTCCGGGCCATGCTCGACTTCCAGAAGCAGGGCATCCCGACCTTCGACTACGGCAACAACATCCGCCAGATGGCCAAGGAAGAGGGCATCGCCAATGCCTTCGACTTCCCGGGCTTCGTGCCGGCCTACATCCGTCCGCTGTTCTGCCGCGGTATCGGGCCGTTCCGCTGGGCCGCGCTGTCGGGTAACGCCGAAGACATCTACAAGACCGACGCCAAGGTCAAGGAACTGATCCCGGACGACGCCCACCTGCACAACTGGCTTGACATGGCGCGCGAGCGTATCAGCTTCCAGGGCCTGCCGGCGCGTATCTGCTGGGTTGGCCTGGGCCAGCGCGCCAAGCTCGGCCTGGCGTTCAACGAAATGGTCCGTCGCGGCGAGCTGTCCGCGCCTATCGTTATCGGTCGCGACCACCTGGACTCCGGCTCGGTCTCGAGCCCGAACCGTGAAACCGAGTCGATGAAAGACGGCTCCGACGCCGTGTCCGACTGGCCGCTGCTCAACGCCCTGCTGAACACCGCCAGCGGCGCGACCTGGGTTTCGCTGCACCACGGTGGTGGCGTGGGCATGGGCTTCTCGCAGCACTCGGGCATGGTGATCGTCTGTGACGGCACCGACGAGGCCGCCGAGCGTATCGCCCGCGTCCTGACCAACGACCCGGGCACCGGCGTGATGCGTCATGCCGATGCCGGTTACGACATTGCTATCGAGTGTGCCAAAGAGCAGGGCCTGAACCTGCCGATGATCACCGGCTGATCCGCGTCGCGGGGGCCTCTACCGGTGGCCCCCGCCGCGGCGTTTCATGGAAGGGACGACCGGACGCCTGGCTGAAAGGCCGCTGAACTGCCGATATCCACTTTCCTGTTTGGGAGCGTCATGCAATGAAAACCAACAAGACCCTGCTTGCGTCGCTGTGTGCCCTTGGCCTGTTGAGTCTCTCGGGGGGCAGCCAGGCCGCGGGCTGGTGCGAATCCGGCAAACCGGTGAAGTTCGCCGGGCTGAACTGGGAAAGCGGCATGCTGCTGACCGACGTCATGCAGTTCGTGCTGAAAAACGGCTACGGCTGCGAAACCGACAGCCTGCCGGGCAACTCCATCACCATGGAAAACGCCCTGGGCACCAACGATATCCAGGTGTTCGCCGAGGAGTGGGTGGGTCGCAGCGAGGTCTGGAAGAAGGCCGAGACCGCCGGCAAGGTGGTCGGTGTCGGCGCGCCGGTGGTGGGCGCGGTGGAAGGCTGGTACGTGCCGCGCTATGTGATCGAGGGTGATGCCAAGCGCAAGCTCGACGCCAAGGCGCCCAACCTCAAGGCCATCGCCGACCTGGGCCAGTACGCGTCGGTCTTCAAGGACCCGGAAGAGCCCGGCAAAGGCCGCTTCTACAATTGCCCGGCGGGCTGGACCTGCGAGCTGGACAACAGTGAAATGCTCAAGGACTACGGCCTCGAGTCGAGCTATACCAATTTCCGTCCGGGCACCGGCCCGGCCCTGGATGCGGCGGTGCTGTCGAGCTACAAGCGTGGCGAGCCGATCCTCTTCTACTACTGGACGCCAACCCCGCTGATGGGCCAGGTCGACCTGGTCAAGCTGGACGAGAAACCCGGCGTCGACAAGACCGTGAGCATCAAGGTCGGCCTGTCCAAGGCGTTCCACGAACAGGCGCCGGAACTGGTCGCCGTGCTGGAAAAGGTCAACCTGCCGATCGACCTGCTGAACCAGAATCTGGCGCGCATGACCAAAGAGCGGATCGAGTCGCCGAAGCTGGCGAAAGCCTTCCTCAAGGAACATCCTGAAATCTGGCACGCATGGGTCAGCGAAGACGCCGCGAAAAAGATCGACGCGGCGCTCTGAGTCCTTTTCAACCTGGTGAGTGAACCCTATGTTCCCCGAAAACTTTACCTTCTCCATCGCCGACTGGGTCAACGGCTGGGTCGATGCGCTGGTGACCAACTACGGTGATGTGTTCCGGCAGATCTCCGACACCCTGCTCTGGGCCATCGTCAACCTCGAAGGCCTGCTGCGCGCCACGCCGTGGTGGCTGATGCTGGCTGTCGTCGGCGCCATCGCCTGGCACGCGACCCGGCGCATCCTGCCGACCGTGGTGATCGTCGGCCTGCTGTTCCTGGTGGGGGCGGTGGGGCTCTGGGACAAACTGATGCAGACCCTGGCGCTGATGCTGGTGGCGACGCTGATCTCGGTGCTGATCGGCATCCCGCTGGGGATCCTGTCAGCCCGCAGCAACCGCCTGCGCGCGGTGCTGATGCCGTTGCTGGACATCATGCAGACCATGCCCAGCTTCGTGTACCTGATCCCGGTGCTGATGCTGTTCGGCCTGGGCAAGGTGCCGGCGATCTTCGCCACGGTGATCTACGCCGCGCCGCCGCTGATCCGCCTGACCGACCTGGGCATCCGTCAGGTTGACGGCGAAGTGATGGAAGCGATCAACGCTTTCGGCGCCAACCGCTGGCAGCAACTGTTCGGCGTGCAACTGCCGCTGGCCCTGCCGAGCATCATGGCCGGGATCAACCAGACCACCATGATGGCCCTGTCGATGGTGGTGATCGCCTCGATGATCGGCGCCCGTGGCCTGGGCGAAGACGTGCTGGTGGGCATCCAGACCCTGAACGTCGGCCGCGGCCTGGAAGCGGGCCTGGCAATTGTGATTCTCGCGGTGGTGATCGACCGTATTACCCAGGCCTACGGCCGGGCGCGGCATGAGGTGAGCAAATGAGTACCCAGGCGATGAACAAGATCGAAGTGAAGAACGTCTTCAAGATCTTCGGCCAGCGTGCCGACGAAGCGCTGCAACTGATCCGCGAGTCCCACAGCAAGGAACAGGTACTGTCGAAAACCGGTTGCGTGGTGGGGGTCAATGACCTGTCGCTGTCCATCGGCGCTGGCGAAATCTTCGTCATCATGGGCCTGTCCGGTTCCGGCAAATCGACCCTGGTGCGCCACTTCAACCGCCTGATCGACCCCACCAGCGGGGCGATCCTGGTGGATGGCGAAGACATCATGCAGTACGACATGGAAGCCCTGCGCCAGTTTCGCCGGCGCAAGATCAGCATGGTCTTCCAGAGCTTCGGCCTGCTGCCGCACAAGACCGTGCTCGACAACGTCGCCTACGGCTTGAAGGTCCGCGGCGAAAGCAAGCAACTGTGCGCCGAGCGCGCCCAGCACTGGATCACCACCGTGGGCCTGAAAGGCTACGAGAAATCCTGGCCGCACCAGCTTTCCGGCGGCATGCGCCAGCGTGTCGGCCTGGCCCGCGCCCTCGCGGCGGACACCGACATCATCCTCATGGACGAAGCCTTCAGCGCCCTCGACCCGCTGATCCGCGCCGAAATGCAGGACCAGCTCCTGGAGCTGCAAAAGACCCTGCACAAGACCATCGTGTTCATCACCCATGACCTCGATGAAGCCGTGCGCATCGGCAACCGCATCGCGATCCTCAAGGACGGCCGACTGATCCAGGTCGGCACGCCGCGAGAAATCCTCCACAACCCGGCGGACGAATACGTCGACCGTTTCGTCCAGCGCCGCGCCGCCACCGTATGAGGGCTGACATGCAGCAACCTGAGAATGTCGTGATCGCCGACGCGCCGCTGCGTTGGCAGGACATCGTCGCCGTGGCCCGCCACGGCGCCGTCCTCTCGCTGTCCGACAGCGCCTGGGCGCGGATCGAGAATGCCCAGGGCATCGTCCGGCGCATCGTCGAAAGCGGCGAGCGCGCCTATGGCGTCAACACCGGCCTCGGTGCGCTGTGCAACGTTGCGCTGCAAGGCGAGCAACTGAGCCGGCTGTCGAGCAACACCCTGCTCAGTCATGCCTGTGGCGTCGGCCCGGTACTGCCGGACGAACAGGCCCGGGCGATCATCTGCGCCGCCATCACCAACTACAGCCACGGCAAGTCCGGCATCCAGCGGCCGGTGGTCGAAGCACTGCTGGCGCTGCTGGAACGCGGCATCACCCCGCAAGTGCCGTCCCAGGGTTCGGTGGGCTACCTGACCCACATGGCCCATGTCGGCATCTGCCTGCTGGGCGTAGGCAAGGTCAGCTATCGCGGGCGTATCGTCGAGGCCGCCGAGGCGTTGGCCGAGGAAGGACTGAAACCCGTGGTGCTCGGTGCCAAGGACGGTCTGTGCCTGGTCAACGGCACGCCGTGCATGACCGGCCTGAGCTGTCTGGCGCTGGCCGATGCCACGCACCTGCTGCAATGGGCCGACGTCATCTCGGCCATGAGCTTCGAAGCCCTGCGCGGGCAGATCGCCGCGTTCGACGCCGAAATCATCGCGCTCAAGCCGCACCCCGGCATGCAGCAGGTCGGCAGCAACCTGCGGGCCTTGCTCGAGGGCAGCGAAGTGATCGCCAGCAGCAAGGGCATCCGCACCCAGGACGCCCTGAGCATCCGCTCGATTCCGCAGGTCCACGGCGCCGCCCGCGACCAGTTGGCCCACGCGGCGAAGCAGATCGAGACCGAGCTCAATTCCGCCACTGACAACCCGTTGCTGCTGGGCACGCCGGACAACTTCCGGGTCATGTCCCAGGCCAACCCGCACGGCCAGTCCGTGGCCATGGCCGCCGACCTGCTGGCGGTGGCGATCGCCGAAACCGGCTCGATCGCCGAGCGTCGCCTGGACCGTCTGGTCAACCCGCACGTCAGCGGTTTGCCGGCGTTCCTGGTCGCCGAGCCCGGGGTCAACTCCGGGATGATGATCGTGCAGTACGTCGCCGCCTCGCTGTGCGCGGAAAACCGCCAGTTGGCGCAACCAGCGGTGCTCGACAACTACGTTACCTCGGGCCTCCAGGAAGATCACCTGAGCCTCGGCACCAGTGCCGCGCTCAAGCTGCACCGCGCCTTGGAAAACTGCACGCAGATCCTCGCCATCGAGTACCTGCTGGCGGGCCAGGCCTTCGAATTTCTCAAGGAGCAGCGCTTCGGCGCCGGCACCGGACGCGCCTGGCAGTTGCTGCGCGAACAGGTTCCGGCCTATCAGCAGGACCGTTGGCTGGCACCGGACATCGCCAGCGCGGCCGCGTTGCTCAAACAGCCGCAGTTGCCGCAGCGCGTGCTGCCGGCGCTGCTCTGAACCACGACAAGGAGCCAGAACATGAACCTCTTCACTTTGAATCCCGGCCAGGTCAGCCTCGCCGAATTGCGTGGTATCTATAAAACACCGGTGCGCCTGAGCCTTGCCGTCAGCGCCGGCGCGCAGATCGACGCCAGCGTTGCCTGCGTCGAGCAGATCCTCGCCGAGAACCGCACCGCCTACGGCATCAACACCGGCTTCGGCCTGCTGGCGTCGACCCGTATCGCCACCCACGACCTGGAAAACCTCCAGCGTTCGCTGGTGTTGTCCCATGCCGCCGGCATCGGCCAGCCGCTGGATGACGCCATGGTGCGGTTGATCATGGTGCTCAAGATCAACAGCCTCAGCCGTGGTTTCTCCGGCATTCGCCGCACCGTGATCGACGCGCTGATCGCCCTGGTCAACGCCGAGGTGTATCCGCATATCCCGCTCAAGGGCTCGGTCGGCGCGTCCGGCGACCTCGCGCCGCTGGCGCATATGTCGCTGGT
This sequence comes from Pseudomonas sp. 20P_3.2_Bac5, assembly GCF_025466035.1. Lineage (NCBI taxonomy): Bacteria > Pseudomonadati > Pseudomonadota > Gammaproteobacteria > Pseudomonadales > Pseudomonadaceae > Pseudomonas > Pseudomonas sp. 20P_3.2_Bac5. The sequence continues at coordinate 40,741 of NZ_JANLOA010000016.1, read as the reverse complement.
GCTGCTGGGCGAGGGCAAGGCCCGCTACAAGGGCGAGTGGCTGTCGGCGGTGGACGCGCTGGCGGTTGCGGGCCTGAAGCCGCTGACGCTGGCGGCCAAAGAAGGGCTGGCGCTGCTCAATGGCACCCAGGCCTCGACGGCTTACGCGCTGCGCGGCCTGTTCGAAGCCGAAGACCTGTTCGCCGCGGCCATCGCCTGTGGCGGCCTGACCGTCGAAGCGGTGCTGGGCTCCCGTTCGCCGTTCGATGCGCGCATCCATGCCGCACGCGGCCAGCGCGGCCAGATTGACGCGGCGGCCTGCTACCGCGACCTGCTGACCGACGGCACCGAGGTGTCCGCTTCCCACGAAAACTGCGGCAAGGTCCAGGACCCGTACTCCCTGCGCTGCCAGCCACAGGTCATGGGCGCCTGCCTGACCCAACTGCGCCAGGCCGCCGAAGTGCTCGCGGTGGAAGCCAACGCCGTTTCCGATAACCCGTTGGTATTCGCCGAACAGGGTGACGTGATTTCCGGCGGCAACTTCCACGCCGAACCCGTGGCCATGGCCGCCGACAACATGGCCCTGGCGATTGCCGAGATCGGTTCGCTGAGCGAGCGGCGCATCTCGCTGATGATGGACAAGCACATGTCGCAACTGCCGCCTTTCCTGGTGGAGAACGGCGGGGTCAACTCCGGCTTCATGATCGCCCAGGTCACTGCGGCGGCGCTGGCCAGCGAAAACAAGGCGCTGTCCCATCCGCACAGCGTGGACAGCCTGCCCACCTCGGCCAACCAGGAAGACCACGTCTCGATGGCGCCGGCTGCCGGCAAACGGCTGTGGGAAATGGCCGAGAACACCCGCGGCGTCCTCGCCATCGAATGGCTGGGCGCCTGCCAGGGCCTGGACCTGCGCGCCGGCCTGAAGACGTCGGCCAAGCTGGAAGAAGCGCGCAAGACCCTGCGTGACCGCGTTCCGCACTACGACAAGGACCGCTTCTTCGCCCCCGACATCGAGATTGCCGTGGAACTGCTCGCCGAAGGCCGGCTGACCGGTCTGCTGCCTGTCGGCATCCTGCCGAGCCTGACCTGACGGAGACTTGTGGATGAAGACCCTCTGGCACAACTGCCATGTGGCACGCATGGCCCAAGGCGTCTACTCGATCATCGACGACGCGGCCATCATCACCGCCGGCGGACGCATCGAGTGGATCGGCCCGCGTCAGGCGCTGTTGGATCCGGGCATCGAGCAGCGGATGGACCTGGGCGGTGCCTGGGTCACCCCGGGCCTGATCGACTGCCACACCCACGCCGTGTTCGGTGGCAACCGCAGCGGTGAGTTCGAGCAACGCCTGCAAGGTGTCAGCTATGCCGAAATCGCCGCCCAGGGCGGCGGCATCGCCAGCACCGTGCGTGCGACCCGCGCGGCCAGCGAGGATGAGCTGTACAGCAGCGCTCTGCGCCGGGTGCGGGCATTGATGCGCGATGGCGTGACCACGCTGGAAATCAAGTCCGGCTACGGCCTGGACCTGGACAGCGAGCGCAAGCTGCTCAAGGTCATCCGGCGCCTTGGCGAAAGCCTGCCGCTGACCGTGCGCGCCACTTGCCTCGCCGCCCACGCCTTACCGCCGGAATATGCCGGGCGCAGTGATGACTACATCGAGCACATCTGCGAAGTGATGCTTCCGGCGCTGGCCGCCGAGGGGCTGGTGGATGCGGTGGACGCTTTCTGCGAGTACCTGGCGTTTTCCCCGGCGCAGGTCGAGCGGGTGTTCATCAAGGCGCAGGCGCTGGGGCTGCCGGTGAAGCTGCATGCCGAGCAGTTGTCGTCTCTCGCCGGATCCAGCCTTGCGGCGCGGTACCACGGGTTGTCGGCGGATCACCTGGAATTCATGACCGAAGACGACGCCATCGCCATGGCCGCCGCTGGCACCGTCGCGGTGCTGCTGCCCGGTGCTTTCTATTTCCTGCGGGAAACCCAACTGCCGCCGATGGACGCCCTGCGCAAGCACGGCGTGAAGATCGCCATCGCCAGCGACCTCAACCCCGGCACCTCGCCGGCGTTGTCGTTGCGGCTGATGTTGAACATGGCCTGCACCCTGTTCCGCATGACCCCGGAAGAAGCGCTCGCGGGCGTCACCCAGCACGCCGCCACGGCGCTGGGCCTGGGTGACAGCCACGGCTCGCTGGAGGTCGGCAAGGTCGCCGACTTCGTTGCGTGGGATATCGAGCGGCCAGCCGACCTCTGCTACTGGCTGGGCGGTGATCTGGACAAGCGCGTGGTACGCCACGGCGTTGAACTGACTGACTGAGGCAAGCAACGATGGATAAGGTTTTGAGTTTTCATCAGGGCACGCTGCCGCTGCTGATCAGCATGCCGCATGCCGGCTTGCGCCTGGCCCCGGCGGTCGAGCGCGGACTGGTTGACCCGGCGCGCAGTCTGCCGGACACCGACTGGCACATCCCCCGGCTGTACGACTTCGCCCGCGAACTGGGCGCCAGCATCGTTGCCGCCGAGTACTCGCGTTTCGTCATCGACCTCAACCGGCCGGAAGACGACCAACCTTTATATGCGGGCGCGACCACCGGCCTGTTCCCGGCGACGCTGTTCGACGGCCAGCCGCTGTTCGAAGAAGGGCAGGTGCCGTCGAGCGCCGAGCGCGCCCAGTACCTCGAAGCGATCTGGCGCCCGTACCACGACACCCTGCGTCAGGAACTCGCGCGGTTGAAGGCGCAATTCGGTTATGCGCTGCTCTGGGACGCTCACTCGATCCGCTCCCACGTGCCGCACCTGTTCGACGGCAAGCTGCCGGACTTCAACCTTGGCACCTTCAATGGCGCCAGTTGTGATCCGCAACTGGCCGAGCGGCTGCAAGCGGTGTGCGGCGAGGCCCAGGGCTACAGCCATGTGCTGAACGGGCGCTTCAAGGGCGGGCACATCACCCGGCATTACGGTGATCCGGCCAATGACATCCATGCGGTGCAACTGGAACTGGCGCAGAGCACTTATATGGAAGAGGTGGAGCCGTTCAGGTATCGGGAGGATCTGGCGCAGCCGACCCAGGTGGTGCTGCGGCAGATGCTGGAAGAAGTTCTGGCCTGGGGGCAGCGGCGTTATTGCTGACTTCACCACACAGATACCTGAAGAACACTTGACCCAACAGGGCATGCTCAAAGCGTAATTCGGGTTTATGATGCCCAACGGCAGAATAATTCCCACACGGAGTGCGTAATGCAGACCTTGTACCCGCAGATCAAACCCTACGCCCGGCACGATCTGGCCGTCGAATCACCGCATGTCCTGTACGTCGATGAAAGCGGTTCGCCGGAAGGTCTGCCGGTGGTGTTCATTCACGGTGGTCCCGGCGCCGGCTGCGATGCCCAGAGCCGCTGCTATTTCGACCCCAACGTCTACCGCATCATCACGTTCGATCAGCGTGGTTGCGGCCGCTCCACGCCCCACGCCAGCCTGGAAAACAACACCACCTGGCACCTGGTCGAAGACCTCGAGCGCATTCGCACGCACCTGGGTATCGACAAATGGGTGCTGTTCGGCGGTTCCTGGGGCTCGACCCTGGCGCTGGCCTACGCCCAGACCCACCCCGAGCGCGTCCATGGCCTGATCCTGCGCGGCATCTTCCTGTGCCGTCCGCAGGAAATCGAATGGTTCTACCAGGCCGGCGCCAGCCGCTTGTTCCCTGACTACTGGCAGGACTACATCGCGCCGATTCCGGTGGAAGAGCGCGGCAATCTGGTCCAGGCATTCCACAAGCGCCTTACCGGCAGCGACCAGATCGCCCAGATGCACGCCGCCAAGGCGTGGTCGACCTGGGAAGGTCGCACCGCCACCCTGCGCCCGAACCCGCTGGTGGTCGACCGCTTCTCCGAGCCCCAGCGCGCGCTGTCGATCGCCCGGATCGAATGCCACTACTTCATGAACAACGCCTTCCTCGAAGAAAACCAGTTGATCCGCGACATGGAGAAGATCGCCCACTTGCCGGCGGTGATCGTGCACGGTCGCTACGACGTGATCTGCCCGCTGGACAACGCCTGGGAACTGCACCAGGCCTGGCCGAACAGCGAACTGAAGGTCATTCGCGACGCCGGCCATGCCGCCTCCGAACCGGGTATCACCGATGCCCTGGTGCGCGCCGCCGACCAGATGTCCCGGCGTCTGCTGGACCTGCCACTGGACGAAGCATGAAGGGGCTGCTGCAACGCGTGCGTGGCGCGCGGGTAGAAGTGGAGGGCGAAATCGTCGGTTCCGTGGACCAGGGCCTGCTGGTGCTGGTCGCGGTGGAGCCGGGCGACACCCCGGCCCACGCCGACAAGCTGCTGCACAAGTTGCTCAACTACCGGGTCTTCAGTGACCCGCAGGGCAAGATGAATCTGTCCCTCAAGGACATCGACGGCGGCCTGCTGCTGGTGTCCCAGTTCACCCTGGCCGCCGACACCCAGAGCGGCCTGCGCCCGAGCTTCTCCACCGCCGCGCCGCCGGCCCTCGGCGCCGAGTTGTTCGACTACCTTTTGGCCCAGGCCAAGGCCAAACATGGCACCGTCGCCAGCGGCCGTTTCGGGGCCGATATGCAGGTGCATCTGGTCAATGATGGCCCCGTAACATTTATGTTACAAATATGAAGACAAAAAACCCCCTGTTTGCAGGAAAACAAGGGGTTTTACAGCAAAAATAGTTGGCTGGCCCTGATGCGTTGTAACGCAGCCTGCTAGATAATCGCGCGCTACGTGGGCCGACGTTCGACGGCCTGTTTCACTCTGATTCGAGAACTGTCCGGAACCGTATGGGGAATCATTAAGCCCTTTCGGAGTCCGAACAGTGCTCGCCAACCCGGCATGTGTAGCTGGCCGTTGGTTCTCTAGATCTGTTTTCGGCGAGGGTTGCTCGTGATTGTAAGTCCCTGTAATGCACCAAGAATGCCTGCCAGCCGGCTGCGCAAGGCCCTGCTCGCAGGTTCGGCGCTGGTGTGCCTGCTCAGTGCCGGCCAGCTCTGGGCGTTCAACCTTGACGACGTAGCGGCCAAGGCGAAAGACCTGGCCGGGCAGAAGTACGAAGCACCAAAGAGCAACCTGCCGGCGGTCTTCCGCGACATGAAGTTCGCCGATTACCAGAAGATCCGCTTCCTGTCCGACAAGGCCGAATGGGCCAACGACAAGACCCCCTTCAAGCTGTCCTTCTATCACCAGGGCATGCACTTCGACACGCCGGTGAAGATCAATGAAGTCACCGCCACCAGCGTCGATGAAATCAAGTACGACCCAACCCGCTTCGATTTCGGCGACCTGAAGTTCGACGCCAAGGCCACCGAGCAGCTCGGTTATGCCGGTTTCCGCGTGCTGTTCCCGATCAACAAGGCGGACAAGCAGGACGAAATCATGACCCTGCTCGGCGCCAGCTACTTCCGCGTCGTCGGCAAGGGCCAGGTGTATGGCCTGTCGGCCCGTGGCCTGGCCATCGACACCGCGCTGCCGTCCGGCGAAGAATTCCCGCGCTTCACCGAGTTCTGGGTCGAGCGCCCGAAAGCCAACGACAAGCACCTGGTGATCTACGCGCTGCTCGACTCGCCGCGTTCCACCGGCGCCTACAAGCTGATCCTGCGTCCGGGCAGCGACACCATCGTCGACGTGCAGTCCAAGGTGTTCCTGCGTGATCACGTCAGCCGCCTGGGCATCGCCCCGCTGACCAGCATGTACCTGTTCGGCAGCAACCAGCCGTCGCGCGTGCCGAACTACCGTCCAGCGCTGCATGACTCCGAAGGCCTGTCGATCCACGCCGGTAACGGCGAGTGGCTGTGGCGTCCGCTGAACAACCCGAAACACCTGGCCGTGAGCAACTTCAGCGTGGAAAACCCGCGCGGCTTCGGTCTGCTGCAGCGCAACCGCAACTTCAGCTTCTATGAAGACCTGGACGACAACTACCAGAAGCGCCCAAGCACCTGGATCGAGCCTCGCGGCGACTGGGGCAAAGGCACCGTCGACCTGGTGGAAATCCCGACCGCCGATGAAACCAACGACAACATCGTTGCGTTCTGGAGCCCGGAAAAGCTGCCTGAGCCAGGCACCCCGGTCGAATACGAATACCGCTTGCACTGGACCATGGACGAGTCGGCCTACCATTCGCCGAACCTCGGCTGGGTCAAGCAGACCCTGCGTTCCACCGGTGACGTCAAACAGTCCAACCTGATCCGCCAGCCGGATGGCAGCGTGGCCTTCCTGGTCGACTTCGAAGGCCCGGTCCTTGCGGCCCTGCCGGAAGACGCGGCGGTTCGCAGCCAGGTCAGCCTGGGCGACAACGCCGAGCTGGTCGAGAACAACCTGCGCTACAACCCTGAAATCAAGGGCTGGCGCCTGACCCTGCGGATGAAGGTCAAGGATCCGGGCAAGGCCGTCGAAATGCGCGCCGCGCTGGTTCGCGACGTCCCGGTCGAGCCGGCCAAACCCGAGAAGCAGGAAAAACAGGAAAAACCTGCCAAGCAGGACAAGGCCGCCGCTAAAGCCGCGAAGGCCGAGCAACCTGCCGAGCAGCCTGCCGCTGAAGCGGCGCCCACTACTGGGGCACCGGCGACCACCGAACAGGTGTTGACCGAGACCTGGAGCTATCAGTTGCCAGCCGATGAGTAACTCTTCAGTACGGCCAGAATCGCTTGCCGAGTACCTGGCCCATCTACCCCTGAGCGACGAGCAGCGGGCGGAACTCGCCAACTGCAACTCGTTCAGCGAGTTGCACCAGCGCCTGTCTGCGCAGCCGAGCGTTGTCGATGCCGAGCCCGCCCAGGGTTCCGTCGGCAGCCGCCTGAGCCTGCTCAGCGCCACCGATATGGAAGAGGCCGAGATGCTCGGTCTCGACGCCAGCGGTCGGGTCTGCCTCAAGGCGACCCCGCCGATCCGTCGCACCCGGGTGATCCCCGAGCCGTGGCGGACCAACATCCTGGTCCGTGGCTGGCGCCGCCTGACCGGCCGCACCAACGCCCCGGCCCCGGAACAGCGCGAGCTGCCCAAGGCGCGCTGGCGCTGGGTCGGTTCGATGCGCCGCTACATCCTGCTGGCACTGATGATCGGTCAGACCATCGTCGCCGGCTGGTACATGAAAGGCATCCTGCCGTATCAGGGCTGGTCGTTCGTCGACCTCGACGAAGTCCTGCACCAGCCACTGCTGCAGACCGCTGCGCAGGTCTGGCCGTATGCCTTGCAGACGTCCATCCTGATTCTGTTCGGCATCCTCTTCTGCTGGGTGTCGGCGGGTTTCTGGACCGCCCTGATGGGCTTCCTCGAACTGCTCACCGGGCGCGACAAATACCGCATCTCCGGCAGCAGTGCCGGCAACGAGCCGATCGAGGCGGGCGCGCGTACCGCGCTGGTCATGCCGATCTGCAACGAAGACGTGCCACGGGTGTTCGCCGGCCTGCGCGCGACCTTCGAGTCGGTCGCCGCCACCGGTAACCTCGACCGTTTCGACTTCTTCATCCTCAGCGACACCAACGACCCCGACATCGCCGTGGCCGAGCAACAGGCCTGGCTGGAAGTCTGCCGTGAGGCCAAGGGCTTCGGGCGGATCTTCTACCGTCGTCGCCGTCGCCGCGTGAAGCGCAAGAGCGGTAACCTCGACGACTTCTGCCGCCGCTGGGGCAGCGACTACCGCTACATGGTGGTTCTCGACGCCGACAGCGTGATGAGCGGCGACTGCCTCTCCAGCCTGGTTCGGCTGATGGAAGCCAACCCGGACGCCGGGATCATCCAGACCGCGCCGAAAGCCTCGGGCATGGACACCCTGTATGCGCGCATGCAGCAGTTCGCCACCCGCGTCTACGGCCCGCTGTTCACCGCCGGCCTGCACTTCTGGCAACTGGGTGAGTCGCACTACTGGGGTCACAACGCGATCATTCGCATGAAGCCCTTCATCGAGCACTGCGCCCTGGCGCCGTTGCCGGGCAAGGGCGCGTTCGCCGGTGCGATCCTCTCCCACGACTTCGTCGAAGCCGCGCTGATGCGCCGCGCCGGCTGGGGCGTGTGGATTGCCTACGACCTGCCGGGCAGCTACGAAGAATTGCCGCCGAACCTGCTTGATGAACTCAAGCGCGACCGGCGCTGGTGCCACGGCAACCTGATGAACTTCCGCCTGTTCCTGGTCAAGGGCATGCACCCGGTGCACCGCGCGGTGTTCCTCACCGGGGTGATGTCCTACCTGTCGGCGCCGTTGTGGTTCTTCTTCCTGGTGCTGTCCACCGCGTTGCTGGCGACCAACACCCTGATGGAGCCGCAGTACTTCCTCGAACCACGGCAGTTGTACCCGCTGTGGCCGCAGTGGCACCCGGAAAAAGCCATCGCGCTGTTCTCGACCACCATCGTGCTGCTGTTCCTGCCCAAGCTGCTCAGCGTCATACTGATCTGGGCCAAGGGCGCGACGGAGTTCGGCGGGCGGATCAAGGTCACCCTGTCGATGCTGCTGGAGATGCTCTTCTCCATGCTGCTGGCGCCGGTGCGGATGATTTTCCACACCCGTTTCGTCCTTGCCGCGTTCCTCGGCTGGGCCGCGACCTGGAACTCGCCGCAACGTGACGACGACTCCACGCCGTGGAGCGAAGCGGTCCGCCGCCATGGTCCGCAGACCCTGCTGGGCGTGGCTTGGGCGCTGCTGGTGGCCTGGCTGAACCCGAGCTTCCTGTGGTGGCTGGTGCCGATCGTGGGCTCGTTGACCCTGTCGATCCCGGTGTCGGTGATTTCCAGCCGGGTCAACCTGGGCCTGCGCGCCAAGGACGAGAAGCTGTTCCTCATCCCCGAGGAATACGCGACGCCGCCTGAGCTGTTGGCCACCGACCAGTACACCCACGAAAACCGCTGGCACGCGCTGCACGACGGTTTCGTCCGGGCCGTGGTCGATCCGCAGCAGAACGCGCTGGCCTGTGCCCTGGCCACCGCTCGCCATGGTGTCGCCGAGCCGATCGAGGCGCTGCGCGCCGAGCGTATTGCCAAGGCATTGCAGGTCGGACCGTCGGGTCTGGACGGCAATACCCGCCTGGCACTGCTCAGCGATCCGGTCGCCCTGTCCCGTCTGCACGACCGCGTCTGGGCCGAGCACAACAGTGCCTGGCTGGACGTCTGGCGTCAGTCGATCGACAACGATCCACACTCGCCGCTGTTGCCTCTGCATCCCGAAGAGGCAGCCCAGCCAACGCTGGCCAATGCCTGATCCCCACGCGGGGCGACATTCGTCGCCCCGCGCTGTTTTTCTGGTACCAATAAGTAACAAAGTCGTCATGGGGCTAGGTCCCATGCCGCTCATGCGTTAGCATCCCGCCCCGACTATCGCGCGACGTCTGTAGGACTTTTCGCGCAACAATAAAATTAAGCGTTTTCTTGTTGGGGGAACCTGGTGATGTTCAAAAAGTACCTGTCGATGCTGCTGGTCGGCGTCGCCGCCACTGTCGCGGTCAGTACCGCACAAGCCGGCGCAATCGATGACGCGGTCAAGCGCGGCACCCTGCGGGTGGGCATGGACCCAACCTACATGCCGTTCGAAATGACCAACAAGCGTGGCGAGATCATCGGCTTCGAAGTAGACATCATCAAGGCCATGGCCAAGTCCATGGGCGTCAAGCTGGAGATGGTTTCCACCGCCTATGACGGCATCATCCCGGCACTGATGACCAACAAGTTCGACATCATCACCAGCGGCATGACCCTGACCCAGGAACGCAACCTGAAGCTGAACTTCAGCGAGCCCTTCATCGTTGTTGGCCAGACCCTGCTGATCCGCAAGGAACTGGAAGGCAAGATCAAGTCCTATAAAGACCTCAACAGCCCTGAATACCGCCTGACCTCCAAGCTGGGCACCACCGGTGAGATGGTCGCCAAGAAGTTGATCGCCAAGGCCCAGTACCACGGCTACGACAACGAACAGGAAGGTGTACTGGACGTGGTCAACGGCAAGGCTGATGCCTTCGTCTACGACGCACCCTACAACGTGGTGGCCGTGACCAAGGTCGGCGCCGGCAAGCTGGTCTACCTCGACGAACCGTTCACCTACGAGCCGCTGGCCTTCGGTCTGAAGAAAGGCGACTACGACAGCATCAACTTCATCAACAACTTCCTGCACCAGATCAAGCACGACGGCACCTACGATCGAATCCACGACAAGTGGTTCAAGAAGACCGAATGGCTGAAGGACATGGAATAAAAGACAGCGACTAGCCGCGAGCTACAAGCTGCAAGCAAAGCGGGTCGCTGATGACCCGCTTTTTTCTTGCGGCCTGTAGCTTGCGGCTTTTGGCTTCATGGGGAATCCCAACGTGATCAAACACAAGAAATCCCAGTGGCCCTGGCACGGGCTGACCGCGCTGGTCCTGGTCGGACTGGCGATAAGTCTGTATTTCGCCACCTCGATGATTTCCTACGAGTGGCGCTGGAACCGCATCCCGCAGTACTTCGCCTACCAGGCCGAGGAAGCGCATCGCGCCGCCGGCTACGGCACGGTGCAGGAGATCGTGCGCAAGGGCGACAGCGCACGGGTGACCCTGCGTGACGAAGACGGCGCCGAACAGGTGCTGGACGTCGACCAGGCCAGCCTGCAACTGGCCAAGGGCGACGACGTTGCCGAGGGCGACCTGATCGGCCTGACGCACCACTGGGCGGCCGGCCCGCTGGCCTGGGGGCTGTGGACCACGGTGTGGATTTCCGTGGCGTCCGGCGTCATCGGTCTGCTGATCGGTCTGTTCGCGGGGCTGTGCCGCCTCTCCAGCAACCCGACCCTGCGTGACCTGTCCACGGTGTATGTGGAACTGGTGCGTGGCACGCCGTTGCTGGTGCAGATTTTCATCTTCTATTTCTTCATCGGCACCGTGCTCAACCTCTCCCGCGAGTTCGCCGGGGTTGCCGCGCTGGCGCTGTTCACCGGCGCGTACGTGGCTGAAATCGTCCGCGCCGGCGTGCAGTCCATCGCCCGGGGGCAGGGCGAGGCCGCACGGTCCCTGGGCCTGAGCGCCGCCCAGTCGATGCGCCATGTGGTCCTGCCGCAAGCGTTCAAACGCGTGCTGCCGCCGCTAGCCGGGCAGTTCATCAGCCTGGTCAAGGACACGTCGCTGGTCTCGGTGATCGCCATCACCGAACTGACCAAGAGCGGCCGCGAGGCGATCACCACCTCGTTCTCGACCTTCGAGATCTGGTTCTGCGTCGCCGGGCTGTACCTGCTGATCAACCTGCCGCTGTCGCATTTCGCCAGCCGGCTCGAGCGGAGGCTTGCGCAAAGTGATTGAAGTCCGTGATCTGGTAAAAGTCTTCGACACCCGCGGCCAGGTGGTGCGGGCTGTGGATAACGTCAGCACCAACGTCGCCCGCGGCGAAGTGCTGGTGGTGCTCGGCCCGTCCGGCTCCGGCAAATCGACCTTCCTGCGCTGCCTGAACGGCCTGGAGTCGTTCGATGCCGGCAGCGTCGCCATCGATGGCCTGCAACTGGCCGACCCGAAGACCGACGTCAACGCCTACCGTCGTGAAGTCGGCATGGTGTTCCAGCATTTCAACCTGTTCCCGCACATGACCGTGCTGGAGAACCTGTGCCTGGCGCAGAAAGTCGTGCGCAAGCGCGGCAAGGCCGAGCGCGAAGCCAAGGCGCGGGCACTGCTGGAGAAAGTGGGGATCGGGCAGAAGGCCAACGAATACCCGTCGCGGCTCTCGGGCGGGCAGCAGCAGCGCGTGGCGATTGCCCGGGCGCTGGCGATGGATCCGAAAGTCATGCTGTTCGACGAGCCCACCTCGGCGCTCGACCCGGAAATGGTCGGCGAGGTGCTGGACGTGATGAAGACCCTGGCCCAGGAAGGCATGACCATGGTCTGCGTGACCCACGAAATGGGCTTTGCCCGTGAAGTGGCGGATCGGGTGTTGTTCTTCGATCACGGCAAACTGCTGGAGGATTCGCCGCCGGAGGAATTCTTCACCACGCCGAAGGACCTGCGGGCCCAGGCGTTCTTGCGTCAGGTCCTGTAACTCTCGCGACGGTTCGGCGTTCCGACAAGCTCGCTCCTACAGTCAGTTACGCAGTCTCTGTAGGAGCGAGCTTGCTCGCGATTCAGATCCGGAACCGCGCCAGCTCAACGCTGGACGCCGCCGTCTCCTCACTCGCCGCGCTGGTCTGATCCGACACGTCGCGCACGGTCGTGAAGTCGGCATGGTGTTCCAGCACTTCAACCTGTTCCCAGGCGTGCCCGGCACGGCAGCGGGCAGGGTGTTGCTCAGCAGCATGGCGCGCATCTTGCGCTGGGGCGGCTTGCGGAACTGTTCATGGCGCGGTTTTCGACTCCAGATCCATATCGGCAGGCCACTCGACCTTCGGCGCCAGCAGCATGGCAATGTTGCACCACAGCACATCGTTATGGTCCCAAGGCGGCTCCGGCGGCGGTAGTGCATCGGGGCCTTGTTGCATGTAGGTGCAGACATAGGCCCATGCGTGTTCGTCGGCACCCATGGCGGTTAGCGGGAAGCGGTCGATGACTTCGTTGGTGCCGGGTTTGACGATGGACAGCTCGACACCGAACTGGATGATGGTTCCGCCCTGGGCGGTGAAGTGGGTTCTTCTCCAGCGTTCGGCCCGGACTTGTGACCAGTCGTAGGCAACGGGTACTACCCGCCACTCTTCGAAGGGATTCCACCAGCGGTATTTGAAGTTGTAGGCGTAGAGGCGTTGGCGGGCGCGGTTGAAGCGGAGGGGCAAGTCTCGGGGAGGTTTTGTTTCAACCTTCACGCAGAACAAAAGTGACCAGACTGCAACAAGAATACCGAAGAAGAATGCGACCCACTCATCGACGCTCAACCGGCGCCAGTCTGATAAGAAAAGCAACAGAATCACGACCGTCAGGATTGCTTGTACTGGCGCGAACCAAATCAACCATCCTCTGGCAAGTGCCGCCGCACGAGGCAACTCCAGAAAAACCTCATCCTGATGGTTGGGCGTATCAAGCCCGAGGTCCGGGATAACGATCGGTAATTTGTAGGGGCCAGGCAGGTCTTCCTTCCAGCCGGGACATGGTGGAACGAGCTTGGGTCCTTTCATGCTGCTCATGGCGTGGTCTTCGACTCCAGATCCATATCGGCAGGCCACTCGACCTTCGGCGCCAGCAGCATGGCGATGTTGCACCACAGCACATCGTTATGGTCCCAAGGCGGCTCCGGCGGCGGTAGTGCATCGGGGCCTTGTTGCATGTAGGTGCAGACATAGGCCCAGGCATGCGCATCGGCACCCATGGCGGTCAGGGGGAAGCGGTCGATGACTTCGTTGGTACCGGGTTTGACGATGGACAGTTCGACACCGAACTGGATGATGGTCCCGCCCTGGGCGGTGAAGTGGGTTCTTCTCCAGCGTTCGGCCCGGACTTGTGACCAGTCGTAGGCGACGGGTACTACCCGCCACTCTTCGAAGGGATTCCACCAGCGGTATTTGAAGTTGTAGGCGTAAAGGCGTTGGCGGGCGCGGTTGAAGCGCAGTGGTAAGTCGCGGGGAGGAGTTATATCAACTTTCACGCAAAACAGGAGTGACCAGATTGTAATGGCCACACCCGTGACCAACATGATCCATTCTTGAAATTCCAATACACGCCAGTCTGAAACGATGAACCACAATAATCCGATTAGGAGGGTGCTCATGACGGGCGCGAACCATATCACTACTCCCCTGACAAGTGCCGAGGCACGTGGTAGCTCCAGAAAAGTATCATCTTGATGATTCGGTGTATCGAACCCAAGTGCTGGATTTACAGCTGGCAATTCATTTGGTGTGGGCAGGTCCTCTTGCCAGCCAGGGCATGGCGGAACGAGTTTAGGTCTTTTCATACAAACCCCAGCCTTGCTTGACCCTTGATCTTGTCCTCCTTGACGATGAGTCTGGCAAAACCCGAATCATCACTCCTGTCAGGCCAGTAGGACAGTTGGAGCTCAAAGGCATAAACCTCGAGATAGCCGAAGAAACTGATGGAGCCACTAATTTCGAGTGTTTGGGCATTATGGGTAATCACAGGGGTTGTTGTTTCGGGGCGATATCCAGGATTTTTCCAAGTTGGGGGAGGCGGTAACGGGCCATTCGTTCCACCGCTACGGCCGCTCGCGACGGTTTCTCCCAACACTTGGTTTGGTCGGTATACCTGCAACGCCCATTCGTAACCCGATACATCAGCCTTATATCCAGGCAGGACGAGTAGTCCAGGAATAGTCCAACAGGGATCGCCCCACCGACAACCTCGACGCTTGCCCCCATCACTCCAAGCGATGCCGACATGACCGCCGCCGCGGCTTCGGGATGCTTGTCACCCACGGTATCGAGCAGGCTTTCATAGCTTCGGCGCAGGCTGTCTTGCTGGAACCACAGGCTGATCAGGCCCAGTCCAATGGTGCTGGCGCCGGGTGCGCCAGCAACTGCGGCGTTGCGCATGTTGCACATCGACTCCCGCGCCAACTGGGCGGAGACGTCGGCATTGAGGGGCACATGGCGCGCAAGGTTGTCCATGGAACCCTGAAGGGCTTGGGTACCAATGGTGACACTGCGCAAGGCGTCGCCAATGCCGTCGCCGACCCCGGAGCTCAGCTTGTCCAGCCGGTTCTTCAAGGCGTCGGCGCTTTCCATTGTCCAGAGCGTGACTTCGACCAGCTTTCCAGGCGTGCCCGGCACGGCAGCGGACAGGGTGTTGCTCAGCAGCATGGCGCGCACCTTGCGCTGGACCGGTTTGCGGAACTGCTCATGGCGCGGTCCTCGACTCCAGATCCATATCGGCAGGCCACTCGACCTTCGGCGCCAGAAGCATACCGATGTTGCACCACAGCACATCGTTATGGTCCCAAGGCGGCTCCGGCGGCGGTAGTGCATCGGGGCCTTGTTGCATGTAGGTGCAGACATAGGCCCATGCGTGTTCGTCGGCACCCATGGCGGTTAGCGGGAAGCGGTCGATGACTTCGTTGGTGCCGGGTTTGACGATGGACAGCTCGACACCGAACTGGATGATGGCTCCGCCCTGGGCGGTGAAGTGGGTTCTTCTCCAGCGTTCGGCCCGGACTTGTGACCAGTCGTAGGCGACGGGTACTACCCGCCACTCTTCGAAGGGATTCCACCAGCGGTACTTGAAGTTGTAAGCGTAGAGGCGTTGGCGGGCGCGGTTGAAGCGAAGAGGTAGATCGCGGGGAGGAGCTACATCGAACTTCCAGAGAGTTGGGATTAACCAAATGCCTAAGATTGTGCATAAGGTGCAAATCACCCACGCCTCAAAACTCAGCGTCTGTTTAGTTGACAATACAAGCAACAGTAGGAGTGCCAGCAAAATACTCATTACTGGCACGAACAGGACCACCACTCCCCTGATAAGGGCCGAGGCACGAGGTAACTCCAGAAAAACTTTGTCCTGATGGTTGGGTGTATCAAGCCCGAGGGACGGGGCGACGACTGGTGACTCGTAGGGACCGAGCAGGTCTTCTTTCCAGCCGGGACAAGGTGGTACGAGCTTGGGTCCTTTCATTCTGCTCATGGCGCGGTCCTCGACTCCAGATCCATATCGGCAGGCCACTCGACCTTCGGCGCCAGCAGCATGGCGACGTTGCACCACAGCACATCGTTATGGTTCCAGGGCGGCCCCGGCGGCGGTAGTGCATCGGGGCCTTGTTGCATATAGGTGCAGACGTAGGCCCAGGCATGCGCATCGGCACCCATGGCGGTCAGGGGGAAGCGGTCGATGACTTCGTTGGTACCGGGTTTGACGATGGACAGTTCGACACCGAACTGGATGATGGCCCCGCCTTGGGCGGTGAAGTGAGTTCTTCTCCAGCGTTCGGCCCGGACCTGTGACCAGTCGTAGGCCACTGTTATCACTCGCCATTCCTCGAAGGGATTCCACCAGCGGTATTTGAAGTTGTAGGCGTAGAGGCGTTGGCGGGCGCGATTGAAGCGGAGTGGCAGGTCACGAGGAGGGGCTATTTCAGACTTCCAGAAGATGGGGATCAACCAAGCGTTAATGAACACTGCGAAGATGAATGTGATCCATTCTTCAATCATCAGCGTCCGATCTGCTGATAGATGAAGCCAAATAATCAAGAGCATAAGCATAGTTGACACTGGAACGAACCAGATCACTATCCCTCTCACAAGAGACGACGCACGAGGTAGCTCTAGAAATACCTCATCCTGATGGTTGGGTGTATCAAGCCCTAGGGTTGGAACGACCACTGGTAATTCGTCAGGACCTGGGAGGTCTTCTCGCCAGCCGGGACATGGAGGGGCAAGTCTAGGCCTTTTCATTTGAATCTCAGCCTTGTCTGGTCCTTAATCTTGTCCTCCTTGACGATTAGCCGGGAAAATCCTGACCCATCACTCTTGTCTGGCCAATAAGACACATCAAGCTCAAAGGCATGGGCCTCCAGAAGGCCGAAGAAGCTGATGGACCCACGGATCTCTAGGGCTTGGGCATTGTGCGTAATGACAGGAGCTGTTGTTTCAGGGTGATATCCCGGCCTTTTCCACCCTGCGGGCGGTGGTAACGCGCCATTCGTTCCACCGCTACGACCGCTCGCGATTGTTTCTCCCAGAACCTGGTTTGGCCGGTATACCTGCAACGCCCATTCGTAATTTGACACATCGGCCTTATACCCAGGCAGGACGAGCTTGTAGTCCAGGAAGAGTCCAGCAGGAACTGCATCACCGATAGGAAGTCCACCTGCCTGGTCGGCTTTCACGATCATTCCTACATCCGCAGTCAAGCCCAGCAGTGCCGCATTCAACTCACCAATTGCTGTATCCATGTCCTCAGGGGTCGTCCAGCGGCGGTGTTCTGTAGAAAGGCCCCAGAGGGAATGTCGCGCCCACAGTTCGAGTGGGTGTGACTCTTGTCCTTTCGCCCAAATTGCGAACCCGAGTGCAGCAAGACCCAGTAGCACTGAGAGCCCGAGCGGAGCCAGCGCTATTGCAGCAGGTCCCATAGCTCCTAAAACTCCAGCTCCGGCTGATAGCACACCTAGGGACGCTGCAATTACATATATATCTCTTGCGCCGTGATCACCTGCTCTATGCGTACGCCCCGCCGCAAACGCATACTGCAACCCCTCCAAAGCACTCGCCAACGCCACCAGTGCCCCCCCGTACTGCACGATGCGGGCTCCCACCCCAACTGTCTTTCCAGCGGTCCCTATCGGCATGGTCAGATCAGGCCGCACCATCTGAATCACCCCACCGACCACCTCGACACTTGCCCCCATCACGCCAATCGACGCCGACATGACCGCCGCCGCCGCTTCGGGATGCTTGTCACCCACGGTATCGAGCAGGCTTGCATAGCTTCGGCGCAGACTGTCCTGCTGGAACCACAGACTGATCAGACCTAGCCCCATGGTGCTGGCGCCGGGTGCGCCAGCAACTGCGGCGTTGCGCATGTTGCGCATCGACTCCCGCGCCAGCTGGGCGGAGACGTCGGCATTGAGGGTCACATGGCGCGCAAGGTTGCCCATGGAACCCTGAAGGGCTTCGGCACCGATGGTGACAGTTCGCAAGGCGTCGCCAATGCCGTCGCCGACCCCGGCGCTCAGCTTGTTCAGCCGGGTCTTCAAGGCGTCGGCGCTTTCCATCGTCCAGAGCGTGACTTCGACCAGCTTTCCTGGCGTGCCCGGCACGGCAGCGGACAGGGTGTTGCTCAGCAGCATGGCGCGCACCTTGCGTTGGGCCGGTTTGCGGAACTGCTGGTCGAGCCGGGCCATGAAGCGATCGGTGCTTTCCTGGAGCACCTCGTTGAGCAGCGAAAGATATTCGCCCACCTTGAGGGACACCGTGATCCGCGTGACCTCCACACCGTAGTAGCGCAACAGGGCCCCGCGGTGCAGGTACCCGAGCAATGCCCGGGTGTTCTCCGACAGCTGGTTGCCGAGACGACTGCTGGCCGTCGCTCCAGCGGACAGCAGTTGGCCGATGGCGTCCTGTACGGGCCCCGTCATGAGGTCCTTGGCTTGCTGGGTGGTGATGAAGGTCTTGATGCCGTGATAGACCCGGGTGAACTCGTCACCCGCAAGGGCATCGTGCAGTTCCCCGAACAGTGACCTGTTCCTCGCGGTCAGGGCCTGGTACAGCAGGCTGTCGCGGTTCTCCAGCAGGGTCTTCCAGAGGCGGAGGGTAGGGCCCGGTGGGCCGTCCACGCTGCGTTCGGTCGGGCCACCGGCCAGGCAGGTCTGCATCATGCGGATGAACAGCGCTGTCGAGCGCTGGTCGGTAACGCTGTAATCATGCAGGGCCGCCCGTTGATAGGCCGCGCCCTGGTACTGGCGCTCGTAGTGTTCGGCGACGTCGTCGATGACTCGTTGCCAGCCGGTGAGCGTGTGCTGGTAGTCCGCTTCGAACGTCGCACGGGCCTGCTCGTTGTAGCGTTCTTCCAGCCGCTTCCTTGCCTTCGCTTGCCTGATCGAGGCAAGGCGCGCGGTTTCCGCCTCGACATCGAGCATGGGCAAATCCGGATTGAACATCGGATTGTTGTTTCGCTCGCGCCGTGACCTGTCTTCGTCCTTGACGCGCTGCTCCGCCTGGAATTTCGCCATTTCGAGCTGATGCCCACGAATCGCGAGCAAGGCCTGGGAGGTGAAATACTTGAAGCTGCGCTGCGGTTCGGCACACCACTGCTGCATGGCCTGGTGGCGAATCAGACGCTGGGCATTGAGCTCCTGGACCATGCCGATGGGGTCGGGCAGCACCAGGGCCAGTACGCCGTTGGCGAGTTCGTGCTTCTGGATCATATTGCGCAGATGCCCCTTCAGGGCGCGCAAGCGGTGCTGGCGGCCGTAGAAGCCATGCACGCTGCGGAAATCACCGGGGATGTTTTGCGCGTATTCGAGCACCTGCTGAAGCTGCGGGTCGTTTTCGCTCATGGCGATGCCGACGCTGGCGGGGTCGTTGCGCGCGGCCTTGAGGTCGAGTCGGTGGAAGCGCTCGTCGAGGCTCACACCGTCGACCGCGCCGCCACGCAGGTAGCTATCCAGAACCGCCTTGGGCCAGGGATCGTTGGCGATGGCCAGCCAGGCGGTGGAGTACTTGCGGGTGTCGATGTTGATGAAGGCGGCAGGCATGTCGTGATCCTCCCGGATGCAGGCCTCGCACAGCGGGCGAGGCTCTTCACGCGGCATCTGGTACGGACGGAACTGGCTCAGCGCCCCTTCGGGCGAAATCTCGTAGGCCTGCCACTCCCGGCGGTCGAGCAGTACATACAGATACCCCTGGCGCAGGATGCGCGGCTGATCGAGGTGCATGGGCACGGCCTCGACCTCGGAGCCGCGGGTCAAGGGCAGCAAGCGGGTTTTCCAGGGCTGCGGGGCATAGGCGGCGCGCAGGGGCAGGATGGGCAGGCCGCTACGCTGACAGGTGCTGCAGATGCCGGTGGGGACCGGGCACGCTTCGTTGGTGGCGATATCGGCAGCGACGCTGAAGCTGATACTCATGAGTAGTCCTTCGCCTGGGGTAGGTCGGCAGTGATGCGCTTCCATTTGGCTTCGCTGTAGTGGCTGGCGAAGTGGCTTTGCAGGTCGACGGCGCCTGCCCGCGCTTGGGCGATGAGTTGCTGGATGTCCGGGTGCCGGGGCAGATGGGGGTGGATGAATACCTGATGCAAGCAGAGAGCGATGATGTCGCGGCTATTATCGAGCCCCAATCTGTAGGCCTCGCGGACCAGGCGAAAGGCGTGGACGGCGGCCTGGGGCGGCAGGATGGACGCGCCTTTCCAGCGCCACGGGGCGAAGCCGAGAGGAAGTTGCAGCGTATGGCGCCAGGCATCCAGGAATTCGCTGACCACAGGCGCCATTCGCTGAGTGTCCCGGGCGGACAGAGGAAGAACAGAGTCGACCGGATGGTTTGTGCCGTGCACAAGGATGTAACCCTTCCAACTGGTGGGACACAGCCAGATCCTGATCGGGTTCAGCAGGTCACCTGCCGCAGTACCCATCGAGCCGGACAGCAACTCCAGCCTCAGCGGCTCGAACCAAGCCGAGCATTGCTCGTCGCCCGATGCCGTGGTGTGGCACCGGGTCGCGATATGCGCGGCGATGACATCGGGCGGCTGAGGGCTGAGGAGCCAGCCGCAGATGTAGCGTTTGTAATAGCTGAGATCCCAGGAGGAGTAGCCGGCGCTGAGTTCGAGATAGTGCAGCGCCGCCGATTCGCCCGGCTTGGCCAGTTGGATCAGGGCAGGACACGCTTCGGGAGCATGTGAAAGGTCCGGCCGCAGCACGCGCGTGACGGCAGCGTCGCCCAGCGAACGGCTCAGCGACGGCACGCTGAGAGGATGTTCCAGCGCACAGTCAGCCAGTCCGTCCACCAACAGGTAGAGGTAATCCTCTGGCGCACGGAAGTGCTCGGCAAAATGCGTGACGGGTTCGGCGGTCATCTGTTTTTCCCCACGCAATCGGCTTGCTGCGCGTTCAGGACCTGGCTGTCGAGCGTCAGGCTGTTACCGCCCCCTCCGCCTGTCTTGGTCACGGGCCCCGTGAGCGTGAGCGCGATGCCATCCAGCGTGATGCCCGCACTGTCGATACGCAGCGTGCCGCCGGGGCCCTTGATGACAAATGCGTCGGCAGCATGGATTTCATACACCTTGGTGTGCTGCGTAATGCTCTGGCCGGCCTGCACCGTGACATCCCCTTGCACCTGCTGATCCAGATGCCCGCCAATCTCCACCCGCTGATTCGCCGCGGTCTTGTCCAGGCGGTCATTGCCGACCTGTTCGGTACGGTCCTGGCCCGTGGTGATGGTGTGATGGCGACCAATGCTCAGCTCGTCGTCCTGGCCGATCTGATGCCGCCTGTTCACGCCGATGACCACTTGCTCGTGATTGCCCACCGTGTCCTTGCGGTCGTGGGCGATGGTCAGGGTTTCGTCGTTTTCCACCTGCTCGCTGCGGTCATGCCCGACAAAAGTGGTTTCGTCATTTTTGACGACGTTGTTCTGGTCCTTCTGGGCATGGATGAACACCTCTTCCTGCCCCGCTTCATCCTCGAAACGCAGCTCGTTAAAGCCATTTCCCTTGTGGGTCTGGCTCTTCAGGGTCATCCGCGTTTTGTGCTTCGGCAGTTCGTAGGGCGGGCGCTGCAGGGCATTGAAGCCTCGGCCGGTGATAACCGGTTGGTCCGGGTCGCCGTCGAAGTTGCTGACGATCACTTCCTGACCAATACGCGGAATCGCCATATGGCCCCAAAGCGCGCCGGCGATGTTCTGCGATACGCGGATCCAGCAGGAGCTGTGTTCGTCCTCGTTACCCTCGCGGTCCCACGGGAACTGCACCTTCACCCGGCCGAATTCGTCGCAGTAGATTTCCTCACCCGGTGGACCGACTACCTTCGCCGGCTGCGGTCCGTCGATGCGCGGTTTGGGCAATGCCTCGGCGCGCCATTCGGCATCGTCTGGCACCAGAGTGGCGACGCAGTTGTAGTGGGTGCCCTGGGCAGCGTCGGCGCTGTCCTCGCCCTGGCTGACGTATTGCTTGCCGTGGTGCTCCAGACGTATTGGGCGCCAGCCGCGATTCAGGTCTTCACGCGGGTGGCCAACGAGGTCGAAGTAGATGCCCGGCACCAGGCGCGCATCGTCACCCTCGGTGATGACCTGGCAGGCCTCGCCGCGCAGTCCAAGCAGACGGTCGCGGGTGAAGGCTTCGCCCGATTCGCCCTTGTAGCGGCCGGGGTAGTCGTAGCGCTCGTAGCTCCTGGCCTGGTGCGCCAGGTCGGTGGCTTCGCGCCGGGTCTGCTGGTTGTACAGCGGGTTCTTGAAGCTGTAGTCGCGCTGGGTCTGGCGGGCGCTGCGCACGTTTTCGGTGTAGGTAAAGTTGTGCAGCGCCGGACCCGGACGATCGCCGCCGGGCTTGGGGTTGTATTCGACCGGCGGGCCGGGCTGTTTGCCGAAGATCCACAGTCGGTCGCAATGGACCAGGCGATGGCCTTCGGCGCTGTGCAGGAAACCGTAGAAAAAGCCTTCCTCGCGCATGATGCGTTCGACGAAGTGGTAGTCGGTGTCGCCGGCCTGCACGCAGTATTCGCGGGTTTCATGGGCGTTGGTGATGCGCTGTTCGTAGTCCAGGGTGAGGGCGTGTTTCTTGAGCATCGCGGTGGCGATGTCGGGCACGGTGAGGGTCTGGAAAATGCGCCAGTCCGAGGCCAGTCGCAGGCGGGCCAGGCGCGGTTCGACGACAGCGCGGTAGCGGGTGCGGCGAAAGCCGGTCTCGCCTTGCTGGAACGAACTGACCGAGCCGTGCACATAGCGCACGGGCTGGCCGCCTTGCCAGAGGGTGAGCAGCGCCGGACGGTCGAGGACCTGGCCAAAGTCGACGGCGGGGTTGGCGCAGCTCAGGTCGACTTCGAGGCGGAAGGTCTCGGAGAGGCCTTCAGTGAGGTGGAATTCGACGACCTCGAAGGAATCGGGGCCGGCGCTGAAGGTGAAGCGCAGGTCGGATTGGACGGGCATGCAGTGTTCTCTGCAACTACGCACCCATCGCGAGAATCAGCGCCGGGTCGCATGTGGATGAGGTATCCACACAGGGCGCCAGGCCAGAAGGTTGCCGGCCGCGGACCAAGGGGATTTCCATGGAAATGATTCCGTGGAAATCCTGAACCCGGTCCGGCATCGTTGATATAGGAATATTCCTAATTACGGCGGTGAAACTGCGGAGCTTTGGAAGCCTGTTCTGTCAGAGCGGCTTTAGCCGCGAAGGACCGCAACGCGGTCCCGGCGATTTCAGATCCGGAACCGCGCCACCAACGACTGCAAATGCGTCCCCAGCCGCGCCAGCTCAACGCTGGACGCCGCCGTCTCTTCGCTCGCCGCGCTGGTCTGATCCGACACGTCGCGCACGCTCATCACACTGCGATTGATTTCTTCCGCCACGGCGCTCTGCTGCTCTGCCGCCGCCGCAATTTGCTGGTTCATCGACTGGATCGACGACACCGTGCGGGTAATGGTTTCCAGCGAAACCCCGGCACTGCGGGTCAGTTCGACGCTGCTTTCGGTCAGGCCGCGGCTGTTGTCCATGACACTGGCGACCTGCTGGGTGCCGCTCTGCAAGCCGGCGATCAGCTCTTCGATTTCCTCGGTGGACTGCTGAGTGCGCTGCGCCAGGCTGCGCACTTCGTCGGCGACCACGGCGAAACCACGCCCGGCCTCGCCCGCACGGGCCGCTTCGATGGCGGCGTTGAGGGCCAGGAGGTTGGTCTGCTGGGCCACCGACTTGATCACATCAAGCACGCTGCCGATCTTCTCGCTCTCGGATTTGAGCTTGTTCATCGCCTCGCTGGAGTTACCGACTTCCTTGGCCAGACGCTCGATCTGGGCGATCACTTCGGACACTACCCGATCACCCTCGCGGGCCTGCTGGTCGGCCATCAGCGCCGCCTCGGAGGCTTCCTCGGCATTGCGCGCGACTTCATGCACGGTCGCGGCCATTTCGTTCATGGCGGTGGCAACCTGGTCGGTCTCGACTTTCTGGCTGTTGACCCCGGCACTGGTCTGCTCGGTGACGGCGGAGAGTTCTTCGGCGGCGCTGGCAATCTGGGTGACACCGTCGCTGATGCCACCGATCAGCTCACGCAGGCTGACGGTCATGCGCTGCATGCTGCGCTGCAACTGGCCCAATTCGTCGCGGCGCTGGTCGATGAGGTCGTGGCTGAGGTCGCCACCGGCAATGCGGTCCACGGCGGTCAGGGTGTGGCGCAGCGGAACGATGATCTGCCGGGTGATGGCCCAGGACGCGATCACGCCGAACAGCATTGCCAGCACAGTGGCGAGGGCCAGGGTCGACTTGGCGTTCTTCGATTCGGCATTGCGCAACTGGGTCTGCGACTTGGTCAGGTCCATGCTCAGGTTGAGCAGCGTCGTGCCCTGTTCGCCCATCTGCCGCAGGGCCAGGTCGCTGGCTTCCTGGGCGGTGCCGAACTGCACTACGGCGCCGCGATACACGCTCAGCGATTCGGCGGCGCTGCCCAGGTCGGCGTGGTGCTCGCTCGGTACTTTGCCCGGCAGGGCCTTGAGCAGGGTAACCGCCTGGTCGATGGCGGCGAGGGCGGTTTGCTGGAACTCCGGTTTGGCGCTGTAGGTGTAGCCACGCACCTGGAAGCGCGCTTGCTGCAGCAGCTTCGACACTTCAACGGCGTTGTTGAACAGCACGGCGTCGCCGCTTTGCAGCAGCGCCTGCTCGACCTCGGCAAGCAGCCCCGCGGCCTTGTCGGCGCTGGCGCCAAGCGCGGCACGGGCGGCCTCGCGGGCGTCGGCGGCGGCCTTCAGGTCGGCGAAGTAACGCTGGTAGGCCTGCACGGCGTCGCGCTGCTGTTGCAGGCGCTTGCTGTCTTCGCCTTCGCTGATGCGCTTGCTGACGTTCTGCAGTACACCGTCCAGCGATGCCAGGGCGTTTTCCACCAGGGTGGTCGACGCGGCATCGCGGTTGTGTTCGTAGGCCTGGCGGGCAATGCGCAGAACCTGGGTGCCCTGGTACACCTCGGAGATTTCGCCGAGCTTGTCACCACGGTCGATCACGCCTTCGAGGCCCAGCCAACCGGTGAGAGTGATCACCAGGGTCAGCAGCAAAACGATGCTGAAGCCGATGCCCAGTTTGAGGTTGACGCTCACATTACCCAGGTGCTGGGCCATCCAACGGTACATGGTGTGACTCCACTTCGATCGATCAGGCAGGTTCTTTATTCTGGTGTTCCTGCATCGGCGCGGGGCTACAAAACTGAAGGTGGCAAAAGCGTCTAAACCGGGGCTGAAGGGTTAGCCAATGGTCTTATATAAAGTGTGGGAATTACCTTAGAACAGCCGCGCGAGCAGAGCCGTGACAGCGGTTTCCACCCGGAGAATCCGATCGCCCAGTTGCACCGGTGCCAGCCCGGCTTTGCCGAGCAGGTCGATCTCGTAAGGAATCCAGCCACCCTCCGGGCCGATCGCCAGGGTCACCGCTTCGTCCACGCCGCGAGGGCAGGGCGGATGGTTGCCGGGATGGCCGACCAGGCCAAGCGTGCCCTGGGCGATGGCGGGCAGGCGGTCTTCGACGAAGGGCTTGAAGCGCTTCTCGATGATGACCTCGGGCAGCACCGTGTCCCGTGCTTGTTCAAGGCCAAGGATGAGGTTCTCGCGGATCGCCGCGGGTTCGAGGAAGGGGGTTTGCCAGAAGCTTTTTTCCACCCGGTAACTGTTGACCAGCACCAGCTTCGCGACGCCCATGGTAGCGACGGTCTGGAATACCCGGCGGAGCATTTTCGGGCGCGGCAGGGCGAGCACGAGGGTCAGCGGCAGCTTGGCCGGTGGCGGCTGGTCGAAGCTCAGCGAGAGTTCCGCCTCATGGCCTTCCAGCCGTTCGACCGTGGCCTGGCCCATCAGGCCGCCGAGGCGGCCGACGCGCAGGCTGTCACCCACCGCGACGCGGTGGATGTCCTGCATGTGGGTAAAGCGGCGGTCGCTCAGGACCGCCCGGTCGGCCGCGATGAAGTCGGCCTCTTCGAGCAGCAGCAGGTTCACTGTTGGGTCGCTGGCGGCTGGTCGTCAGGGGTGTCGCTGCGGGTGTCGTGCTCTTGGCTGCGCTTGCGGATCAAGGCGCCGAACAGCACGCCAATTTCAAACAGCATCCACATCGGTACGGCCAGCAGGGTCTGCGAGAAAATGTCTGGCGGGGTCAGGATCATGCCGACCACGAAGCAGCCGATGATCACGTACGGACGGATCTTGCGCAGGTACTGCACATCGACCACGCCGATCCACACCAGCAGCACCACCGCGACAGGAATCTCGAAGGCGACGCCGAACGCGAAGAACAGCGTCATGACGAAGTCCAGGTAACTGGCGATGTCCGTCATCATCGACACGCCTTCGGGGGTCGCGCTGGCGAAGAAACCGAAGATCAGCGGGAACACCAGGAAATAGGCGAAGGCCATGCCGGCGTAGAACAGGAAGATGCTCGACACCAGCAGCGGAATGGCGATGCGCTTTTCGTGGCGGTACAGGCCCGGCGCGATGAAGCCCCAGATCTGGTGCAGGATGAACGGGATCGCCAGGAACAGCGAGACGATCATGGTCAGCTTGAACGGCGTCAGGAACGGCGAGGCCACGTCGGTGGCGATCATCGTCGCATTGGCCGGCAGGTGCGCGCGCAGCGGCGCCGAGACCAGGGTGTAGATCTGCTGGGCGAAGGAGAACAGCCCGATGAAGATCAGAAAGACCGCCGCGACGCAGCGCAGCAGGCGAGTACGCAGTTCGGTCAGGTGCGAGACCAGCGGCATGGGCTGGTCGTGTTCCGGAATTTCGCTCATGGGGCTCGCGGCGGTTGGGTCGGTTCGGTGGACGCCGGTTGGGGCGCGTCGGCGGGTGCCGTCGGCGCCGCGGGGGCTTCGGAAATTACGGCGGCGGTGGCGGGAGCCACGGGCTCGCTGCCCGGCGTGGTGGACGGATCGGGCGTCACGCTGCTCGGGTTGAGGATGCGTCGGGCTTCCTGCTCCAGGGAGAGGATGTGCTCGTTGTGCAGTTGCCGACGGATATCGTCAGCGCCGATCTCGCGCTCTACTTCCTGCTTGATCGCGTTGAAGCTGCGCTTGAGGCGCCCGACCCACAGGCCGGCGGTGCGCGCCGCGCCAGGCAGGCGCTCGGGGCCGAGCACCACAAGGGCGACCAGACCGACGAGCAGCAACTCACTGAAGCTGATCCCGAACATGTGTTCACTCTTTCCTTGCAGGTTCAGCGTCCTGAACCTTCTGCGCCTGGCCGTCGATGGTGTGCGGCTGGTTCAGCGGGGTGCCCTGCGGTTGTACTGGTTGGGAAGGTTGCGCGGTCGGCTCGGCGGGCTTGTCTTCTTCGTTCATGGCCTTGCGAAAGCCCTTGATCGACTCGCCCAGGTCGCCGCCGAAGTTCTTCAGTTTCTTGGTACCGAATACCAGTACCACGACGACCAGCAGAACAATCCAGTGTTTCCAGTCAAAAATACCCATGGTGCAGTTCCTCGAATGAATTCAGTTAGGCCGATGGCTGGCGGGCCGCCTTTTCGTCGTGGCCGGACAGTCCGAAACGGCGCTCCAGCTCGTCCAGCACGGCTTGCGGGTGCTGGCCCAACGCGGAGAGCATGACCATGCTATGGAACCACAGGTCGGCGGTTTCATAGATGACATCGCTGTAATCTCCGCTGACGGCGGCGTCCTTGGCGGCGATGATGGTTTCCACCGACTCTTCGCCGACCTTCTCCAGGATCTTGTTCAGGCCCTTGTGGTGCAGGCTGGCGACGTAGGAGCTGTCGGGGGCCGCGCCTTTGCGCGATTCCAGCACTTCGGCCAGGCGGGTCAGGGTGTCGCTCATGTCAGTGTCCTGCGCTGTAGATGGCATGCGGGTCTTTGAGGACCGGATCGACGGTTTTCCACTGGCCGTCCTCGAAGACGCGATAGAAGCAGCTTTCGCGGCCGGTATGGCAGGCGATGTGCCCCAGTTGCTCGACCATCAGGATGATCACGTCGGCGTCGCAGTCCAGGCGCATTTCATGCAGCTTCTGCACGTGGCCGGACTCCTCGCCCTTGCGCCACAGTTTGCCACGGGAGCGCGACCAGTAGATGGCGCGCTGCTCGGCGGCGGTCAGGGCCAGCGATTCGCGGTTCATCCAGGCCATCATCAGCACGCGTCCGGTCTTGTGGTCCTGGGCGATGGCCGGCACCAGGCCGTCGCTGTTCCAGTTGATCTCGTCCAGCCAGTCTTTCATCTTCGACTCCAAAAAAGGCCACGGCCCCACGCCGATGCCGCCCGCTAGTGTGCCAGCCGTTCAACCGGCTGGCTATCGACGCACCACCAGGTAAAGGCCCGCCGCCAGCATCAGCCAGGCCGGCCAGGCGCTGGTCGCGGCGAGGTTCTCGGCACCGGCGGCAAGGGTCGCGCCACCGGCCAGCAAGCCGGCGCCGAGCAGGCGCAGGGCCCAGTGGTCATGCTGCTTCCAGGGCGCGGGAGGGTCGTTGAGGTGGGGCTGCGACATGCGTTCGAGCAGGTCGCGGGTCATGTTGGCGAGGTGCGGCACTTGCTCGACCTGGCTGTGCAGGTTCTGCAGCAGGGTTTTCGGGCTTACCCGATCGCGCATCCAGCGTTCGAGGAACGGCTGGGCGGTGCTCCACAGGTCCAGGTCGGGATAGAGCTGGCGGCCCAGGCCTTCAATGTTCAGCAGGGTTTTCTGCAACAGAACGAGCTGCGGCTGGACTTCCATGTTGAAGCGCCGCGCGGTCTGGAACAGGCGCATCAGCACCTGTCCAAAGGAGATGTCCTTGAGCGGCTTCTCGAAGATTGGCTCGCACACGGTGCGGATCGCCGCCTCGAATTCGTTGAGCTTGGTCTGCGCCGGCACCCAGCCGGAGTCGATATGCAACTGCGCCACGCGGCGGTAGTCGCGCTTGAAGAAGGCGAACAGGTTGCGCGCCAGGTAGTCCTGGTCCTCGGGGGTGAGGCTGCCGACGATGCCGCAGTCGATGGCGATGTACTGCGGGCTCCACGGCTTGACGGTGCTGACGAAGATGTTGCCGGGGTGCATGTCGGCGTGGAAGAAGCTGTCGCGGAACACCTGGGTGAAGAAGATCTCCACGCCGCGCTCGGCGAGCATCTTCATGTCGGTGCGCTGGTCGGCGAGGGTGACAAGGTCGGTGACCTGGATGCCGTAGATGCGCTCCATCACCAGCACCTTGGGCCGGCACCAGTCCCAGTAGACCTGGGGCACGTACATCATCTCCGAGCCTTCGAAGTTGCGCTTGAGCTGGCTGGCGTTGGCCGCCTCGCGGAGCAGGTCGAGTTCGTCGTAGATGGTCTTTTCGTAGTCGCTGACCACTTCCACCGGGTGCAGCAGGCGGGCGTCGGCGGAGACCCGCTCGGCGCCGCGGGCAATCAGGAACAGCCAGGCCAGGTCCTGGGCGATCACCGGCTTGAGGCCGGGCCGCACCACCTTGACCACCACTTCTTCACCGCTCTTGAGGCGGGCGGCGTGGACCTGGGCCACCGAAGCCGAGGCCAGCGGCTCGACGTCGAAGCGGGCGAACACTTCGCCGACCTTGGCGCCGAGCTGTTCTTCGATCAGCGCTACGGCTTTCTGCGAATCGAACGGCGGCACGCGGTCCTGCAGCAGCATCAGTTCGTCGGCGATGTCCGCCGGCAACAGGTCGCGGCGGGTGGAGAGCAACTGGCCGAACTTGATGAAGATCGGCCCGAGGTCCTGCAGCGCCAGGCGCAGGCGCGCGCCACGGCTCAGGTCGAGCTGTTTGCGCGGCAGCCAGCGCCACGGCATGAACAGCCGCAAGGCGGCCAGCCACCAGGGCAGGGGCAGGTCGAACAGCAGGTCATCGAGACGGTAGCGGATCACGACGCGCTGGATGCGCAACAGACGGCGGACGGCAAGCAGCTTCATGCGTTATCGCTGGATTCAAGGGATCGGGCAAGGCGCTCGATGCGCGCCTCGAGGCGTTCAATGTCGAGCTTGAGGGTGTCGAGTTCGCCGAAGCGGGCTTCGGCTTCACGCTGGCCAACCAGCGTGCGGGATTCTTCGGCCAGGTATTCGGAGGCGGTCTGGCTCAGGCTGGTCAGGCTCTGGCGGGTCCACTTCGCACTGTTGCGCAGGTGGCCGCTGAGCAACTGGGTTGCCACCGGACCGAGCCAGCGGGAGACTTCGTATTCCCAGTCCAGCTCCAGGTCCTGCAGCACGCCAACCAGATCCAGCAACACCGCGCTGTCGCCTTCCAGCTCGACCTGCGGGCTGTGCAGCACGGCGGTCTTGTCCTGGCTCAGGGCCAGTTGCACCAGGCTGGTGGCCGGGGCGCGGAGGGTGCAGTCGGCCGGGTTGAGCCACTGGCTAGCCAGCAGCAGACCTTCATCGCTGGGCAGGATGAACAACTGCAAGGCGGGCTGGCGGCAGTCGATGGCAATGACTTTGCCATCGAGTGGCGCCAACCGCGGCAATGCGGTGCTGTCCAGGCGCAGGACACGGTTGAGGCCGTGTTCGACGCTGGCGAGAAGGCCGGCCAGCAGCATCAGGGCTTGATACCGCGGTGCAGGGCGACGATGCCGTTGGTCATGTTGTGGTAGGTGACGCGGTCGAAGCCGGCGTCGACCATCATGGCCTTGAGGGTTTCCTGGTCGGGGTGCATGCGGATCGATTCGGCCAGGTAGCGATAGCTTTCCGAGTCGTTGGTGATCAGCTTGCCGGCCAGCGGCATGAAGGCGAAGGAGTACGCGTCGTAGACCTTGGACATGAAGGTGCTGGTCGGCTTGGAGAATTCCAGCACCAGCAGGCGGCCGCCCGGCTTGAGGACGCGCAGCATCGAGCGCAGGGCATCTTCTTTATGGGTGACGTTGCGCAGGCCGAAGGCGATGGTCACGCAGTCGAAATGGTTGTCCGGGAAAGGCAGTTTTTCCGCGTCGGCCTGGACGAACTCGACGTTGCCGGCCACGCCCAGATCGAGCAGGCGGTCACGGCCGACCTTGAGCATCGAGGCGTTGATGTCGGCCAGTACGACCTGGCCGGTGGGGCCGACCAGATGGGAGAACTTGCGGGTCAGGTCACCGGTACCGCCGGCGATATCCAGCACCCGATTGCCGCTGCGCACACCGGACAGCTCGATGGCAAAGCGCTTCCACAGGCGGTGCATGCCGACGGAAAGCACGTCGTTCATCAGGTCGTATTTGGCGGCTACGGAGTGGAAAACCTCGGCGACTTTGTCGGCCTTCTGGCTTTCGGGCACGCTCTTGTAGCCGAAATGGGTGGTGGGTTCGGCGTTGTCGCCGTTGCGCTGGTCGTTCATATCGCTTCACCGGGAAAAATTACTGGCCATTCTAGGGCGTGCGGCTGGATTTGTCTTTGGCGGGGTGTGTCGCGGCGCGGGGCGTAGGCATAATGCGCGAGTATGCCCTTGCAGCCAGGATCAAGTGAATGACCCAGATCAGCGTTGAACGTAAACACAGCCTCGGCCGCGATGCCGCCCGTCAGAAGGCTGAGGCCCTGGTGGAAAAACTGTCCAGCCAGTACGACCTCAAGGCTGAATGGAAAGGCGACCGGGTCGAGGTCAAGCGCAGCGGTGCCAACGGCAGTGTCGAGATCGGCGACGACAGCATTCGCGTCGAACTGAAACTGGGCATGATGCTGTCGATGATGGGCGGCACCATCAAGGCCGAAATCGAACGCGCCCTCGACAAGGCGCTCGCCTGACGGTTCGCGAGCGGCAAGCTACAAAAGGCTGCGGCCCTGCCCGCAGCCTCACCTCCATCACAGCCCCTTGCAGCTTGAAACTTGCAGCTTGCCGCTGCCGTTAGGGTGTGAATTCTAATTTTTCTCCTTACTTTTACGCTCAGGCCCCCGATTCCGTGGGCAGTTCTTCCATTCCGTCACGAGTGCGAGGTGCAGAGCATGGCCAAAGTGATCCTGAAGAAAAAAGACGATATTCAAAACAGCCTGACAGACGTCCGCGGCTACGCGCGCAAAATCTGGCTGGCCGGTCTGGGTGCCTACACCCGGGTGGGCCAGGAGAGTGCCGGCTACGTCAAGGACCTGATCAAGGCGGGTGAAGTGGTCGAGAAGCGTGGCAAGAAACGCCTCGATCACGAGCTCGATGCCGCCAATGGCGAGATCGATTCGGCGAAGCAAGAACTTCGCAGTGTGAAGGGCAAAGTCGAAGTCCAACTGGACAAAATCGAAAAGGCTTTCGACACACGGGTGGCCAGCGCCTTGAATCGCATCGGCATTCCGTCTAAACATGACGTGGAGGCACTTTCTGCCAAGCTCGATGAGCTGACGGCGTTGCTCGAACGTGTCACGGCAAAAAAATAAGGAGAGCGGGATGGCTGGCAAGAAAAATACTGAAAAAGAAGGCAGCTCCTGGATTGGGGGAATCGAGAAGTACTCCCGCAAGATCTGGCTGGCTGGTCTGGGTATCTACTCGAAGATCGACCAGGAAGGCGCCAAGACGTTCGACGACCTGGTCAAGGAAGGCGAGAAGGCCGAGAAGCAGGCGAAGAAGGGCGTTGACGCGGTGAAAGACGGTGCCAAGGACAGCGCTAAATCCGCGACCTCGCGCGTTACCGATGCGAAGGACCGTGCGCTGGGCAAATGGAGCGAGCTGGAAGGCGCATTCGACAAGCGCCTGAACAGCGCCATCTCGCGTCTCGGCGTGCCGAGCCGCAATGAGATCAAGGCGTTGCACAGCAAGGTCGACACGCTGACCAAGCAGATCGAGAAGCTCACCGGTGCATCGGTCACGCCGATTTCCGCGAAGTCCTCGACCGCGAGCAAGGCTGCGGCCAAACCGCTGGCCAAGGCTGCACCGAAAGCGGCTGCCAAGCCTGCGGCGAAAACCGCTGCGGCCAAGCCGGCTGCCAAGACTGCAGCGGCCAAGCCTGCAGCAGCCAAGACCGCTGCCGCAAAACCTGCGGCGGCAAAACCGGCTGCCAAACCTGCGGCGAAACCCGCGGCCAAGCCGGCAGCAGCCAAGCCTGCTGCGGCGAAAAAGCCAGCGGTGAAAAAGGCAGCGGCGCCGAAACCGGCCGCCAAGCCGGCTGCTCCGGCGGCCAGTGCTGCCCCAGTGGCACACGCCGCTCCGGCTGCCAGCGCCGCACCAGCAGCGCCGGCGCCTTCGGCTCCGACCCAAACCAGCCAGACCTGATCACAGGCGGCTGCAAGCAAAACGCCCGGCTTAGTGCCGGGCGTTTTACTTTGTGCTGTGGGGCCTCATCACTGGCTTGCCAGCGATCAGCATAGGTATCTATGCAGCGATAAGGCCCCCAACTTCACCCCTCCAGATACCTCAACGCCAGCTGCTCCGCCGCATGCCGTGACGGCGGTTCCAGGTGCGGCGCCACCAGCATCATGACCTGATACACCACGATCCCCACTTCCGCATCCTTGGCCAGCACGCGCTGGTAATCCAGCGAGAACAGCAGCGTCAGGGTGATCTGCTCCACCAGTTGCCCCAGCGCGCGGGTGTCGCTGGTGATCTGGCCCTGCGCCTTGAGGCTGGCCAGCAGCGCGGCGAGGGTGCGCTTCAGGGCGTTGAGCAGGCTGCGCATGTCGCGGGCCAGTTTCGGCAGGCGGCCGGTCAGGTTCGACAGGTCCTGGAACAGGAAGCGGTACTGCGCCATGCGCTCGACGATCAGGTGCAGGAACAGCCAGTAGTCCTCGGCGTCCAGGCGCACTTCGAGCGGTGGGTCGAGCAGCGGCGTCAGTTCCTCCGCGAAGCGTTCGAACAACCCCAGCACCAGCGGCTCCTTGCCGTGGAAGTGGTAGTACAGGTTGCCGGGGCTGATGCCCAGCTCGTTGGCGATTTCCAGTGTCGAGACGTTCGGCTCGCCCTGCCGGTTGAACAGGTGCAGGGCGCATTCGAGGATACGGTCGCGGGTCTTCATCCAGTCCTCGTGTTCAACGCACCAGCACGTATTTGCCGGGTGCGGGGTCCATGGCCGGGTAGCTGGCGCTGCCCAGGGTTGCATCGGTTTCGCGTTGGGCGCCGGAGCGCTCCTGAATCCACGCCAGCCACAACGGCCACCAACTGCCATCGGCTTTTTCGGCGTCGTAGTACCAGGCGCGCGGGTCGCTGCTCAGTTTCGGGTTGTGCACATAGTGCGACTTGGGGTTGCCCGGCGGGTTGAGGATGCTCTGCACATGTCCGCTGTTGGACAGCACGAAACGGCGGTCGCCCCCCAGCAGCAGGGTCGAGCGGTACACCGCGTCCCAGGGCGTGATGTGGTCGTTGTTGCCGGCCACGTGGAAGCTGTCGACGTTAATTTTCTGCAGGTCGATCGGCGTGCCGCAGACTTCCAGCCCGGCCGGGCGGGTCAGCGGGTTGTACTTGAAGAAGTCCAGCAGGTCGCCATGCAGGGCCGCCGGCAGGCGGGCGCTGTCGTTGTTCCAGTAGAGGATGTCGAACGGCGCTGGCGCCTTGCCGAGCAGGTAGTTGTTGACGAAGTAGTTCCAGATCAGGTCGTTGGGCCGCATCCAGGCGAACACCCGGCTCATCTCGCCACCGTCGAGCACGCCCTGCTGATAGGAGCGGCGTTTGGCCGCTTCGAGGGTTTGCTCGTCGGCGAACAGGCTGGCCGGGCTGTCCAACTGGCTGTCGAGCAGGCTGACCAGGTAAGTAGCGCTGTGCACCCGGCGCAGTTGCCGCTTGGCTTGCAGATGGCCCTGCAGCGCGGCCATGGTCAGGCCGCCGGCACAGGCGCCCATCAGGTTGACGTCGCGGCTGCCGGTGATCGAACGGCAGACGTTCATGGCTTCTTCGACCGCGGCCACATAACTCGACAGGCCCCATTCGCGATGCCGCGGATCGGGGTTGCGCCAACTGACGGCGAAGGTCTGCAGGCCGTTCTTGAGCATGTACTGGATGAAGCTGTTGGCCGGGCTCAGGTCGAAGATGTAGAACTTGTTGATCTGCGGTGGCACCACCAGCATGGGCCGGGCGTACTGTTTTTCGCTCATCGGGCTGTACTGGATCAGTTCCAGCAGTTCGTTGCGAAACACCACCGCGCCGGGGGTGACGGCGAGGTTGCGGCCCACCTCGAAGGCATCCCGGGCGACCTGGCGCGGCATGCCGTTGTTGTGCCGCAGGTCGTCGAGCAGGTGGCTAACGCCGCGTACCAGGCTCAGCCCGCCGGAATTGAACAGCTCCTTGATCGCCAGTGGATTGAGCAGGGTGTTGCTCGGCGACACGGCGTCGTTGAGCAGCGAGAACAGGAAATGCGCGCGGGCGCGGTCGTCCTCGTTCAACTGGCTTTCGTCGATCCACAGGCGGGTCTGTTTCTGCCAGCTCAGGTAGGCCTGCAGGCCGCGTCGGTAGAACGGGTTATGGTTCCAGGCCGGATCGCTGAAGCGGGTGTCGCGGGGGTTGGGCTGGTGCGGGGTATCGCCCAGCAGCACCCGGCCCAACTGGCCGCCCAGTGCCAGCAAATGGCTGGCGGTGTGGAGCGGGTGACGCAACCCATGGCGGCTGACGTTGCGCAGGGTCGAGAGCAGATCGCGGCCGCGCAGGCCGGTGATCGCACTCTGCACGTTGATATAGGCGGCGGGGGTTGGCGCCACCGCATTCACGGGTTTGTCTTTCATCCGGCAACACTCCGTCGTCGAGCCATCAAGAACTGAACCTAAGTAACGAGCGGCCCCCACCTCGACCAGCGCACTTGCATGCTTCGGCGCTCCTGCCAAAGGTGCAAGCGATGAGGGGCGGTTCAGGCGCTCGGGGCGGGCCGAGGGTGCATGACGGCGCGTTGGCGCTCCTGCTGCAGGAACTTCATGATGATCGGCGCCACAGCCTCGGCACGAGTAATCAGGAATAAATGACCATCGTCGATTATGTGTAGCTGGGCATTGGGGATTCGCCAAGCCAGCAGGCGCATATTGATCAACGGAATCAGCGGGTCGTCGTCGCCGGCCAGCACCAGGGTCGGCTGCTGGATCTTGTGCAGCCAGTGGACGCTGGTCCAGCCGAGGCCGGCAAACAGTTGCCAGTAATAGCCGAGCTTGCCCGAGGACCGCACCTTGGACGCATGCGACAGCGCCAGGTCCGGGTCACGGCGGAAGGCGCCGCCGTAGATTTCCGGGGCGATGCGGATCACGTGGGAGGGCTGCACGTAGCGTCGCGGGCTGGCCATCAACCACAACACCTTGGGCTTGCCCGGAACCATCACCGCGCCGGCGGCGGTGGCCGCCAGCACCAGTTTCTTGCAGCGCTCGGGGTAATCGTGAGCGAACTGCTGGGCCAGGGCGCCGCCCCAGGACACGCCGATGACATTGACCTGGCCGTAGTCCAGGTAATCGAGCATGCGCGCGGTCAGTTTCGCCAGGCCGGGAAAGCGGTAGGGATGGCGCGGCGTCGACGAACCGCCCACGCCGGGGACATCGAAGGCGATGACTTCAAGATCGGGGTCCAGCGCCTGGATGAACGGAAACACCAGTTCCAGGTTGGCGCCGATGCCATTGAACACCAGCAAGGGCGTCAAGTGCGGCTTGCCGGGGCGAACCGCGGTGCGGATGGTCTGGCCATCCAGGTCGACGGTTCGGAAGATGTACGGTTGCGGCATGCGCGGGCCCTGTTAGCGGTAAAGCGCCGCCCGCACGAGGCGGGCGGCGCGACAGATTTCAACGTTCGTGAACATAGGTGCCCGGCGCTGCTTCGCCTGCCGGGTAGGCTTTGTTGCCGAGAGTGGTCGGCGACTTCTTCAGTTCGCCGGAGCGCTCGGCCAGCCAGGTCTGCCAGTACAGCCACCAGGAGTCGGTGTGCTTGCTGGAGTTTTCCTGCCAGTGGTCGGCCTCGGCCGGCATCTCGCTGCTGGTCATGTAGCGCGCCTTGGGGTTGCCCGGCGGGTTGAGGATGCTCTGGATGTGCCCGCTGTTGGACAGCAGGAACTCGACGTTGCCGCCGAACAGTTGCGCCGACTTGTAGCAGG
This sequence comes from Pseudomonas sp. 20P_3.2_Bac5, assembly GCF_025466035.1. Lineage (NCBI taxonomy): Bacteria > Pseudomonadati > Pseudomonadota > Gammaproteobacteria > Pseudomonadales > Pseudomonadaceae > Pseudomonas > Pseudomonas sp. 20P_3.2_Bac5. Next base: position 4,359 of record NZ_JANLOA010000016.1, on the reverse strand, counting down.
ACTTCCACGGGGTGATGTGGTCGTTGGTGCCGGCCACGCAGAAGATGTCGGTGGTGACCTGTTTGAGGTCGATCGGCGTGCCGCAGACTTCCAGGGCGTCGGCGCGCACCAGCGGGTTGTTCTTGAACATCTCGATCAGGTCGCCGTGGAAGGCGGCCGGCAGGCGCGTGGTGTCGTTGTTCCAGAACAGGATGTCGAACACCGGCGGCTCGTTGCCCAGCAGGTAGTTGTTGACCCAGTAGTTCCAGATCAGGTCGTTGGGCCGCATCCAGGCGAATACCTTGGCCATGTCGCGGCCTTCCAGCACGCCGGCCTGGTAGGAATGGCGCTTGGCCGCTTCGAGGGTCTGCTCGTCGACGAACAGCGCGACCTGGGTGTCGAGGGTGGTGTCGAGCACGCTCACCAGCAAGGTCATGGCGTTGACCTTCTTCTCGCCCAGCGCGGCGTAATGGCCGACCAGCGCGGTGCAGGTGATGCCGCCGGAGCAGGCGCCGAGCATGTTCAGATCTTTGCTGCCGGTGATCGCCAGCACCACGTCGACGGCTTCCTTCAGGGCGTCGATGTAGGTGGACAGGCCCCATTCGCGCTGGGCCTTGGTCGGGTTGCGCCAACTGACGATGAAGGTCTGCACGGTGGAGCGCAGGCAGAAGCGCGCCAGGCTCTTTTCCGGGCTGAGGTCGAAGACGTAGAACTTGTTGATTTGCGGCGGCACCACCAGCAGCGGCTTCTCGTGCACCTGTTCGGTGATCGGGCTGTACTGGATCAGCTCCAGCACGTCGTTGCGATAGACCACCGAACCTTCACTGGTGCCGAGGTTCTTGCCGACCTCGAAGGCGTCCATGTTGACCTGGCTGGGCATGCCGCCGTTGTGCACCATGTCCTTGGCCAGGTTGGAGAGGCCGTCGAGCAGGCTCTTGCCGCCGGTTTCGAAGAAGCGTTTGACCGCTGCCGGGTTGGCCGCGCTGTTGGTCGGCGCCATGGCTTCGGTCATCAGGTTGATGACGAAGTGGGCGCGGCTGATATCGGTGGGTGACAGGCTGCTGTCGCCGATCCAGTCATGCAGTTCCTTGCGCCAGGCAAGGTAGGTTTGCAGGTAGCGGCGGTACAGTGGGTTCTGGCTCCAGGCCGGATCAGCGAAGCGCCGGTCGTCGCCTTCCGGCTGCAGGCTGGACTTGCCGAAGATCACGTCCTTCAGCTCCATGCCGAAGTGCGCGACGTGCTTGGCACTGTGCAGCGGTTGCCGGATGGCCTGGCGAAGCACCATCCGAGCAGAAGTCAGCAAATCCTTGCGGCGCAAGCCTATGACCGGGTTCAGACCCAGGGTGTTTTCCGAGGCTTGGCGCTGCAGGTCATCGTTATTCTTGTTACTCATCTACGACGCTCCGTTGTCCTGAGACGAGTACCGGCTCGGCTGTTGGCGTTACACAGACGAAGCCCCGGTACTGCTGCTCGGGTGACCAGTGATAACGAATTGCGGTCCTGCGGCCGGATGTGAGCGACGATGAGCCGTGCGGGTTTTTCTGCGTGAGAAGACTGCCTGCTTTCGCTCGCGACCTCTACATACCAGCCCGTTCCCTGCCCTGTTGCCGATGCAGAGAACTTGCCAGATCCATTGGTTACCCGACTTTCCAGTTATGCGCAAGCCGGCCAGTCGCTGGCCGGTGCCAGAGGCATTCAAGCAGATCGAATTAGAAAATGCGCTCTAAAACAGGAGAGTGCCGGACTAGAGCATCAGCTTGATGACAGATTCGGAGGGGTCGCGGGATTTGCCGGCTTCGGCGAGTTCCTGCAGGTAGTCGGACCAGAGTTCTTCCTGGCGCAGGCAGAGCTGTTCGAGGTATTCCCAGGTGAACAGGCCGCTGTCATGGCCGTCGTCGAAGCTCAGTTTCAGTGCGTACTGACCGGCCGGTTCGACCTTGCTCAAGCCGACGTTGATCTTGCCAAATTGCAGGATGGGATTGCCGTGGCCCTGGACCTCGGCGGAGGGGGAATGCACCCGCAGGAATTCGGCGGGCAGGTTGTAGACCTCATCGGGACCGTAGGTCAGGGACAGGGTCTTCGAGGCTTTGCGAAGGTTGATGGCGGTAGGCAGGCGGGACATGAGAGCTCCTTGGCTATAAGCCCCAAGCTACAAGCTGCAAGCGGATCACGTCCAGCTTGCAGCTTGGGGCTTGAAACGCGCGGCTGTCCTTAGAGGATGTAGCGCGACAGGTCTTCGTTCTGCGCCAGCTCGCCGAGGTGGCTGTTGACGTACTCGGCGTCGATGCGGATCGGCGCTTCGCTGTGGGCGCTGGCCAGGTCACCGGCGCTGAACGACACCTCTTCGAGCAGGCGCTCAAGCAGGGTGTGCAGGCGACGGGCACCGATGTTCTCGGTCTTCTCGTTGACCTGCCAGGCGATCTCGGCCAGGCGCTTGATGCCTTCGGCGGCGAACTCGATGTTCAGGCCTTCGGTCTTCAGCAACTCGCGGTATTGCTCGGTGAGCGAGGCGTGCGGTTCGCTGAGGATGCGCTCGAAGTCTTCCGGGGTCAGCGCCTTGAGTTCGACGCGGATCGGCAGACGGCCTTGCAGCTCGGGCACCAGGTCGCTCGGCTTGCTCAGGTGGAAGGCACCGGAGGCGATGAACAGGATGTGGTCGGTCTTGACCATGCCCAGCTTGGTGTTGACGGTGCAGCCTTCGATCAGCGGCAGCAGGTCGCGCTGCACGCCTTCGCGGGACACGTCGGCGCCGCCGACATTGCCGCGCTTGGCCACCTTGTCGATTTCGTCGATGAACACGATGCCGTGCTGCTCGACCGCTTCGAGGGCCTTGGCCTTGAGTTCTTCCTCGTTGACCAGGCGCCCGGCTTCTTCGTCACGCACCAGCTTGAGCGCTTCCTTGACCTTGAGCTTGCGGCTCTTGCGCTTGCCCTTGCCCATGTTGGCGAACAGGCTCTGCAACTGGTTGGTCATCTCTTCCATGCCCGGCGGGGCGGAAATATCGACGCCAGCGGACTCGGCAACTTCGATCTCGATTTCCTTGTCGTCCAACTGACCTTCGCGCAGGCGCTTGCGGAACAGTTGACGGGTGTTCGAATCGGCCGGCGCCGGATCATCGTTGAAGCCAGCCCGCGCCGGAGGCAGCAGGGCGTCGAGGATACGGTCCTCGGCGGCGTCTTCGGCGCGGTGGCGCACGCGAATGATTTCCTGCTCGCGGAGCATCTTGATCGCGGCATCGGCGAGGTCACGGATGATCGACTCGACGTCGCGGCCGACATAGCCGACTTCGGTGAACTTGGTCGCTTCGACCTTGATGAACGGCGCGTTGGCCAGCTTGGCCAGGCGACGGGCGATCTCGGTTTTGCCGACACCGGTCGGGCCGATCATCAGGATGTTCTTCGGGGTCACTTCGACGCGCAGTTCGGCGGGCAGTTGCATGCGCCGCCAGCGGTTGCGCAGGGCGATGGCGACGGCGCGCTTGGCGTCGTCCTGGCCGATGATGTGGCGGTTGAGTTCGTGAACGATCTCGCGGGGGGTCATGGACATGGTAGTGGTCGTCCCTTGGCGGTGAAATCAGCGTGGAAAAGCCCGGTGGTCGTCACCGGGCGCCAGAACAACTGATTACTCGGCCAGGTCCTGCTCCTCGATGGTCAGGTTGTGGTTGGTGAACACGCAGATGTCACCGGCGATATTCAGGGCGGTCTCGGTGATTTCCCGGGCCGACAGATCGGTCTTGTTCAGCAGGGCGCGGGCCGCGGCCTGGGCGAAGCCGCCACCGGAGCCCATGGCGATCAGGCCGTCCTCGGGTTCGACCACGTCACCGTTGCCGGTGATGATCAGCGAGGCGTCCTTGTTGGCGACCGCGAGCATGGCTTCCAGGCGGCTCAGGGAGCGGTCGGTACGCCATTCCTTGGCCAGCTCGACGGCGGCGCGAATCAGGTGACCCTGGTGTTTTTCCAGTTGGCCTTCGAAGCGTTCGAACAGGGTGAAGGCGTCGGCGGTGGCACCGGCGAAACCGGCGATGACCTGGCCGTGGTACAGGCGGCGCACCTTCTTGGCGTTGCCTTTCATCACGGTGTTGCCGAGGGAAACCTGGCCGTCGCCGCCCATGACGACTTTGCCGTGGCGACGAACTGAAACGATGGTGGTCAAGGGAGAGTCTCCACGCAGCGGGGCGAAAATGCCTGTGCAGACTCATATGGGGGTGGGGGGAAATATTTCAACCGTGGGAGACGGGCGGTTGGACCTTGGTCGCACTTCGGCTTTCGCACGACCCCTGTAGGAGCGGGGGGGGGGGGGGGGGGGGGGGGGGGGGGGGGCGGGGGGGGGGGGGGGGGGGCGGCGGGGGGGGGGGGGGGGGGGGGGGGGGGGGGGGGGGGG
>NZ_JANLOA010000042.1:0-268029 GCF_025466035.1 Pseudomonas sp. 20P_3.2_Bac5 | reverse complement strand
CCCCCCCCCCCCCCCCCCCCCCCCCCCCCCCCCCCCCCCCCCCCCCCCCCCCCCCGCCCCCGCCCCCCCCCCCCCCCCCCGCTACTCGATCAAAGCCAAGGTGCAGTTGTGAGGACGGGAACGTTGGGTGAGTTCATGGGCAAGTTCACCTTCCATGCGGGGGCGACGTGTCTGGCCACCCCATCGTTGGCGGCGTTGGTGGCCAGCGGACAGGGCCGGGGCGTGGACCTGACCGATGTGGTGCTGGATGGCGCGAGCGCCATCGGGGTGGACTTCACCGGCGCGCGCTTTACTGGTGCCAGCCTGCAGGGCGCGGACCTGTCCAATTGCCTGCTCGGCGAGGCCGATCTGCGCGACACCCGGCTCAACGGCGTGTTTTTCGACGGTGCATTGCTGGATCACGCCAACTTGTCCGGCGCGACCCTTGGCCGGCCTGGCTGGGGTGCGCCACGCAGTGCCCGGGGGATCGACCTGAGCTTTTGCCAAGCCCGGGGCGCGATTCTCGGCAGCCCGTCGGCCCGCCTCGACTGCGCCCATGCCAACTTCAGCGGCGGCGATTTCAGCCACGCCGACCTGAGCCGCCTGCAACTCACCGGGGCGCTGCTGACCGATGCCCACCTGGAGAGCTGCTGGCTGGAGGGCGCGGTGCTGGACGGTGCCGACCTGAGGAATGTCTTCGCGCGGCGGGCAAGCCTGCGCAAGTGCTCGCTGAAAAACATCCTGGGCAGCAATGCCAACTTTACCGAGGCGGATTTTTCCGCCGCCGACCTGAGCGACAGCGTGCTGGTGGATGCACGGATTGCCGGGTGTACCGTTCGCGCCGATGGATCTGCCCGCGCGCTTTCACTAGCGGGCGCGCAGATCCAGGGCGTGCCGTTGTTCCGCTTGGCGTCAGTGGCGTGGGAATACCTCACGCCCGAAGGCATTGGCGGGTTGGCGCCCTTGTTCGCCCGAGCGGGTTACCCACTGGGGGGGGGCACCGATCCTCGACATGGACCGTCAGTGGCGGCTGGATAATGACCGCGATACCGACTTGAGCCATCCCCGGGACTACTCGGTACGGCGGGTTCGCGGGCATTGTCGGCGCGTTCGGTTATGCCTCGTTTCGTCCTGCCCGCCGCGAGCAGGGCGTGCAGGTGTTCGGCATGGCGCCCTTGCTGATGCGGGACTGGCCAGCCTATCCCGCCGGCGTGGCGTTCAAGGCGACCGCCAGTCTGGCCGCGGCGATGTCGCCGAATAGTCTTGGCCCGGCTTTCTGACGGGTGAAAACTGCCTCTGATTTGATAAGTCGCGATTATTTCATCTTAAATATCATCAAATTATGAAAATTAATTTGATCTTTTTGGTATGTAAACACATGATACGTACCACATTATGAAATAGCAGGAACTCAGACATGGCCCGCGGTGGTATCAACAAAGCAGTCGTGCATAAAGCCCGTCAGGCGATCCTCGGTCGGGGCGAGCATCCGAGCATCGATGCGGTGCGGATTGAACTGGGAAATACCGGTTCGAAAACCACCATTCATCGCTACCTCAAAGAGCTGGAAATCCAGAAACCGCCCGCCACCACCAGCGTGCCGGACCTCAGCGCGTCGCTGATGGGGCTGGTCAAGCAGTTGGCGGAGCAGTTGCGCGAAGAGAGCGACGCCTGCGTCGAAGAGGCGCAAAAGTCGTTCGATGTGGAAAACGCCGCGCTGAACGCGCACTTGCAGGAATGCCAGCAGGCGCTGGCGGCGGCGCAGCAGCAATTGCAGATCCAGGGCGCGGCGCTGGCCGCTGAGTCCGCGGAGCTGGCCACCGCCCGCAGCAGCCTGCAGAGCGAACACACCCGTAATGCCACGCTGAGCCAGGCGGTGGGTGAGTTGAATGTGCGGCTGGCCGACAAGGACGAACAGATCGCCTCGCTGGAAGACAAGCATCAGCACGCCCGCGATGCGCTGGAGCATTACCGCACCGCCAGCCGCGAACAGCGCGAGCAGGATCACCGCCGGCACGAAGCGCAAGTCCAGCAATTGCAGACGGAGCTGCGCCAGTTGCAGCAGACGCTGATCATCAAGCAGGACGAAGTGACCCGGCTCAACCGCGATAACGAGCGGTTGCTGGTGGAGGCGCGGCATGTCCAGCGCGAATGCCAGCACCTGAAGGACCAGCAGGAACAGCACGCGCTGGAAACCCGCACCCTCAGCGCCAACCTGGCGCAGTCCCAGGGCGCGCGCGAAGAACTGCAGCGCCAGTTCCAGTCCCAGGGCCAGCAACTCGAACTGGTGGGCGGCGAACGGCGTCAGCTACTCAAGCAGGTGGAATTGCTGGAGCAAACGATCGAAGCCTTGCGCGCCGCGCAACAGGCGGCGGCCGAAGCCGAGAAAGCGCAAGAACAGAAATAAAGCTCAAGCCGGGACGGACAATGATTTGCGCATCGCGCAACGTCCCGGCAGCCCAAGCGCGTGCTCATGGGCTATTTGCTGCTGCAGAAAACCCTGCAACTGCCCGTCGTCCAGCGCGACGAAACCCAGCCGTGCATAGAAAGGTGCGTTCCACGGCACGTCCTTGAAGGTCGTCAGGGTCAATGCCGTGAAGCCCTGCGCCTGGGCCCACGCCTCGACACAGGCGATCAGCGCCCGACCCAGTCCTTTCCCTTGATGACAAAGCGCCACGGACAATTCGTCGATGTGCACGCCGCCGTCCTGGACGCTGGCGCAGAGAAACCCCAGCGGCCGGTCCTGCTCATCTACCGCCAGCCAGAGCAGGCCCTTGTCGATAAAGCCCAGGTGTTCCTCGACACTCAGCACCTCATGCGCCGCAACCCACGCCAACCGCTCAACAGCAAGAAACGCCTCGGCCGCCGAGCGCTCGATGGCGGGCAGCAGGTGGGCGTCATGGGGACGGGCAGGGCGGATAGACATGGTCATCTCCATCGGTGGCGGGCTGCCACTTTAACAGCGTTGCTCCGTTGATCGGCTGCCCGGCACTCCTGATTCCGATGCCTATTCCAATGCTCAGGACCCACCACCGAGGACCGCATCATGCACTCGCCCAAAGACGACCCACTCTGGAAAGACCCGCTGAACAACCCGCAGCGCGAAACCGACCCGGTCACCGACCCCAACGTCAACGGTGACCCGCAGCGCTCGGACGAACCCAACGACATCGAGCGCCTGCCGGACGCTCCGCAGCAGGACATGCCCGTGCCAGAGCCGGACGAGCCGACGCCGCTGTCGGATGAGCGACGCTGACACGCGACACCTACTCAATCCGGACGTTTCGCGGCGGACGGCGACGGGCTATTGCTAGGGCTCCCGTCAACCAGCGAGCGCGCAATGACCGACATCCTGACCCGCGAGGACTCCGGCGTCCTCATCATCACCTTCAACCGCGAAACCAAGAAAAACGCCCTGACCGTGCCCATGTACCAGCGCCTGACCGACCTGCTGCACCAGGCCGAGGAGGATCCGGCGATTGCCGTGGTGCTGTTTCACGGCAGCGAACAGGTATTCAGCGCCGGCAATGACCTGGCCGATTTCATCAGCCATCCGCCCGATGGCCTCGACGCGCCGGTCTGGCAGTTTTTGCGTGCCGTCAGTGGTTTCCGCAAACCGCTGGTGGCCGCGGTCTGCGGTGTCGCCGTGGGCATCGGCACCACGCTGCTATTGCACTGCGACCTGGTGCTCGCCGGCAGCAACGCGCGGTTCAGCCTGCCGTTCGTCAATCTCGGGTTGTGTCCGGAAGCCGGCTCCAGCCTGTTGCTGCCCCGGGTGTTCGGCTATCAGCGAGCCGCCGAGGCGTTGTTGCTGGGCGAGCCGTTCGACGCCGAGGCGGCGTTGCGCGCCGGGTTGGTGAATCGGGTGCTGGAGCCGGCGCAGGTCCTCGACACGGCCCTGGCCCAGGCGCGCAAATTAGCGTGCAAGCCACTGGCGGCGTTGATGGAAACCAAGCGTCTGCTGAAGAGCGCCGATGCGCCCGCCCTGCGCGAGCGCATCGATGAGGAAGCCCGGGTGTTCGCGCGGATGCTGGAAACCGACACGGCCCGCCAGGCCATCGCCGGTTTCAGCAATCAGCGTTGAGGGAACGGGTCGATAGCGCGGGCGTCGCTATCGACCCACCTGCCGCGAGGTACGCAACAGCAACAGCACCGAACCCAGCACCGGCAAGCTCACCAGCAGCAGGGCGTAGCGCAGCGAATCTTCGCCGGCCAGCGGCAACAGCAGGTCACTGAGCAATCCGGCCAACAGCGGGCCGATGCCGATCCCGAGCAGAGTGCTGACGATGGTTTGCAGAGCCATCGCCGCGCCACGGCGGTTGGCCGGCACCAGTTGCGTGACCAGGTTGTAGGACGGCGCCACCCACCACACCGCGAAGAAGCTGTACAGCGCGCACCAGAGCATCGCCGCCGGCACCGGCAGGCTGCCGAGGTGGAGCAGCACGGTGTCGGGCCAGAGCAGGTAGATGACCAGGGCCGTCATCGCGGTGAGATGGCCGATGATCGGGATCGAGAACTGCCAGTGCGCGTCACGCCGGCTCAGGCGATCACTGAGCCAGCCGCTGAACAGTCCGCCGACACCGGCGGCGGTGCCGCAGATCACTCCGGCCAGCAGCCCGGCGTGTTGCAGCGAGAGGTCATGGGAGCGCACCAGGAAACTGGTGTTCCACATGGCGATGGCGTAGGAACTGAGGGTGGTCAGGCCGCCCGCCAGGATCAATTGCCGGTACGCCGGCAACGCCCACAGGCCACGGGCTTCGGCGGTCAGGCCGGGGGAGGCGCCGGGGGCGTGGGGCGTGAGGTCCCAGCGGCCGCGTGGCGGGTCGCGCACGATAAAGGCCAGCGCCGCGGCGAACAGCAGCGCCGGCACGCCCAACGCGATGAACGCCACGCGCCAGCCGTAGTGCTCCACCACCCAAGCGCCGATGCTCAGGCCGATGATCGAAGAAAAAGTCGGCGCTGCGGTGAAGCAACTGATGGCGAACGAGCGCTTTTGCGGCGGATACAGGTCGGCAATCAACGACAGCGAAGCCGAGGTGGTCGGCGACTCACTGACCGCCACCGCCATCCGCGCGATCGCCAGCAGCAGAAAACTGCCGGCCACTCCGCAAGCCATGGTCGCCAACGCCCAGAGCAAGCACGAGGCAGCGAGCAAGCGGGTGCGCGGCAGGCGATCCACCAGGCGCCCGGCGGGCAAGCCCATCACCGCGTAGACCACGGCGAAGGCCAGCCCGGAGATCAGCCCCATGGCGGTGTCGCCGACGCCGAACTCGGCCTTCACCGGTTCGATCATCACCGCGAGGATCTGCCGGCCGACGAAGTTGTCGGCGAACACCACCGCCAGCAACGCCAGCAGGCCATGGGCCCGCCAGCCCACCGGCGATGCCGACAGGGCCGGCACGGCCGCGCTCATCGCGGCGCCCAGAGGTCGGGCAAGCCGGGGTCGCTGACCACGATCAGGCGCTTGAGCAGCACTTTCAGCGCCTGGGCATCGGCGATGCCGAGCTTGGCGGTCAATTCCTGCTCTACCACCTTGGCCAGCGCAACCTGCTGCAGCGAGGTTTCGCGGCCCTTGGCGGTGAGGACGAAACGCAGGTCGTCGTCATCGCCTTCGATCGCCACCAGTTGCTGACGCTCGAGGAAGCGCATGCCGGCCAGGGTCACCACATGCCCGGTGTAACTGACGAAGGTGTTGATCTCGGCAAGGTCGAGGTTGTCGCGAATGCACAGCACGGCAAGGATAAAAAACGCCTGCTCGTCCAGTTGCTGGTTGCTGAGCATATGCCGCAGCACGTTGAGCACCTGGTAATGCCCGCGGCCCAACAGATAGCCGAGCAGGTCCTCGGTGTAGCTGCACTCGGGCGGCGGCGGGGTGGTCGCCAGGCGCAGTTCGTTGCGCGGCTTGCGGGTGGTCAGGGCGTACTGGCCGCTCTGGAACGCCAGTGGCGCGCGGTCGCTGTGGTCGAAGGCGAGCACTTCGCCGACGAAGATCACATGGTCGCCGCCCTCGTACTGGAACGCCGTGCGGCACTGGAAGCGCGCCGTGCAGTCCTGCAGCAGCGGGGCTTCGCTGACGCCGCAGTCCAGCTCGACCTCGGCGAACTTGTTCTCGCCCTGGGTGGCGAAGCGGCCCGAGAGCTTTTCCTGCTCGGTGGACAGCACGTGCACGTTCCAGTGCTTGCCGCTGCTGAACACCGGCAGGCTGCGCGCCTGCTTGGACAGGCTCCAGAGCACCAGCGGCGGGTTGAGCGACACCGAGTTGAAGCTGTTGGCGGTGATGCCGACCGGCGCGCCGTCCTCGCCCTGGGTGGTGATGATGGTCACGCCGGTGGTGAAGGTGCCGAGGGCCGCGCGGAAGGCCTGGGGATCGAAACTGATGTGTTGTGTTGCCATGACTGGCCTCATGGGTGGTGTTTTCGTGGGGCCAGTATTGGACGCGGCCGCACGGCCTACATCGTCTCAACGGACTAACGCTTTTGCTCGATCCTCGTCCGATCGGACGAGGCGCGGCGGGGCCTGGCGGGGCAACGTGGTCCCAGGCGCATCGGGCGCTGCCAAGGCCATGAAGGCCGATTCGCAAGGGGACACGCATGAGTTCAGTCGCATCATCCGTCGACACGCTTTCCGGCCTTCTGGCCCGACAGAAAAGCGCCTTCAATGCCGCCGGCGCCGTCGACGCGGCCACCCGCCGCCAGCGCATCCAGCGGGTGATCGACCTGTTGGTGGCCCACCACGGCGAACTGACCGAGGCCATGGACGCGGATTTCGGCGGGCGTCCCGCCGGCTTTTCGCTGATGAACGACGTGCTCGGCGCGCTGGCCTCCCTCAAGCACGCCCGCGATCACCTCGCGCACTGGATGCAGGACGAGCAGCGCGCAGCGTTCGCGCCCTACGACCAACTGGGCGCCAAGGCCTGGATCATGTACCAGCCCAAAGGCAGCGTCGGCATCATCGGCACCTGGAATGCGCCGCTGTATACCCTGTTCAGCCCGCTGGCCTCAGTCCTGGCGGCGGGTAACCGGGCGATCCTCAAACCGTCGGAAGTGACTCCGCGCACCGCCGGCGTGGTCGCCCGCCTGTGCGCCGAGCACCTCGACCCGCTGGAGGTCGCGGTGGTCACCGGCGACGCCGAGCTGGCCGAAGCCTTCACCGCGCAGCCGTTCGATCACCTGGTGTTCACCGGCAGCACCGCCGTTGGCCGTGCGGTGATGCGCAATGCAGCGCAGCATCTGGTGCCGGTGACCCTGGAACTGGGCGGCAAATCGCCGGTGATCATCTCGACCACCGCGGACCTGGACCAGGCCGCCTTGAGCATCGCCGCGGCCAAGGCCACCAATGGCGGGCAGATCTGCATCAACCCCGACCTGGTCTATGTGCCGCGCAACCTGCAGGCGTCGTTCATCGCCGCGCTGCGCGCCGCTTATGCAAGCCTGCACCCGAGCATCCAGGGCAATCCGGACGTGGTGGCGGTGGTCAATCAGCGTCATCTGGCGCGGGTCGAAGGCTATATCGACGACGCCCGGCAACGCGGCACGCGCATCGAGTCCTTGCCGGAAGCGCTGCCACTGGACGCCAACGACCGCCGTCGCCCGCTGCGCCTGGTGATCGATCCGCCGCACGACGCGCAGATCATGAATGAAGAAATCTTCGGTCCGGCCATGGTCTTGCTCGGCTATGACGACCTCGACGAGGTCATCGACGCGATCAACGCGGGCCCGCGGCCGCTGGCCCTGTACTACTTCGGCCAGGACGCGGCCGAGCAGCGCCGGGTGCTGGAACACACGGTGTCCGGTGGCGTCACCCTCAACGACGTGATGATGCACGCGGCGATGCACGACGCGCCCTTCGGTGGCGTCGGCGCCTCCGGTATGGGGCATTACCACGGCCGCGAGGGCTTCCTCGAATTCAGCCACCTGCGCACGGTGTTCAAGGCCCCGGCCCACGACCCGCGCCGCGAGTGGGGCCTGCTGCCACCCTATGGCGAGCACTACCTGGCGACGATGCTCGCCATGGTCACCTCCGACTGACCCGGGCGAGGAACGACCGTGTTCAAAGCCATCACCATCGCTCAGCGCCTGTGGATATGGGCGCTGCTGGCCACCTTGCTGTTCGTTGCCGCCGTCGGTTTCGGCGTCTACGGGCTGCAACAGGCGCGCGACAGCCTGCGCACCATTAACGAAGACAACCTGGCGACCCTGCTCACCTTCGGCGAGATCCAGCACCGCCTGGATGAAAGCCGGCGACAGGCGTTGCTGGCGGTCCTGCAGGATCCGGAAGGACCGCTGATGGCGGCCTTCGACCGCTCGGTGGAAGTCACCCTCGGCACCATCGAAGCCAACGGCCAGGCCGTGACCCAGCGCTGGAACGAGTACCGCCAACGCGACCTGAGCGCCGAGGAACAGCAGGTCGCCGAGGCATTCGAAAGCCACTACGCCGTCTGGGTCGAGGAACTGACGATCCTGCTGGAGTCGCTGCGCGCCGGCGATTTCCGCCTGCCGGGGATTATTTCCTTCCTGCGCGTGGCGGAACCGGCCGGCAGCGCCGCCGGCGTCGAACTGGGCAAGTTGCAGGTGCTGCAACAGGCCGCGGCGGAGCAGGCGTATGAGGCGGCGCAGCAGCGTTACCAGCGCACCGTTCTCGCGTACCTGCTGTTGGGCGTGGTCGGTGTAGTGGTTGGCAGCGCCACGGCGCTCACCACCCTGGGCCGGCTGCGTCGCGCCTTCGGCCAGGCTTCAGCGAGCATGCGCGCGATTGCCGGGGGCGACCTGTCGCAACCCATCGTGATCCATGGCCGCGATGAATTCGCCCTGATGCTCGGCGACACCGCCGCCATGCGCGACAGCCTGCATGGCCTGATCTCGCAGATGCGCGAACTGGTCCAGCGGGTCAGCCGCGAGGCGGCGCACCTGGCCGAGTCGGCGGAACTGGCGTCGGTGGCGACCCAGCAGCAGAGCGAGGCGGTGCGCGGCATTTCCAGTGCGGTGGAGCACCTGTCCGGCTCCATCGGCGAGGTGGAAAACCATGTTGGCGTGTCCCGCGATATCACCCAGCACTCGGCGGGGCGTTCGGGCAAGAGCGAAGGCTTTATCCGCGACATGGCCCAGGAAATGAACCGCATCAGCGACGTCATCAGCGACACCGCTGTGCATATTCACGAACTGGAAGTGTTTTCTGCCGAAATCAGCGATGTGCTCAACGTTATCCGCAACATTGCCGAGCAGACCAACCTGCTGGCCCTGAATGCCGCGATCGAGGCGGCCAGGGCAGGGGAGCAGGGTCGCGGTTTTGCCGTGGTCGCCGATGAAGTAAGGTTGCTGGCCCAGCGCACCGGGCGCTCCATTGGCGAGATCGACATCACCGTGCAACGCATCCAGGAAGGCACTCGCGCCGTGGTCGATGGTATGGGCCGCGTGGTGTTGCGGGTCCGCGAAGGCGTCAACCTGGCCCACGAAGCCGGTGATTCCGTGGCGCAGATCCGCACTGGCACCGACGACGTAATCCGCAGCGTGGACACCATCGCCGCAGTGATCGACGAACAGGTCCGCGTCACCCGCGAGATGGTCGTGCGGGTCGAGAATGTCTCGGCGGGTACCGGTGCGCTGTCGGCGAGTGCCGGGCGCAGCGCCGTGGCGGCAGCGGACCTGGAACAACTGGCGCGGGCGCTGGATCAGCTTTCGGCGCGGTTCAATGTTGCCTGACAGATTTTCTGGGACCGCTTCGCGAGCAAGCTCGCTCCTACACATCGCACACCCCTTGTAGGAGCGAGCTTGCTCGCGATGCCCCCTAAAACCATTAATAACTAAAAAGGTGCCCTCCATGACCACCGAAATCCCCCGCCGCACCGTGCTCAAAGCCACTGCCATCACCGCCGGCATCGGCCTGCTCGGCCGCTTCGCCAGCGTCCAGGCCGGCGATCTGTCCGCCAGCGACTACCAATCCCTCGATGCCTGGGCCATGGCCGAGGCCGTGCGCAAGGGCGAACTCTCGCCGGAAACCCTGCTCAACGCGGCCCTGGCCCGCCACGCGCGGGTCAATCCCAAGGTGCAGGCGGTGAACATGCTGCACGAGGACTACGCCCGCAATCTGCTCGCCCAGCGCCGCGCCGCCGGCCATCAGGCCCAGGGTGCGCTGGCCGGCGTGCCGGTGCTGCTCAAGGACCTCAACACCTACCTGCAAGGCACCACCACCAGCAACGGCAGCCGCCTGTTCAAGGACGCGCCGCCCGCGCCGTTCACCAGCACCCTGATCGCCCGTTACGAGCGGGCCGGCGCGGTGCCGTTCGGCAAGACCACCTGCCCGGAATTCGGCCTGACCACCACCACCGAATCCCTGGCCTGGGGTCTGACCCGCAACCCGTGGAACCTCGGCCACAGCGCCGGCGGCTCATCCGGTGGCGCCGCCTCGGCGGTAGCGGCGGGCATTGTGCCGGTGGCCCACGCCACCGACGGCGGCGGCTCGATCCGTGTCCCGGCGTCTTATTGCGGCCTGGTCGGGCTGAAGCCCGGCCGCTACCGCACCCCCAGCGGCCCGGCGCATTTCGAGGGCTGGTTCGGCGCCAGTGTCGGCAATGTGGTGTCGCGCAGCGTGCGTGACACAGCGCTGTTCCTCGACGCCGGTCACGGTCATGAGCCCGGCAGCGCTTACTGGGCTGCGCCGGTGGAACGCCCCTACGTCGAGGAACTGCGCCGCGATCCAGGCAAGCTGCGCATCGCCGTGGTCCGCCAGTCGTTGACCGGTGCACCGCTGGATCCTGCAATCTCCGCAACCCTGGAGCAGACCATCAAGCAATTGCTCGGCCTTGGTCATGAGGTGGAAGAGCTGAACCTCGGCATCGACCCACGGCAACTGTTCGGCGCCCACGGCGCGGTGATCGGCACTGCGTTGCTGAGCCTGGTGCATGACCGCGAGCAAACACTGGGCCGCGCCGCCACCGCCCAGGACCTGGAACAGATCACCCAGGTCGTGCTGGAGCGCGCCAAAGGCACCAACGGCGAAGCGCTGTACCGCGCCCGACAATCGTTCGAAGACATCGGCGCGGCGATGGAAAAGCACTTCGAGCGCTTCGACCTGATCCTCTCGCCGGTCACCGCCAACCTGACCCCTGAAATGGGCCTGTTGACCCTCGACCAGGGCTGGGACAGCTACGC
The DNA here is from genome assembly GCF_025466035.1 of Pseudomonas sp. 20P_3.2_Bac5. Taxonomy (NCBI): domain Bacteria; kingdom Pseudomonadati; phylum Pseudomonadota; class Gammaproteobacteria; order Pseudomonadales; family Pseudomonadaceae; genus Pseudomonas; species Pseudomonas sp. 20P_3.2_Bac5. Next base: position 256,903 of record NZ_JANLOA010000042.1, on the reverse strand, counting down.
CCACCGGGCCATGGGCAGCGCCGGCTTCACCGTGCTGGCCAACGTCAGCGGCCAGCCGGCGATTTCCTTGCCGCTGGGCATGAGCGACAGTGGGTTGCCGGTGGGCATGATGTTTACCGCGCGGCTGGGGGGGGAAGACGGGTTGCTGCGGATTGCCAGCCAGTTGGAGCAGGACCGGCCTTGGGTGGGGCGGCGGGCGGTGATGTAGATCTGAGTGGGCCATCGCGAGCAAGCTCGCGCCTACAGGTATTGCGCTGAACCTGTAGGAGCGAGCTTGCTCGCGATAAGGCCCACCTAGTCCGCTTTGACGATGATCCCCACCCCGCCACCCGCTGAAGATGGAATCAGCCGCCGGCCGCACACGCCGCCGGCCTTTCCTGACCTCAGCTAATGGCATAACAACAATGACGGCTCAAGTTCAGTCTCAATCCGCCTACGACGTGATCGTCGTCGGCTCGGGCGCGGGTGCGATGACTTCGGCGGTGTTTCTCGCCGATCACGGCCTGCGTGTCCTGATCGTGGAAAAAAGCGACAAGTACGGCGGCACCTCGGCGATCTCCGGCGGCGGGATCTGGATCCCCAACAATCACTATTTCGCTCGCCACGGCGGCAACGACAGCCGCGAGCTGGCACGCACCTACCTGCAAGCATCCGCCGGCGAGCACGTCGAACCGGCCCGCCTCGAAGCCTATCTCGACAACGCGCCGAAGATGATCGAAGCCCTCACGCGCAACAGCCGTGTGCGCTACGCGGTGGCGGCGAAATACCCGGATTACTACCCGCACCTGCCCGGCTCGCTGCCCGGCGGGCGGACCCTCGACCCGGAGTTGTTCGACACCAGCCTGCTCGAAGACGAACTGGACAACCTGCGCAAGCCGTCGCCCTCGACCCTGCTGATGGGCCGCATCGCCTGGACCGCGCGCCATGCGCACAAGGCCATGGCCCGCAGCTTCGGCTGGCGTCTGCTGGTGCTCGGCCTGATGCTGCGCTACAAGCTCGATTTCAAATGGCGCAAGAAAAGCAAATACGACCGCCGCGCCGCCCTCGGCAGTTCGCTGGTGGCGTCGCTGCGCCGCTCGCTGATGGACCGCCAGGTGCCGCTGTGGCTCAACACCGATTTCCGCGAGCTGCTGATGGAAGACGGCAAGGTCGCCGGGATCGTGGTCAATCGCGACGGCCAGGAAATTCGCATCGCCGCTCGCCACGGGGTGATCTTCGGCTCCGGTGGTTTCGAGCAGAACCAGGCCCTGCGTGAACAGTACCTGCCCAAACCGACCCAGATGACCTGGAGCGCCACGCCGCCCGGCAACAACACCGGCGCCGCGTTGCTGGCCGGGATGAAGGAGGGCGCCGCCACCGCACTGATGGACTGGGCCTGGTGGGCGCCGACCATCGCCGTGCCGGGCGAAGACAAACCCCGCGGCATCTTCGCCGAGCGCGCGTTCCCCGGCGCCATCGTGGTCAACGGCCAGGGCCGGCGTTTCGTCAACGAGGCCGCGCCGTATCTGGAATTCGTCGATGCCATGCACCGCGACAACCAGCAGAGCGGCGGGCGCAGCGTGCCGGCCTGGGTGATCTTCGACGCGCATTTCCGCTTCCACTACGCCATGGGCCCGCTGATGCCGGCCCAGGTCATGCCCGACAGCCGCCTGCGCAAGGAATGGCTGAACAACCTGTACTGGAAGGCCGACACCCTGGCCGATCTGGCCCGGCAGATCGGCGTCGACGCGGCCGGTCTGGAGGCCACCGCGAGCAAGGTCAACGAGTACGCGCGGACCGGGGTCGACGTTGATTTCGACCGTGGCGGCAACGTCTTCGACCGCTACTACGGCGACTGCAACATCAAGCCCAACCCGTGCCTGGCGCCGTTGCGCAAGGGGCCGTTCTACGCCATGCGCCTGGACGCCGGGGACATCGGCACCAAGGGCGGCCTGCTGACCAACGAACATGCCCAGGTGGTGCGCGACGACGGCACACCAATTCCTGGCCTGTATGCCATCGGCAACTGCTCGGCGTCGGTGATGGGCACCAGCTATCCGGGCGCCGGCGGCACCCTCGGCCCAGCCATGACCTTCGGTTATGTCGCCGCCAACCACCTGGCGAGGGCGGCCTCATGAGCACCGAAAAGGGATGCGTGACACCGATCCTGCCGCCGTTGCAGGTGGACGGCCGTTCGGCACTGAAGTGGGACGCACAATGCGAAGTGTTGGTGCTCGGCTGGGGCGCGGCCGGTGCCTGCGCCGCTTTGCAGGCGCGGGCCGAAGGCGCCGATGTGCTGGTGGCCGACCGTTTCTGCGGTGGTGGTGCCAGCGCCAAGAGCGGCGGCGTGGTGTACGCCGGCGGCGGCACTCGCCAGCAGCGCGCCGCCGGCTACAACGACAGCCCGCAAGCCATGTTCGATTACCTCAAGCATGAAACCCAGGGCGTGATCAGCGATGAAACCCTGCGGCGTTTCTGCGATGACAGCGTGACCAACCTGGAATGGCTGGAAAGCCATGGCGCGCCGTACTCCCACGAAGTCCCGCCAGGCGGCAAGACCTCCTACCCGCAGGACGGTTATTACCTGTACTACTCCGGCAACGAACTGGTGCCGCTCTACGGCGGCGCCAATCCGCCGGCCCCGCGCGGTCACCGCACCGCCGGCAAGGGCCAGTGCGGCGCGGTGCTCTATGCCCACCTGAAAAGCGCGTGCCTAAAGGCCGGGGTGCGCACGCTGCTGCAGGCGGCGGCCAAACGCCTGGTGCTCGACGGCAGCGGCCGGGTGATCGGCGCCGAATTCTGGCGCCTGCCGCCGGGCAGCGAGCAGGCCATGCTGCATGCAAAATGGATCGAACGCGCCGAGCGCCTGCAGAATTTCGCGCCCGGCTACTGCGACAAACTGCGCCAGCGCGCCAGCAAGCTGGAGCGCGATTTCGCCCGGCCGGTGCTGGTGCATGCGAGCAAGGCGGTGATCCTCAGCACCGGCGGTTTCATCTTCAACCGCGAACTGATCGCCCAGCACGCGCCGAAATTCCGCCGCAACTTCAAGGTCGGCGCCACCGGCTGCGACGGCAGCGGCCTGCGCCTGGGGCTCAGTGTCGGCGCCGCCAGTGATCGTCTGGAACGGGTCTCGGCCTGGCGCTTCATCAACCCGCCGTACAGTTGGCACAAGGGCATCGTGGTCAACACCGAGGGCCGGCGTTTCTGCAACGAAGAAGTCTACGGCGCCACCCTCGGCCAGCCGTTGATGGAAGAGCAGGGCGGGCGCGCCTGGCTGGTGCTGGATGCGCCACTGCGCTGGAAGGCCATCCGCGAAGCGCTGTTTGGCGGCTACTGGTGGTTCCAGAGCGTGCCAGCCCTGGCGCTGATGCTGCTCAAGGTGCGCAAGGGCAAAAGCCTCGATGAACTGGCCCGGGTCACCGGGATGAATGCGGCGGTCTTGCGCGAGTCGGTCCAGGCCAACAATGCCGCGGCCCGTGGCGAGATCGGCGATCCCTTCGGCAAGTCCCGTGGCGGGCGCCGGGTGCTGGAAAAAGGCCCGTTCCAGGCCTGCGATATTTCCGTGGGCAATCCGATTTTCCCGCTGGGCGCGTTGACCCTCGGTGGCCTGCGGGTCGATGAGCAGAGCGGCGCGGTGCTGGACGTCGCCGCGCAACCGATTCCCGGTTTGTACGCCGCCGGCCGCGCCGCGGTGGGTATTCCTTCGCACCTGTATATCAGCGGCCTGTCGCTGGCCGACTGCGTGTTTTCCGGCCGTCGCGCCGGACAGGCAGCAGCCCGCGAAACACTGAACCAAGCGCAATTTGCCGATGAGGCCCTGTCATGACTGAACTGCAACAGAAACTCCCCGGCCGGGTGCGCGACAAGATCGCCCTGGTCACCGGCGGCGCCAAGGGCATTGGCCGCGCCAGCGTGCGCCTGCTGGCACGGGAAGGCGCCCGTGTGGTGATTGCCGATATCGACGTGGCCGCGGGTCAAGCCCTGGCCGCCGAAATCGGCGACGCCGCGCTGTTCCTTCGCCATGACGCCAGCAGCGAAGCGGGCTGGCAGCAACTGATGGGCGAGGTTCGCGAGCGCTTCGGGCGGCTGGATATCCTGGTCAACAACGCCGGTATCCTGATCGCCGGCACGATCGAGGAAACCTCGCTGGAGGACTGGCACCGGCTGATGCGGGTCAACGCCGACAGCGTGTTTCTTGGCTGTCGCGAGGCCATCGGGCTGATGAAGGCCGGCGGTGGCTCGATCATCAACCTGTCGTCCATCGCCGCCCTGGCCGGACGCGACGATTACCTGGCCTACAGCGCCTCGAAAGGCGCGGTGGCGGCGTTGACCCGTTCGGTGGCGGCGTTCTGTCGGCGTCGCAAGTACCGGATTCGCTGCAACAGCCTGCACCCGGACGGCGTGTTGACCGACATGACCAGCGGCGGCTTCCCGGCCGGCCTGGACCCGGAGCGCCTGACCATCGACAGCGACCCGATGAACCGCATGTGCCGGCCGGAAGACGTGGCGGCCAGCGTGCTGTTCCTCGCCAGCGACGAGGCACGGGCGGTGAACGGTGTCGAGTTGCGGGTGGACAGCGGGCAGATGGTGATGAGTATCTGAGGCCACCTGAATCAAGTTCGCCAAGAACCCTCGATGCGTCACAGCGTCGAGGTGCCGCTATCACATCGCTCCCGCTCTTTTTGGCGTCACCGCGGTTCTTCTCATGAACGCCTCTTCAGTCGCAGTAATATGCGTTATGAACGCAGGCAGTATGGGGCCTTTTACTTGAACTTCTTTAGTTGCGTTATAGTTCTGCGCGTAGTCTTCAAGGGTCGCGCGGTACGCCTCGATATTGTATTGATACAGTGCTTCGCTGATTGCTTTTATCTCAGCCACAACACCCTTCTTGTTGGTAGCCTCGAAAGCAGTTTCAACGAAGCCTTTTTCGCTCACAGCGCGACTCAGCACATAATGAGGGTGTTCTGCCGGGAGCGAGATTTTATATAAATGAAGCGGCTTCTGAACCTCCCTGGCATACCCGCCAATCATCTTCATTTCGAAATAGTATTTTCTGGCATCGCCAAACAGGTTTTTACCGGATATCTCGGCTCTGAAAGCATCGATGCCCTCAAGGTCCTGAGCCACGAATATCGTGTCATCACCAAAAGCCTTGAGCACCCGCTCGGTATCATTGCCTCGAAACCCCCGAGCCAGAACCTCACTGGGCGGGGCCAGATCGACTCGAAAAAAATCGACAGCTCTGCTTTCACTCGACCCACCAGGGGCTGCCGCTTCCGTGGCAGGTCGCGTTACTGACGGGAAAGGGATAACGGTACTTGAGCCTGACTGGGTATTTACGTCGGGCTGGTTTTCCTTTTTTGTCGTCGGCTGGTTTACCGATCGAAGCATTCGTCCATCCGTATCGGTGTAACTGATCGGGTTGTTCAGGACCATGCAAAACAGATTGAGCCCATCAATAACGCCCGCCGGGTCTGGATTTATCCAACGACTTAACCACGGCGCGTAATACCTGAAGCCGTAGTAATACAGCCCGCTCGCGTCACGTTCTTTGCCTGAATACCGTACTGTTTTGTATTTTGCTTCGATGGCAGTTTTCGCGGCCCACCAAGCGGTGCCGCCGTAAGGGTAATAACTTTCCTGGCTGATAAGTTCGCCGGATTGGCCCAATTCCAACGTCGCACTGCCCAGGTGGTCACTCAGGCTGTAGCGCCATTGATCGTTATCAACCTTCTTGGGCCGCCCGCCTTCCCAGTGCAGCAAGCGCACGTCATTACGACCGGCCTCGGCAATCACCATATGCAACTGTTCGCCTCCCGTGCGCGTGTGAATCTCCAGCCCCGGCAGATAACGCACTTCACTCACCTGCTCGCCGCTGCGGGTTTTGGAACGGCGCACCTTGCGCACGCGACGGCCGCTGCTGTCATAGACATAGGTTTCGACATCGTCATCCTGACCACCCGGCTCATCGCGCTGCACCTGAGTGACCTGGCGCAATTGGTTGCGGCTATCCCAGTGCATGACCTGCCCCGGCGCCAAAGCCTGTTGATTGCCATTGGCATCAAATGCCTTGGCAAAATCCATGGGTGCCCCCTCCTTGAACACGGCGCGGTTGCTGCGCTCGTCGACCACCATGTCGCGGACATAGGCGTTGCCTGCGCCGGCATCGTGCTTGAGCCGGATCAGGTTGCCAGCGCAGTCATAGGTGTAGGTTTGGCTGTAGTTGCGCCAACGACTGTCATCCACCGTGCCAAAGAGCTCCAGCTCCGGAAGACCCGGCCCCACGGTCTGGCGGGCACTTTCACGACCGGTAGCGCTGGTCAGTTGATAGAGCGTGTCATAGGTATAGAGACTCACTGCCTGAATACGCTGCCGGGCAAACCATTGCACCGGCTGGGCGAGATCTTCAATGCGCTGGATATTGCCTGCCGGGTCGAACTGGTAGTGCAAGTCCTGCAGCGTTTTGCCTCCCCCGCCTTGGGTCTTCAGGCTACACAGCAGGCCGTCCACCGGCGAATAACACGCGGTGGTGATCGCATCATTGCCTGCCTGCTCAATTTCTATTTGGCCAGAGGCGTTGTAAGTCGTGTGTTTGAGCACCGCTACAGCGTCCAGCCAGGATGCACAGGTTTGGCCCAGGACATTGACCTTGAAACGCCGCACATGCTCAAGGGCATCGGTTTGCTCGACGACAGCGCCCAGCGCATCGTGACGCCAGCGGGTGGTGTAAGGGGTATCTTCCAGATCCGCTTCCGACTCAGGCCAGTGCGTAAGCGTCAGCGATTTGCAGAAGCGACGTGTTTCGGTCAGTGGCTGTGCGGCTAGCCCGAAACGTTCATGCCGTAAGCTGCCGGCGGGATCATCGTGGCGAATCAGTTGGCCGCAACGGTTATCACGCGCGTCCTCCTCGCTGGCTCCAGCATAGGTGAAGCGCTCCACACAATGCTCGACATCCTGGGGGCATTGTTCGAACACCTTCAACGGGCGCATGAGCTCATCGTAGTCATGGCGTCGATGGGTTTCGCGGCCGTCCCAGCTCTCCCGCGGCAACCCGGCAGCGTCATTGCAGACCAGCCGCCAGCCGGCGTCGACACTCTCTGTCTGCAACACTTGCCCACTGAGGCTACAGAGCATGGCCTGGTTGGGTTGCACGCCCGCCTGAACCTCACTCAGCGCAAGTAGCCGCGGATCCCATTGTTGGTGTAGATGACCATTGACGTTGAACACCTGGCGATGGACGCGCTTGGCGACGACGTCTTCAACAGCCTGTCGGTAGTAAGCAATGGTACGAACCGATAGCCCGCGTGGATCAACGACCGTGAGAGAAGGGGTGTGCTGATGAAGGGATCTGGTCATGAGCAAGTCTCAACGGATCAGGCGGCGATCGGGTGATTGAAACGGCTCGGATACAGCGCCACCCAAGCGGAACTTTTTACAAGTAAAGCCAACGCCGCAGGCGAGGGGCCTTTCGCCTTAGATCAAATCGAAATCTTGATGACGCTCGTACGCTCGCTCCATCAGCAGAGCCGTCATTCGTACAGCGACCGAAACGCCTGCGCTTCCTCCACCAGCCAGTCATGCACCGCCCGTGCACTCGGGTGGGCCAGGGTTCCGGCGCTGTACAGCAACACATAGCGCTTGTGATTGGACACCGGCGAGCCGAACGGCACGATCAGCGTGCCCCGTTCCAGCTCGTCGTTGAGCAGGGTGCGCCGGGCAATCGCTACGCCGATCCCGGCGATGGCCGCCTCGATGGTCAGGTGGTTGCGGTTGAAGGTGTGCCCGCGCCGCACGTCCAGCCCCTCGGCGCCGATCGCTTGCAGATAGAACTCCCATTCCGCGTATTCCGAACTGCCGCGCCAGGCGGTGATGTCGTGCAGCAGCGGGTAATGCACCAGGTCGCTCGGCCCGTGCAGCGGCGGCCGACCGCGGAGCAGGGCGGGGGAGCAGACCGGGAAGATTTCTTCGTCCAGCAGCGGCGTCGAGTGCATGCCGGGGTAGCTGCCGTCGTTGAGGTCGATGGCGAGGTCGAAATCGCCTTCGTGCAATGAGTGGTTGCTGTCTTCGGCCACCAGGCGCAACTGGATATCCGGAAAGCGTTGTTGCAGGCGCGGCAAGCGCGGCGTTAGCCACTTGGCAAGGAACGAGGGAATCGAGCGCACGCGCAAGGTGCCGCGGATTTCCCCGGCATCCAGCCGGCGCAGCTCGGCATCGATGTTGCCGTAGGCTTCGTGCACGGTCAGCGCCAGGCGCTGGCCCTCGGCACTCAACTCCACGCCACGGGCCCGCCGCAGGAACAGGCGAAAGCCCAGGCGCTCTTCCAGTTGGCGAATCTGCTGGCTCACTGCGCCGGGGGTGATGTGCAGTTCTTCGGCGCAGCGGGTGAACGACAGGTGCCGCGCCGCACAGGAAAACACGTGCAACCAGACGTACATCTGGCCGTTCATTTGTCGCCTCATCGTTTAGTCCTGCTAAAGCCTTGCTTAGAAAGTTTCGTTGGTCATCGCCCGAGCGGCGCGGCAGTATCGCCCAACTTCGCGACACCTCTCAATTTTTTCACCGTGCACCGAAAGGGTCGTCGTCGTTCGGGCACGCAGGCATTAGCATGGCTATCAGTGTTTTCGATCTGTTCAAAATCGGCATCGGTCCGTCCAGCTCCCATACCGTCGGCCCGATGCGCGCCGCCGCGACCTTTGTCGAGGCGCTGCGCGGGCAGGGTGTGCTGGGCCAGGTCAGCCGGGTCGAGGTGCGCCTGTACGGTTCGCTGTCGGCCACCGGCGTTGGCCATGCCACCGATCGTGCCTGTCTGCTGGGGCTGATGGGCGAGTGGCCGGACCGCATCGATCCGCAGAGCATCGGCCCGCGCATCGAACAATTGCAGGCCACCAGCGTACTGATGCTTGGCGGTGACCAACCGATCACTTTCGATTGCCAGCGCGACCTGCTGCTGCTGAATGAAAGCCTGCCTTATCACCCCAACGCCATGACGCTTGAAGCCAGCGGCGACAACGGCCTGCTGCTGCAGCAAACCTACTACTCGGTGGGCGGCGGCTTCATCGTCGAGGCCGCGCAATTGACTGAAGCGGGCGGCGGCGCCGACACAGTGCAACTGCCATATGAGTTCTCCAGCGCCGAAGAAATGCTCGCGCTGTGCAAGCGTCACGGGCTGCGGGTCAGCCAGTTGATGATGGCCAACGAACTGGCCTGGCGCGAAGAAGCCGAGGTGCGCAGCGGCCTGTTGCAATTGTGGGCGGCGATGCAGGAGTGCGTGGTCAACGGCCTGCGCAACGAAGGCATCCTGCCGGGCGGGCTGAACGTCAAGCGCCGCGCCGCCAAACTGCACCGCAGTCTGCAGGAGCTGGGCAAACCCAACGTGATCGGCTCGACCTTGAGCGCCATGGAGTGGGTCAACCTGTTCGCCCTGGCGGTCAACGAAGAAAACGCCGCCGGCGGGCGTATGGTCACCGCGCCGACCAATGGCGCGGCGGGGATCATCCCGGCGGTGCTGCATTACTACATGAAGTTCAATCCCGAAGCCTGCGACAACGATGTCGTCGACTTCCTCCTGGCCGCCGCCTCGGTGGGCATTCTGTGCAAGAAAAACGCGTCGATTTCCGGCGCCGAGGTCGGCTGCCAGGGCGAGGTCGGTTCGGCCTGCGCCATGGCCGCGGCGGGCCTTGCCGATGTGCTCGGGGCCACCCCGGCGCAACTGGAGAACGCGGCGGAAATTGCCCTGGAACACAACCTCGGCCTGACCTGCGACCCGGTCGGCGGCCTGGTCCAGGTGCCGTGCATCGAGCGCAACGCCATCGCTGCGGTGAAGGCGATCAATGCCGTGCAAATGGCCCTGCGCGGCGACGGCGAGCATTTCATTTCCCTGGACCGGGTGATCCGCACCATGCGCGACACCGGCGCCGACATGCATGAAAACTACAAGGAGACCTCCCGCGGCGGCCTGGCCGTCAGCTTTGTTGAATGCTGAACCCCTTGGCGCGGATCGCTAACGCGCCACCCTGGTTATTCATAGGCGACAAAAACAACTACAAGGCGTAATCAATGACTGATGTAAACACCACGAACCTCGGTGTCGCGGCGAGCCCTGCTGCGCGCGAAACGGGCTGGAGCCGTCACGACACCACCTGGACCCTCGGCCTCTACGGTACCGCCATCGGCGCCGGCACCCTGTTCCTGCCGATCAACGCCGGCGTCGGCGGCTTCTGGCCGCTGTTGGTGCTGGCATTGCTGGCGTTCCCGATGACCTTCTTTGCCCACCGTGGCCTGACCCGCTTCGTCCTGTCCGGGCGCAAGGGCGGCAACGAAGACATCACCGAAGTGGTGGAAGAACACTTCGGCGCCGGTGCCGGCGCGATGATCACCTTGCTGTATTTCCTGGCGATCTTCCCGATCCTGCTGGTGTACAGCGTTGCGCTGACCAACACCCTGGGCAACTTCCTCGAACACCAGTTGCACATCGCGCCGCCCCCGCGGGCGCTGCTGTCGCTGCTGCTAATCTGCGGCCTGATGATCGTGGTGCGTTGCGGCCAGGGCATCATCGTCAAGGTGATGAGCCTGCTGGTCTATCCGTTCGTGGCGGCGTTGCTGTTGCTGGCCCTGAGCCTGATTCCCAACTGGAACGGTGCGTTCTTCGCCCAGGCGGCCGAGGGTATGGCGCCGGGTCTGTTCTTCAAGACCTTGTGGCTGGCGATTCCGGTGATGGTGTTCTCGTTCAACCACTCGCCGATCATCTCGGCCTTCGCGGTCAGCCAGAAGCGCCGTTATGGCGAGCAGGCGGATGAGAAGAGCGGGCGCATCCTCGCGCTGTCGCACCTGATGATGGTGCTGACGGTGATGTTCTTCTGCTTCAGTTGCGTGCTGGCCCTGTCGCCGACCGACCTGGGCGCGGCGAAGACCCAGAACATCTCGATCCTGTCGTACCTGGCGAACCACTTCCAGACCCCGGTCATCGCCTTCGTCGCGCCGCTGATTGCGCTGGTGGCGATCACCAAATCCTTCCTCGGCCATTACATCGGTGCCAGCGAAGGTTTCCAGGGCCTGATCGTCAAAGGCCTGCGTGGTCGCGGCCGGAGCTTGTCGGCCAAGCGCCTGGAGCAACTGACGGCGCTGTTCATGGTGGTGACCTGCTGGATCGTCGCGACCCTCAACCCGAGCATCCTCGGCATGATCGAATCCATGGGCGGCCCGGTGATTGCCTGCCTGCTGTTCCTGATGCCGATGTACGCGATCAACAAAGTGCCGTCGCTGCGCAAGTACTCGGGCAAGGTGTCGAACGTGTTCGTGGTGCTGGTGGGGTTGGTGACCTTGTCGGCGATTGCGTGGTCGGTGGTGGCCTGACACCACGGCCGTGTAAACGACGCAAAACCTGTAGGAGCGGCCGTTAGCCGCGATGGGCCGCTTCTACAGGATCGCGAGTGGCCGATGGTTTGCGATGGCCTGCAAGATGCTGGCCGACACTACCTCGCCAAATACGCCCACAATGCATCCGCAACACCCGAGCCCGATTTGCCATCGCCAAACAACCGTTGCCCGGTCTGCAACCCCAACTGCCGGTAGCTCTCGAACTGGGCTTCATCGAAGAACTGGTTGGCCGTGCTTTCGTTGGGGAAGGTCGGGTGTTCGCTGGCGTAGTTGATCACGTCCACCGGCAACCCGGCGACGACGTTGGGTTTGAGCAGAAGAATGCGTGCGGTGCGCTGGCCTTTCTGGTTGCTGACGTTGAACAGCATGGCGCAGCGCAGGCTGTCGCCTGGTCCCGGCGCGGCGAAGTTTTCCGGCAGGCCGAAGTAGGGGCCCAGCACCGGGTCGCTCAGCACGTCCATGTCCTGCCTGATTTCCAGCGCCTGGTCGATGCGCGCCAGGCGGATCAGGTTGGCGAGGTCGTCGAACTTGTAGGTCGGGTCGGCACCGCAGTCGCACATCACGATCAGTTCGACATTGCGCCCCTCGCGGATCAGCTCGTAGGTCGCGGTGTTCTCGAAATGGCCGCCGTCGGAGAGGTACTGGAAGTCGCGGCGCAGGCCGTGGAAGTGGGCGGTCAGTTCGTAGAACAGGTAGGTCTGGGTCGGGAAGGTCGTGGCCCAGCCTTTGTCCCGCCAGACCCGCGGCGTCCCGGTCTTTTCATCGGCTTCGAGGAAGTTCGCCGGCCACCAGCTACCCAGGCGCACGTTGGTCAGGCCGAAGGCCAGCGAGGTGCCCAGGCTGGTGGCGCGGCCCAGCCCCGTGGAAAACGCCGCGCCGGAGGTGGCGACCCAATGCGCCAGGCCCAGCGGCTGGTAGATTTCGCTGACGATAAAACGTTCCTGACTGCCGCGTTGACGCGGTTCGCCATCGAGGATGTAGCTGACGCTGGCATTGCCCGCTTGACCACTGGGCGCCAGGCACAATGGCTTGCCCTTGCGGTCGCGCTGCACCAGTTGCTCGGCCGGGTCGACCGTCAGGTTCATGGTGACGTTGATCAGGTGCACCGGCGCGCAGGTGGTGGTGCCGTAGTAGGTTTCGATCGCCACGTCATCGCCGGGCAGCGCTTCGGCGACGCTCATGCGCTGCTTGCGGATCTTGCGGGTCGCGCCGTCGAAACGCTGGCCATTGGAGGCGCCGAGGTAGGCGCGGGCCAGCCGGCTGGCATAGAAGGACTGCAACGACGACTGGTTGAGGAAGCCGATGAAGCGACCTGTAACTAAACTCAAGAGCGCCGCCGTCGCCACCAGCACCCACAGGCGGGTGACGGCGTCGTTTTCCAATCCCTGATAGCGCACAAACTGCACCAGCAAGCCCCATAACACCGCGACCAGCATGAAAATGGTGACGCCGGCTGCGCCAGCAATCACGCTCATCGGCAGGCGGCCCAGCCAGCTCGGCATGGCCTTATCGTCGCTGAACGCAGACAGGCCGCGAACGAGGGCGATCAATACCGGCAACACGGCGGTGGAGGAGATCAACGGGCCGCGTTGCTCGCTGTTGTAGATCCACTCGGTCAGCCAGGGCACCAGGGCGAAGAAGCTGGCGACCAGCACCGCAATGAATGCCTGGCTCAGGTAGCGGGTGACCAGTACGCGGTAAGTGCGCACGCAGTCGTTGCGGGCCATGGCGTCGTCGCGGTCGCGCTTGTGCTTCAGCGACAAGCCGATCCACACGGCATAAACAATCCCCAACCAATTGACGGCGCCGAGCCCGACCAGAATGGCCCACAGCTCACCGTCCATGCCCCAAGAGGCGGAGGCCAGACCGAAGATCATCAGTCCCGCAGCGAACGCGGACACTGTGGACCAGTTGAACAGGTGCACGCGTTCGTCCTGGTTTTTCTGGAAGTACACCATCCAGAACGCCGCCATCAGCGGGATCACCGCCACCAGCGTCAGCAGTCCCGGCACCCACCACAGCGAATCACAGAGCAGGTGCGCCACACCCATCGGCAGCAACGCGGCAATCGGCGAACAGATCGCGCTGCCGGCGATATACACCTGCAACAGCACGGCCGCCGCGAGGGTGAACAGCAGCGGCAGGCCGATGACCACCTGCAAGGCCAGCAGGTTACGCAGCGACAACGCCAGGACATAGAAGATGTCGCCGGCACCGCCGGGTGTCAGGTAGCGGCCGTTTTCCCGCAGCCAGGCCAGCGGCGCTTCCCCGGGCGGCGAGGTGCGGTAATCGGTGCTGGTATGGATGCGCCCCGGTGGCTCGTAGTCGAGCACCTTATAGGCGGTGTCGGCAGCCTGGACTTCCGGGGGGCTGGCGACTGGCGCCTCGTCGGTTTTGCGCAGGCGGTCCGGGAGGAACAGGCTGCCGAAGAACGAGCCGAGATAACCACCACCGCTGACGGTGGACAGGTAATCGAACTGGGCGATCAGGCGGTTGCGCGGCTTGTCCTTGTCGTCGTCCGCACCCGGCGCTTTCGACCGGGCCAGCGACTGCAGCACCCCCAGACAGAACGTCGCGCTGCGAATGCCGCCACCGGACAGCGCCACGGCCCAGTGCGCCTTTTTCTCGTTGGCGAGGCCAAGCAAGCTGCGGCGTGTGCCGATCCGCGCATGTTCGGCGCGGTATTGCGCGCGTTGCTCGGGTGAAACCTGTTCTTGTGACACGGGCTTTTCCTTGTCCATGTTCCGCCTGCCAGATAGGTGGATGAGCGTCCTGGCGAAGGAGTGTAGAGCAGCAAAATAGCCATTAGCCAGCAGTGTGATCGACTTCACAAAAACACTGTACGCAAACCTATAAGAAGCCGCGATAAGTGCAGGTTTTTCATAGCGAAATGAAATTAATGGAGTGACTGGAAATAGCCTAGTCTGGGCGCTTGCAAGGAGTTGTAACGTAACTGGCGCGGCGGATTAACCGGTCTGTCGCGTGGCTGTCAGTTCAACCGGCCATCTGGACCGGCCGCAATAACGTGTCCCCAAGGACAGAGGGACCGGTCTGCACGTTTGCAAGGAGCAGCGCATGAAACCCGTGAAGCTGATGCTGAGCGTCTTCCTTCCTTTGGTGCTGTTACAGGGGTGTAACAGCGAAACGAAGAATCCCTGCGGGGACCAATCCGGCAAGATCCTCGATGAAGCCAAATGCGTCGGCCGCGAAGCCGACAGCCTGAAAGGCGCCGAAGAGGACTACTTCGCCGACATGGACTACGGGGTGTCGAAACAGCCCCATCTGCTGGTGGAGCGGCTGTCGCCGTTCATTCCCGGCATCACCGAGCAACAGGCGGTCGACGCCTTTGCCCGCGGGCGCAACAACTGGATCGTCTGGACCGCCGGCAACGACAAACTCTGGGACCAACTGTCCCGCGACAGCGTCGGCAACCTCGACTTCCTCAAGACCATCTCCAACCACCCAAGCCTGAAAGCCAACCGCGACAACCGCTGGCAGTACCTCGGCGTAGTCAACGAGCCGTGCTACACCAAGGCGCAAGGGCCGCGCGAGGACCGTCATGGCCTGTGGCTGGACAGCCGTGATCCGTCCTGCGGCGCGGACCCGTTCGAGAACGAAAGCAAATACCCCGGCGTGAAAATCGGCGCCCGCGGCAAGAACCTGCCCGTGGGCTCGTACTACGGCTACGGCACCGGCATCGTCGGCCTGCGGTTGTTCCCCAACCCGGACTTCGACGAGAAGGCGGAGAAACGCTGGGACGCCAAGCGCTACTACGAAGACCCCAGCTACTACAACGACAGCAAGCTGGTGAAACCGTATCGCGTGGGCATGTCCTGCGGCTTCTGCCACGTCGGGCCGAACCCGACCAATCCGCCGGCCGATCCCGAGCGTCCAGCCTGGGCCAACCTGAGTTCCAACCCCGGAGCGCAGTATTTCTGGGTTGACCGCATCTTCATGTGGGACCAGGACCCGACCAGCTTCCCCAATCAGTTGTTCCACACCGCACGGCCGGGCGCACTGGATACCTCGCTGGTGTCGAGTGACTACATCAACAACCCGCGCACCATGAACGCGGTCTACAACCTCAAGGCGCGGATCGAGCTGGCCGCGCACCTGGGCAAGGAGAAACTTGCCGGCGGCGACCTCAACAACCGCCAGTTCAACGATGTGCCGGGGATTCCGGCCGACAGTCCACTGACCCAGTTCTACAAGAAGCCGGACACCGTGTTCACCCCACGAGTGCTCAAGGACGGTTCCGACTCGGTCGGCGCCCTCGGTGCGCTGAACCGGGTGTTCGTCAATATCGGGCTGTTCAGCGAGGAGTGGACCACCCACTTCCGGCCACTGATCGGCGGCAAACCGATCACTCCGTTCCGCATCGATGTGGCGCGCAAGAACTCCTCGTACTGGAACGCCAACGAGCTGCAAACGCCCGACCTGGCGTTGTTCTTCCTGGCCTCGGCAACCCCGGACTACCTGAAGAACGCCCCCGGTGGCGCGGCGCACCTGAACGCTTCGCCGACCGAGCTGGATCGCGGCAAGGAAGTCTTCGCCGACACCTGTGCGCGCTGCCACTCCAGCAAGCTGCCGGACAAGGCCTGGGCCAAGTTCCCGGATAACGGCTGCGTCAACGGTAACTACCTGCAGTGCTGGAACGACTACTGGAGCTACAGCAAGACGCCGGAGTTCAAGAACGCGATGCGGGACATCGTCAAGAAAGACGACTTCCTCACCGACAACTTCCTCTCCACCGAACTGCGGGTGCCGGTCACGTTGCTGGAAACCAACGCCTGCAGCCCGCTGGCGACCAACGCCCTGGCGGACAACATCTGGGACAACTTCTCCTCGGAGTCGTACAAGAAGCTGCCGGGCGTCGGTTCGGTGCTGGTGCAGAACCCGTTCACCGGCGATGCGAGCGAGTACACCATGCCGGCAGGCGGGCGCGGTTATACGCGGCCGGCGTCGCTGATCAGCGTCTGGTCCACTGCGCCGCTGTTCCTCAACAACACCCTCGGTACGTTCAAGTGGTCGGGCAGCGTGAATGACCGCATGGCGTCCTTCGACAACTCCATCGAGATGCTGCTGTGGCCGGAAAAACGCCAGGGCAACTTCCAGGTGGTGACCCGTTCCGGCAAGACCCACCCCGGTACCGTCGATGTGACCACCGAAACCAGCTACCTGCGGGTCAACAGCGGTTACCTGCCGGGCTTCCTGCAAAAACTCGAAGGCGTGCTGAGCCGCTGGTTCCCGTGGGCGTTCGGCGATGACGGTATCCAGCTCGGGCCGATCCCGCAGGGCACGCCGGTCAACCTGCTGTCCAACATCGACCTGGACAAAGGCGACCAGGTGCTCGACCTGCTGCTGAAGATCAAGCACGACCTCAAGCAACTGCCGCCCGGCGCCAGCGACGATGAAGCGCGCAAGGTGTTCAAGCGTCTGGTCAAGCCGTTGCTGGAAGTCAGCAAGTGCCCGGACTTCGTGGTGGACAAGGGGCATTACTTCGGCACCGGCTACCTCAAGGATGAGCCCGGGCTGAGCGATGAAGACAAACGGGCACTGATCGCCCTCCTGAAAACCTTCTGAGGTTGGCTGCGATGACTGACGAAATGGATTACGAATACATCGTGGTGGGATCCGGGGCAGGGGGCGGCACGGTCGCCGCCCGCCTGGCCGAACAAGGGCGCCGGGTGCTGGTGCTGGAATCGGGCAGCGATCCGGTGGCCAATGGCGGCGCGGAAGGTTTGCCGGAGCAGTACCAGGTGCCGGCGTTCCACCCGCGCTCCACCGAGAACAACGCGATGCGCTGGGACTTCTTCGTGCGTCACTACAGCAGTGACGCGCGGCAGTCCCAGGACCCCAAGTTCATCCGCGACTACGAGGGCGAGACCGTCAACGGCGTGCTCTATCCACGGGCCAGTTGCCTGGGCGGCTGCACCGCGCACAACGCGATGATCACGGTCTACCCGCACAACCAGGACTGGGACCATATCGCCCAGATCACCGGCGACCCGTCGTGGCAGGCCAGCGCCATGCGCGAGCATTTCGAGCGCCTGGAAAACTGCCATCACCGGCCGTTCCAGCGCTTTCTCTCGTGGTTCGGCATCAACCCGTCGCGGCACGGCTACAAGGGGTGGCTGCACACCGAGAAGGCGGTGCCGGAAGCGGTGATCGACGACCTGTCGCTGGTGCGCTCCATCGTCAAGTCCGCCGAACAGGCGTTCAAGGCACTGGGCGAGAAGCTCAAGCGCATCGGCTGGCAATTGCAGGGCGTCGGCGACCCAAATGACTGGCGCTTGGTGCGCGACGAGGCCTTCGGCCTGCGCTATCCGCCGCTGGCGACCCACAAGCACCACCGCATGGGCACCCGCGAGCGCTTGCTGGACGTGCAGCAACGTTTCCCGGACAACCTGCACATCGAGCTGGATGCGCTGGTGACCCGGGTGCTGCTGGATGATCAGCAGCGCGCCTATGGCGTGGAGTACATCAAGGGCGCGCGGTTGTATCGGGCCTGCACCTTGCCGCGCAACCCGGCGTCCGCCGGCGAACTGCGCCAGGTCCGCGCCAGTCGCGAGGTGATCCTCGCCGGTGGCGCGTTCAACACCCCGCAACTGCTGATGCTCTCGGGCATCGGCCCGCGCGAGGTGCTGGAGTCGGTCGGGGTGCCGGTGCAGGTGGAGTTGCCCGGTGTCGGGCGCAACCTGCAGGACCGCTACGAAGTCGGGGTGGTCAACCGGATGAATTTCGAGGAGTGGGAAGTGCTCAAGGGCGCGCGTTACGCCAAGGGCGACCCGCAGTACGAGGAATGGGCCAAAGGCAAGCTCGGCGTGTATTCCACCAACGGAGCGGTGCTGGCGGTGATCAAGAAGTCGTTCAAGCAACGGCCGTTGCCGGACCTGTTCTGCTTCTCCCTGCTGGCGCTGTTTCGCGGTTACTTCCCCGGCTATTCGAACCTGATCGTCGACAAGCTCAACTACCTGACCTGGGCGGTGCTCAAGGCGCACACCAACAACACCGCCGGCTACGTCACCCTGCGTTCGAAGGACCCGGCGGATACCCCGCTGATCAACTTCCGTTACTTCGAGGAAGGTAACGACACCAAGGGCGAAGACCTGCAATCGGTGGTGGAGGGCATCAAGTTCGTCCGTGGCCTGGCCAAGCCGCTCAAAGAGGCGAAACTGATCGCCGCCGAAGAACTGCCGGGCGACGCGGTGCAGACCGACGAGCAGCTCAAGGAGTTCGTGCAGAACCAGGCCTGGGGTCACCACGCCTCCTGCACCTGCCCGATCGGTGCGGCCAACGACCCGATGGCGGTGCTCGACAGCGCTTTCCGGGTGCGCGGGGTGAGCAACCTGCGGGTGGTGGACGCGTCGATCTTTCCGAAGATCCCGGGCTTCTTCATCGTCACCTCGATCTACGTCGCCGCGGAAAAAGCCGCCCAGGTGATCCTTGCCGATGCGGCCCGCGGCCAGGCGCAGAACGCACGCAGCGGGGCCCGGACAGCGGCGGCCAGCAGTAGCGCGGCGACCACGGTGGAGGCGATGGTCGGCCACAAAAACTGAACCGGTCGTGCTTTTCCGGCTTTGCTCCGGCACGCCGGAAAAGCTGGGCTATACCTAACCCTGCCTGACCAACCCGCCGGCCGTGCCCGGCGGGTCCCTTTCAAGACTGTCGCGGTGGCGCGGTCGAAGTACCGTGAGGCCACCCAGGAGCATGCAATGAAAGCCGCATCCATGATGGGTTCGCTTTGCCTGGCGTCGCTGCTACTGACTGGCTGCTCCAGCAGCCTGACCCAACCGACCGAGTATTCGGGCTTTCTCAAGGACTACAGCCGACTCAAAGAAGCCCGCTCGCCTTCCGGCGCGCCGGTGATGCGCTGGATCGACCCGCAACTGCAGGCCGGAACCTACCGCAGCGTGTACATCGAGCCCAGCCAGCTCTATCCCAAACCGCAGGCGACGGCGCAGATCCCGCAGAGCACCTTGACCGGCATCACCAACTACTACGACCAGGCGCTCAAGCGCGAACTGGGCAAATCCCTGCCACTGGCCAGCGCGCCGGGGCCGGGTGTGATCGTGGTGCGTCCGGCGATTACCGCCGTCAGCAGCAAGACCGAAGGGCTCAAGCCCTATGAAGTGATTCCGATCGCCCTGGTCGCAGCGGCGGTGAGTACCGCCTCGGGGATTCGCGACCAGGAAACCGATATCGCCACCGAGGCCCAGTTCATCGATGGCGGCACCCAGAAAGTCGTGGCCCAGGTGGTGCGCAAAGGCACCGGCAAACCGCTGGAAAACACCAGCCAGGTACTCAAGCCGGACGATGTGAAGGCGGTGATCGATGGCTGGGCGGCGGATTTGCACCAGTCCTATCTAAACCTCAAAACCAAATAACCCTCCCTCCTGTAGGAGCGAGCTTGCTCGCGATCGCGACAAGCTCGCCCC
The DNA here is from genome assembly GCF_025466035.1 of Pseudomonas sp. 20P_3.2_Bac5. NCBI lineage: Bacteria > Pseudomonadati > Pseudomonadota > Gammaproteobacteria > Pseudomonadales > Pseudomonadaceae > Pseudomonas > Pseudomonas sp. 20P_3.2_Bac5. Next base: position 237,110 of record NZ_JANLOA010000042.1, on the reverse strand, counting down.
GACAACAGGTGTTGTAGACTGCCTCGATTCCGCATTCCGAGGTCCTACCCCATGCCCGCGCACTTCCAGCCCGTCGACCTGAAAAAAGCCTACCGCCTGCTCAACCACGGTCCGACCGTGCTGGTATCGGCGTCCCACGACGGAGTCGATAACGTGATGGCGGCCGCCTGGGCCTGCGCCCTGGACTTCGACCCGCCGAAGGTCACCGTGGTCCTCGACAAGATCGCCAAGACCCGGCAACTGGTGGAAGGCAGCGGCTGGATGGTGCTGCATGTGCCGAATGCCGGCCAGTTGAAGCTGACCCATCAGGTCGGCACCCAAAGCCTCGCCGATACGCCGGACAAACTGACGCAGGCCGGCGTCGAGCTGTTTCGCGTCGAGGGTTACCCGGCGCCCTTGGTCGCCGGTTGTTCGGCCTGGCTGATGTGCTGGGTTATCGATGAGCCGCACAACCAGTCCACCTACGACCTGTTCATTGCCGAAGTCGTCGCCGCCTGGGCCGATGACCGCGTGTTCCAGGACGGTCACTGGACCTTCGAAACCGCCGATCCCGCGCTGCGCAGCCTGCACTACGTGGCTGGCGGGCATTTCTATGCCATCGGCGAGGCGCTGGATGTCGAGCAGCCCTGAGGGCGTGTTGCCTGCTGGCGAAACGTTCCGGCGGGCAACTTAAAAGCTTTGTTGAATTTTCAACGCTCTGTTGATATTTTTCCTGTCCACTTTCTCTGGACAGTTCGCCGTGACCCACGCCACCCACGAAGAACGCCGCCTGGTGCTGGACGTGCTGCGGGCCACGATCCGCATGCTCGGCAGCGTGCTGGGCCGCAACACCGAAGTGCTGTTGCACGATCTCACGTGCCCGGAGCGATCGGTGCTCGCCATCGTCAACGGCCATATCAGCGGCCGTCAGGTCGGCAGCCCGATCCTCGCCGGCCCGCAGGATGACCGCGGTTTCGACGCGGTCTTGCAGGCCGGGCTGGAGAAGGGCAGCCAGGCGCCGGTGGTGGTGGAGAACTACCCCACCCGTGGCCGCGATGGCCGCACGTTGCGCAGCGCCACCGTGGTGTTTCGCGATGCCGCCGGCGAGCCCTACGCCAGCCTCTGCGTGAACACCGACCTGAGCGGCATCGCCGCCGCCCAGGCCTGCCTCGAACAACTGCTCGCCACCGCGGTGGAACCGGCGCCGCCAATTACCGACACGCCGGACCTCGAACAACTGATGACCCAGATCATCGACGGCGCGCTGCAGGACGCCGGCCGCCAGGGCGTGCGCTTCGGCAAGGCGCAGAAGCTCGATGCGGTGCGGCAGATGCACGACGGCGGGCTGTTTATCGTCAAAGGCGCGGTGGAGAAGGCCGCCGCCGCGCTCGGCGTCAGTCGTTACACGATCTACAACTACCTCGAAGAAATCCGTAACGGTTAAGGAGTCTCCATGCAACTACCGCTCTATCAGGTCGATGCGTTCAGCGACCGCGCGTTCGGCGGCAACCCGGCGGCGGTCTGCCCGCTGCCGGCCTGGCTGGACGACGAGACGCTGCAGCGCATCGCCGCGGAGAACAACCTGTCCGAAACCGCCTACTTCGTTGCCGAAGGCGAGGGCTACCGGCTGCGCTGGTTCACTCCGGCCGTGGAAGTCGACCTGTGCGGCCACGCCACGCTGGCGGCGGCCTGGGTGTTGTTCAACGAACTGGGCGAACGCCGCGAGACCTTGCGTTTCTTCACCCGCAGCGGCGAACTGCGGGTCAGCCGCAACGGCGCGTTGCTGGCCATGGATTTCCCGCTCAAACAACCACACCCGCAAACCCCGCCGGCCGGACTGGCCGAAGCGCTGGGTTGCCGAATCGAGGCGCTGTATCGCTGCGACGACTACATCGTGGTGGTGGAGAGCCAAGCGGTGGTGGAAGGGTTGCAACCTGACTTCGCCGCCCTGGCGCGCTATGACGTGCGCGGCGTCGCCGTGACCGCGCCGGGCACCGACGTCGATTTTGTTTCGCGCTGGTTCGGCCCGCAGGTCGGCGTCAACGAAGACCCGGTGACCGGCTCGGCGCACACCGCGCTGGCGCCGTATTGGGCCGAACGCCTTGGCAAACGCAGCCTGCGCGCCCGTCAGGGCGGCGCCCGACGTGGCGAATTGCAGTGCGACGTGCAAGACAACGGCCGGATCATCATCAGCGGCCAGGCCGCACTTTACCTGCGCGGCACCCTTTACCTGGAGAATCGGCCATGAGCCTGCACCTGAATACACCGCTGCTGGAATCCCGCCCGCTGAGCCTGGCCAGCGGCCATGAGGTCTGGCTCAAGCTCGATGCCCTGCAACCCGCCGGCTCGTTCAAACTGCGCGGCGTTGGCCAGGCCTGCGAGCACCATGCGAAGCAAGGCAAGCGCCGCTTCATTTCGTCTTCGGGCGGCAACGCCGGCATCGCCGTCGCTTACGCGGGCCGTTGCCTGGGCCTGCCGGTCACCGTGGTGGTGCCGGAAAGCACCACCGAGCGTGCCCGACAACTGATCCGCCAGGAAGAAGCCGAAGTGATCGTCCACGGCAAGGTCTGGCATGAGGCCAATGAACTGGCGCTGTCGCTGGTGGGCGAGGACGACGCGTTCATTCATCCGTTCGACGACCCGCTGCTCTGGTCAGGCCATGCGAGTCTGGTGGACGAAGTGGTCGCCAGCGGTTTCAAGCCGGATGCGGTGGTGTTGTCGGTGGGCGGCGGCGGACTGCTGTCCGGCGTCTGCGAGGGCCTGGAGCGCAATGGCTGGGAGGACGTGCCGGTGTTCGCCGTGGAGACTGCGGGCGCGGCGTCGCTGGCGGCGGCAATGACGCAAAAGACATGGGCGGCGCTGGACAGCATTGACAGCATCGCTACCACGCTGGGCGCGAAGCAGGTCTGCCGTCAGGCATTCGAACTGATTCAGCGGCGGCCGATCATCAGTCATGTCGTCAGCGACGGCGAAGCCCTGGACGCCTGCGAGCGTTTCCTGCGCGACCACCGCGTGCTGGTGGAACCGGCCTGCGGCGCCGCGCTGGCGCTGGCTTACGCACCGAGCGAAGCGCTGCGGACGTATCACCGGGTGCTGGTGGTGGTCTGCGGTGGTGTGACGGCGACCATTGACCAGATTCGCGAGTGGCGGGCCCAGGTCGACTGACCGCCGGTCGGTGACGTGGCCGGTCCGGGCAAACCTTCCCGGACCGCCCCGTCTCGAACCTCACAGTAGCGCGCTGTTGCGCACCATCCTGTGGAGGTCTCCGATGCCGACCAAGAAGCACGACCAGTTCAGCATGCAGAACCCGCTGACCCAATACCCGCAACCGCCATTTCCGGCTCAGGGCCAGGAAGCACCGGGCCTGGATTCACGCATGAAGCCTGAGCCCGATCACGGCGAAGACACCTACAAGGGCTTCGGCCGACTGGCCGGCCGCAAGGCGCTGATCACCGGCGCAGACTCCGGGATCGGCCGCGCGGTGGCGATTGCCTTTGCCCGCGAGGGCGCCGATATCGTCCTCAACTACCTTCCTATCGAACAGGCTGACGCCCGTGAAGTGATCAAACTGATCGAAGCCGAAGGCCGTCGGGCGATCGCGATGCCGGGAGACCTGAAGGACGAGCGCTTCTGCAAGGACCTGGTGGACAAGGCCCACGAACAACTGGGCGGCCTCGACATTCTGGTGAACGTCGCTGGCAAGCAGATGGCGCGCAAAGAGGTGGCCCATCTCACCAGCGAACAGTTCGACGCGACGATGAAGACCAATGTTTATGCGCTGTTCTGGCTGTGTCAGGCGGCGGTGCCGCTGATGCCGGCCGGGGCGACCATCATCAATACCGCCTCGATCCAGTCGTATCAGCCCTCGGCGACCTTGCTCGACTACGCCACCACCAAAGCGGCGATCGTCGCCTTTACCAAGGCGCTGGCCAAACAGGTGATCGAGCGCGGGATCAGGGTCAATGCGGTGGCGCCGGGACCGATCTGGACTGTGTTGCAGCCCAGTGGCGGCCAGCCCGCCGAGAAAATCCCGAACTTTGGCGGGCAGACCCCGATGAAGCGCCCGGGGCAGCCGGCCGAGTGTGCGCCGTTGTATGTGTTGCTGGCGTCGCAGGAGTCCAGCTATATCACCGGTGAGGTGTTTGGGGTGACGGGGGGCAATCCGTTGCCTTGAAGGGCCTGATTACTCACCAACCGGTGGGAGTGGATTCACCGGACGCCAGCCCTTCGCGGATGAATCCGCTCCCACAGCTCCCACAGCATGGAGGCGATCTGAAGCCTGCGGCGCCCGGTCTGATCAGATCTCCCGCAGGAACGCCGACACCAACGCCAACCCTTCCTTCAGCACCTGCGCGTTATTGGCATAGCCAATACGCACATAGCCCTCGATATCCAGCGCGCTGCCCGGAGTGAACATCACGCCCTTGGCGTCCAGCAAACGCACGCAGAAATCCCGCGACGACAGGTCAGTGTCGATTTTCAGCAGCGCGGTAGTACCCGCTTTCGGCCGCACATAAGACACCCGCGGTTCATTCGCCACCCAAGCGTCAAGAATTTCCAGGTTGTCGCGGGTGATCGAACGGCTGCGGGCAAGGATGTGCTCACGGTTTTCCAGGGCGATGGCGGCGAAGTGGTCGTCCAGCATGCCGACGCTGATGGTGTTGTAGTCGCGGTGGATCGACACGGCGTGGATCAGCGCTTGCGGGGCGACGATCCAGCCCAGGCGCAGGCCGGCCAGAGAGTAGGTCTTGGACATGCTGGCGGTGCTGATGCCTTTCTCGTAGAGGTCGGCCACCGAGGCGGTAAAGCCGTCGCCGTGTTGGTCGGTGCCGCGATAGACCTCGTCGCAGAGCAGCCAGGCGTCCACCGAGCGGGCGATTTCGACGATCTGCTCCAGCAGCGCGCGGTCCATCAGCGAGCCGGTGGGGTTGTTCGGGTTGTTCAGGGCGATGACGCGGGTCTTGGCGTTGACCATGCCGCGCAGTTCTTCGAGGTCCGGCAAGAAGGCGTTTTCTTCGCGCAGACGCAGGATCGATACATCGGCGCCGTAGCTTTCCGGGATCGAGTAATGCTGCTGGTAAGTCGGCGCTACCGACACCACGTGGTCGCCGGGCTCTACCAGGGTCTCGTAGACCAGCGCGTTGGCGCCGATGGCGCCGTGGGTGACGATCACGTTTTCACGCTCCTGGCTGTCGTGCAGCGAGGCGATCAGGTCACGCAGGCGGTCGGAGCCTTCGATGGCGCCGTAGGTCATTTTCATCGGCAGCAGTTCATCGAGGATGCTGTCCTGCTTGCCCGCAAATGCCAGCAACTGGCCCAGGGTAATGGACTCCACGCAGGTTTCCGCGAGGTTGTAGCGGCACTTGTTCTCGTAGGCGTTCATCCAGATTTCGACGCCGAACTCTTTGATCTTCATGGTTGCTCTCTTGTGGTTGTTGCAGGTTGATAAAAGCAGGGTTCAGGCGCGCTCGCCCAGTTATGGGTGGTGTGCGGGCGGGAAACATGTATAGCCTAAATATCTACGGTAGACAATATATCCACATGAAGAGATGATTCTTCCCGCCGGAAGCACGAGGGCACGGGCCAACGATCTGGAAGGGGACACGGCGAGCCAGACCCGCGAGACGTTGCGCAATATCGAGAGCCTGCTGGCACAGGCGGGCACGGACAAAACCCGGATTCTCTCGGCGACGATTTATCTACGGGACATCGCCACGGATTTCGCCGCGATGAATGGCGTCTGGGATGAATGGCTGCCGCTGGGCAGCGCACCGGCACGGGCGACAGTACAGGCGACGCTGTGCGATCCGCGCATGCGGGTGGAAATCAGCGTGATTGCGGCGGCGAACGCCTGACCGGCGAGGAGGGCGGCGAGCTGTCCATGGGGCAGCACGCAAAAAGGCGATTCAGGCCTGCGGTTGCGCCAGGCCACGGCCGCCAACGGGAACATCGCGCAGCGCCTTGACCCACTTGTAGACCGTCGCTCGGCCCATGCTCAGCACGTTGGCCACATAGTCGGCGGCACTGCGTCCTTCGAACGCGCCTTCGGCGTACAGCGCCTCGATGAGGGCGCGTTTGTCTTTCATGCTCAAGGTATTCAGCGACAGTTGCCGCTCGGCCATCCACGCGTGCAGGAAGGTGTTGATGCGCTCCTGCCAGTCATCGCGAAACAGCGCTTCGGGCTGCGGGATCAGGCGGCTGACCTGGAAGAAGGCATTCAGCGCCTCGCGGGCCTGATCGAGCACCGAGAAATTGATGTTGATGCACAGCAGCGCCTCGGGCTGGTCCTGCTCATCGCGCAGCACGCTGGTGATGGAGCGGATCTTCTGGCCGTTCCAGTTGAGCTTTTCATAGGGACCGAGGCTGGAAACCTGGTCGAAGTCGCCGGGCAACTCGTCCAGCGCCGAGTCCTCACCCAAGGTGCGCTTGGAGAAGTTGTTGGCGATGTGCACCACGGTCTGGCTGTGCAGGTCGTGGACGATGACTTCGGCATGGGGGAAGAGCAGGGTGGCGATGCAGTCGGCGATGGTCTTGTAGTTGTCCAGTTTCTTCATGGTTGACGGCAGCGTCCTTGGGGTTGGATCGGGCAGTGACGGGCATGATAGCAGTTGGTGTGCTGTCGGGCTCTGGGGGGGGCCGGGGCTGTCCGTGCTCCGGGACGGGCAAAAAAAGATGAACCTCTGCAATCGCCGCTTGCTCAGATCAGTGAGTGATACGCAGATCTGGAACTGACAAGAGGATTCAATGATGAACACACTGTTGCGTAGTGCGGGTTTCGCTCTGGCATTCACCCTGGCCGGCGCCGTGCATGCGGCCCAGGACGCCGATGATTTCGTCGAGGACGCCTCGGCCAAGGGCATCGCGGAAGTCGAAGCGGCGAGGCTCGCGGAAGAGAAGGGCACGGCCAGCGACGTGAAGACGTTCGCGGCGATGATGGTCAAGGACCACACCCAGGCCAACGACAAACTCAAGGCACTGGCAGCGAGCAAGAAACTCGAAGTCTCCAGCGATGCCGACCTGATCGACAAGGCCAAGGCGATGATCCTGGAACTGCGCGGAGCCAAGTCGTTTGACCAGGCCTACGCCAACAACCAGGTCAACGCCCACGAAGCGGCGGTCAAACTGTTTACCAACTACGCCAAGGACGGCAAGGATGCGGAACTGCGCACCTATGCCGAGCAGACCTTGCCGACCCTGAAAACCCATCTGCAGAAAGCCCGGGAACTGGCTGCGGCTCATGGCGGCAGTTCGGTCGATCCGCACGCCACCACCCGTGATGCCACCGACCCGGTGGTCCCCGGCCCCAACGGCGTTCCGGTGACCCCGAAAGATCACGCTGAAACCAAGCCCTGAGTAACGGCCGAGCGGGGCGCCATTGCGATGGACCCCGCAGGTTCTACGGGGCGCTGCAGAAAGGATCGGCGGGTTGCGGCAGCCCATCCGCACTGATCGGGTACAGCACCCGCCAGCCATCAGGCCCGAACACCATCAGATAGCTCTGACAATTACCAAACGGCACCGCCACATCCTGCTGGCGAAACGCGCGCATCCGCGCCGGTGTTGCTGCCTCATCTGCGTAGAGAATCAGCCATGCCACGGCACGAATGAACTGACCGTGACTGACCACCAGAATGTCCTCAGCCTCATGCCGGGCCAGCCGATCCAGCAGGGTTTGGGCACGTTCCAGCAACTGGCGGAAAGACTCCGCATCCTCACCATCCCGAAACGCCGCATCGCCTTGTGCCCAGTAGCCATCGGCCTGAGGTTTGCGCTGCGCCTGAGTGCTGCCATTGAAGCGGCGCGGGCTGAGGTAAGTGAACTCCTCGACTGGCCAGATTGCGGTTGGCACATCCGGGAATCGCTGGATGATGGGCTGGGCGGTCATGCGTGCGCGGTCGAAGGGCGAGTACACGATCAGTTGCGGCGCATGGTCGAGGGAAGCAGCGAGCGCGATGGCCTGTTTGCGGCCGTTTTCGGTCAGCGGGATAGTGTCTGGATCCGTGGTGACGAGGCCGGCGTTGGCAGCGCTTTCGGCGTGGCGAATCAGACGGACGTGTTTGCGGTCAAGGGTGGCGCTCATGTTTGCGGGGCTCTGATTGTCTTCTGGGCCTGTGCTCGCGAAGCCCTGCTCAAGTTCATCGTAGGAGGGACTTCATAGTTCAAGTATCAGGTTTCCTTCCATTGTTCATGGTTCTCACCGGTAGCGGTGCCCGCCGGGCGCATGATTATATTTCCCCAGGCGCCAATAAACGCGAAACCAACAAAACCTCCAAGGCTGCCTCACTGTTTTCCCCTATTCCTTGAACGCTGCCCCAACCAATAAACGTTTGATAAAAAACAGGTGCTGCTATGAATGGCAAAGTTCTGCTGGCTCTCGTTTGCGGTGGATTCCTCTCGGGCAATGGATTTGCTGCGGATTCGGTAACCGTTATTTCCTACGGTGGGGCGAGCAAGGAGGCTCAGGTCGGGGCCTTTTACAAGCCCTTTGAGCGTCACTCCGGCAAGAAGGTGGTGGCCGGCGAATGGAACGGTGAAATGGCCAAGCTCAAAGCCATGGTCAGCACCAACAGTACGTCCTGGGATGTGCTGGATGTCGAGGACACGGACCTTGCCCGTGGTTGTGAGGAAGGCTTGTTCGAGAAGCTGGACCATGACCGCCTCGGCATCAAGGACCCGCTGGTCGAGGGCACTCGCAGCGAATGCGGGCTAGGGATCTTCGTCTGGTCGAACGTGCTGGCGTACAACGCCGACAAACTCAAGGAAGCGCCACAGGGCTGGAGCGATTTCTGGGACCTCAAGAAGTTTCCGGGCAAACGCAGCCTGCGCAAGTCGGCGCGGGGCTCGCTTGAGTTCGCGCTGATGGCCGACGGTGTTCCGCCCGCCGAGGTGTACAAGCTGCTCGCAACGCCAGCGGGCGTCGACCGGGCCTTTGCCAAGCTGGACCAGATCAAGTCCAGCATCCAGTGGTGGGAAGCCGGCGCCCAGCCGCCGCAATACCTGATGGCCGGTGATGTGGTGATGAGTTCGGCGTACAACGGTCGCATTCACGCGGCCAAGACCAGCGGCGCGAATTTACAGGTGGTCTGGTCCGGCAATCTGTACCAGTTCGATGATTGGGCCATTCCCAAAGGCACGCCGAACCTGGATGCCGCCTACGACTTCATCGCCTTCTCCATGCGTCCCGAGCAGCAAAAGCTCTACACCGAGAAAATGGCCTACGGCCCGTCCAACACGGCGGCTGCGGCATTGCTCAGCAAGGACCTGGAGGCAGACCTGCCGACCAATCCGGCCAATATGAAGAACGCCCTGCAAATGGATGTGAATTTCTGGCTGGATCATGGCGAGGCACTGGAGGAGCGCTTCATGGCCTGGTCCAGTCGCTGAAACCACGCACGTTTTCCCTTGGCCGAAAGGCCCGTCGATGGCGCCTTTCGGGGCGCCATCGGCGTTTTTGCCTAAACGTTCGATACCTTCTTGAAGTAGGTAGTTAGCAGGGGTTCTTCGTTGCTGACAGTCGTAGAGCGAAGCCGGGCTGGCGCCCTAAAGTACCGGCCTATCGACGCGACCGTGCTGATGACCGAGAAGGCTTCGCCCCATGACCAAGAACAACTCCATCCCCCTCGACCTCAATATCCTGCTCAACCTGCGCCAGAAGCTGGAGGCGGAAACGACGGCGGAAATCCACTTCGATGCCGCGACACGCGCTGTCTACGCGTCGGAAGCGTCCAACTACCGGCAGTTGCCCATCGGCGTGGTGATTCCGCGGACCCTCGAGGACATCGTCACCACGGTCGCCCTGTGCAAGGACGCGGGTCTGCCGTTGCTGCCCCGTGGCGCGGGAACCTCCATGTGCGGGCAAGCGGTGAATGCGGCCGTGGTGATCGACGCTTCGAAGTACCTGCACGGCATCGCCTTCATCGATGCCGAGCGACGGCTTGCGCGGGTGCAGCCGGGCGTTATCTGCGACCAGCTCAAGGATGAAGCGGCGAAAGTCGGCCTGACCTTCGGCCCCGACCCCGCGACCCATAGCCGTTGCACCCTGGGCGGCATGATCGGCAACAACTCCTGCGGCGCGCACTCGGTGATGGCCGGCAAGACCGTCGAGAATATCGAGCGCCTGGAGGTGCTGACCTATGACGGCGAGCGCTTCTGGGTCGGTGCCACGGATGACGACATCTTCCGCGAGCATCTCCAGGCAGGCGGCCAACGTGCGGCGATCGTCCAGGGGCTCAAGGACCTGGTGGATCACTACGAAGACGAGATTCGCCAAGGCTTCCCGAAACTCAAGCGCCGCGTCTCGGGCTACAACCTGGATCAGCTCCTGCCGGAAAACGGCTTCAATATCGCCCGGGCCCTGGTGGGCGTGGAGGGGACCTGTGTCACGGTCCTGCAGGCTGAAACCTTGCTGGTGAAGAACCCGACGCACCGTGTCCTGGTGGTACTCGGTTACGCGGAAATCTACGAAGCCGCCGATTCGGTCCCGCAATTGCTGCCACTGAGCCCAATCGCGATGGAAGGGCTGGATGACGGCATCATCGGCGGCCTGAAAGAACGCGGCATGAAGCTCGCCGATATCGCCGAGCTGCCCGCCGGCAACGCCTGGCTGATGATCGAGTTCGGCGCCTTGTCGAGTGAAGAGGCCACCGCGCTTGCCCGTCGGGCGGTGGACATCGCGCCGCTATTGCCCGGCCAGCCCAGTGCTCGCCTGGTGACGGACAAGGGGCTGATGAACCGGATCTGGACCATTCGCGAAACCGGAGCCTCCGCGACGTCCCTGGGGCTGGACCCAAACACGCCGGACCCGGTGGTCGGCTGGGAAGACGCGGCCGTCGAGCCGGAACATCTGGGCAAATACCTGCGGGAATTCAGGGCGCTGGTCGGGCGGTACGGTTACAAGACCAACCTGTACGGCCACTTCGGCGACGGCTGCATTCATTCGCGGATTACTTTCGATCTGAAATCCGACAGCGGGGTACGGGACTGGCGCGCCTTCCTTGACGAGGCGGCGCGGCTGGTGGTGCGTTACGGCGGATCGCTGTCCGGCGAACATGGTGATGGTCAGGCAAAGGGGGAATATCTGCACATCATGTATCCCCCGGCCATCATGCAGGCCTTCGCTGAATTCAAGGCCCTGTGGGATCCGCTCAACCGGATGAACCCGGGCAAGCTCATTCATGCCATGCCGGTGGATGCCAACCTGCGCATGGGCCCTGACTACAGCCGCCGCGAGGTCGAAAGCCAGTTCACCTACGATGCGCGCCTGGGGAACAAGGGACTGGCCCGCGAGTCGGAGCGTTGCATTGGCATGGGCAAATGCCGCTCGCTGGACGGTGGCACCATGTGCCCGAGTTTCCGCGCGACCCGCGAAGAGAAGTACTCCACCCGAGGCCGCGCCCGGTTGTTCTTCGAATTGCTCAAGGGCGAGGTGATCGAGGACGGCTGGCAGAGCGAGGAGGTGAAGGACTCCCTCGATCTGTGCCTGAGCTGCAAGGGCTGCAAGACGGATTGCCCGACCCATGTGAACATCGCCCGCTACAAGACCGAGTTCCTCAACCGTTACTACGCCGACAAACGCCGCCCGGTCATGGATGCCATGATCGGCCGTATCGGCGCGTGGCTGCCCCATGCCACCAAACTGTCCCCAGTGCTGAACTACGCCATGGGCAATCCGCTGGTGCGCACGGCGGGCGCCTGGTTCGGGCTTGCCAGGGACGCGAAATTCCCGAAGATCGCGCCGCAAAGCTTCCGCTCCGGCGCGACGGCACAGCGCATTCTGAAGAGCGACGGTAGTAGCCGTGGCACCGACGTACTGCTGTGGGTGGACAGCTTCAATAACGGTTTCACCCCCAGCGTGCTGGAAGCCGGCGTGCAGGTACTGGAGCGGCTTGGCTTCAGCGTGAAGCTGATGAAGCGCCATGTTTGCTGCGGCCGCCCTTATTACGACGTGGGCATGATCGATCAGGCGAAGGCCAATCTCGCGCAGATTCTCGACCAGTTGGAGCCGGTGCTAGAGGAAAACATGCCGGTGCTCGTGCTTGAACCGAGCTGCCTGTCGGTGTTCCGGGACGAAATGCCGGGGCTGTTCCCGGACGATGTGCGGGCGAAGAAGCTGGAAAAGTCGATCATGACCCTCAGCGAGTTCATCCGCAGTCGCGCCCTGGAGTTGCCGGCGATCGACGCGGACGTGCGGATCCACGGGCACTGCCATCAGAAATCCTGCGGCGGAATGGGTGCCGAACAAGGGGTGCTGGAGAAGCTCGGCGGCAAGGGGCAAGTGATTCAGGCGGGCTGCTGCGGTGTCGCGGGCGCCTACGCCTATCATTCCAAAACGGCCCCGATTGCCAAGGTGATTGGCGAACAGGAGTTCAAGCCGCATCTCGACCGCATCCCCGAGGAAACCCCGGTGGTCGCCGACGGATTCAGTTGCCGGGGACAGATTCGCAATGTCAGTGGCCGCGAAGCGATGCATTTGGCCGAATATCTGGCCAAGGTCCTCTCCTAGCGTTTCATGACAGGGCAGATGGCTGCTATGGTCGCTCCACGACAGGCCGCCTTCTGCTGCGCTTTCGATACACCTTCAGGAAAGCTGGACAATGAAGCTCGACGTCGCGATTGAACATACGGTGCTGCGCGAAGCCACGGTGGTTGCCGGGGCAGGGGCGATGGACCGGGAAATCACCTGGGTCCATATCGTCGACCACCCGGAAATCACCAACTGGCTCAAGCCCGGTGAGCTGCTGCTGACCACCGGTTACAACTGGCCAGAGGCGGATGAAGACTCCCGCGACATGGTGCGCCGCCTCAGCGAGATCGGCCTGGCCGGCGTGGTGCTGGCGGTTCCGCACTTTCGCGAGCACTTCACCCAGGCCGCCATCGACGAGGCCAACCGTTGCAACCTGCCGTTGCTGGAACTGCCCTGGGAGATCCAGTTCAGCGAGATCATGCACGACGTGCTGGCCCGCATCATCAATATCCAGGCGGAAACCATCCGCCGCTCGGACCTGATCCATCGCACGCTGACCGAAGCTGCGCTGGAGATGAACAACCTCGAAGGTCTCGCCAGGGCGCTGCATGCTGCTCTGGACAAGGCGGCCACGGTGGTTTCCATCGATGGCACGCTGCTCGGCAGTTCAGACCCGCAGGCCCGTGAGGAATACGAGCGTGAAGTGATTCGCGACCTTACCGCGCACAACAGTCTTGCCGAGTTGTTCAAGGACAACGCCCCGGTGGTCTTGCCGGGCGGTGCACGGCTGGGTGCTTCACGACTGGGCGGCGCGATCAAGCTTCGCGGCGAGATTGCCGCCGTGGTGTGGCTGGAGGGTGAAACCGATCAATTCGGCGAACTCGACACCCGGGCCCTGGAGCATTCGGTGGTCATCGCCGCCTTGCACCTGGCTTACCAGCGGCAGTTGTCCGATCAGGAAACCCGCCTTGGCCATGCCTTTGTCGCCGGTCTGCTGGAAGGCAAGTTTTCCGCGACGCCCAGCGCCATCGAGCGCGCCCGGGCGTCCGGCTGGAGCGAGAGCCGCAGCTACCGGGTCTGTCTGGTGCTGGTCAACGAGCCCATTCCACTGTCCATCGAGGGTTTCAATCGCCGCGCGAAACTGGCTGACCGGATCGCCTCGGCGATGCAGACCTTCAGCGTCGCGCCGCTGATTTCGGTGTCCCTGAACCAGATCAGCTTTCTGCTGCCTGCCGAAGTAGCCCCCGAGTCGGTCTGGAAAACCATTCGCACCGAAGGCAGTGCGCTGGCGGTGAGTCGGGTTCATCGCGGCGTGGATGGAATGGCGCTGGGCTCCGAGGATGTTGCGGCGCTGCTTCCGTTGTTGCGGCCGGGGAAACTCCATGACTTCGATGAGGTGCTTTTCCCCCGGGCCCTGATGGGCGACGCCGATGCCCGGCGGCTGTTGCTGGAGCGGATGATTGTGCCGCTGGAACACCCCAAGCGTGGCAACTCGCTCACCGATACGGCGTTGTGTCTGGCGCGCGAGGGCTTTCAGCTACTCAATACCGCGAAGGCGCTGGATATTCATATCAGCACCTTGCGTTACCGGGTCGAGCGTATCGAAAGCCTTCTCGGGATTTCCCTGGATAACCCGGAAGATCGTTTCAAGCTGCAAGTCGCGGCACAGATGCACAGGTTGGTATCCGAGGAATTCTGAAGCGTTCCGCCCTTGAGAAACGTGGCACCCAGAAGGCCCGCCTGGTGATAACCGGCGGGCTTTTTCGCGTCTCCCGCCCGCGTTTGTCGTTCCTGTTTTGGGTGCGAATCACCCGGCTTATCCTCCTACGCCGAGTACGTATCTGCGTCGGGGAGCGGTGAATAGCATGTGCTCACTGACACACAAAGGTGAACACCATGTCCTCTCAACAAAAACCGCCAGTCTCCGCCCGTGCACAGCATGTCTCCAATGGCATTGCCGTTGCCCACCCGATCACCGTAAGCCGCGCCGCCGGCGCCTACCTCTGGGACGACCAGGGCAAGAAGTACCTGGACTTCGTCGGCGGCATCGGTGTGCTCAACGTCGGCCACAACCATCCGCGGGTTGTCGAAGCCGTGCGCAAGCAACTGGAGACGTTCTCCCATATCTGCTTCCAGGTGGCCGCCTATGACCAATACATCGAGTTGGCTGCCCAACTGAACAAGCTGGTGGGCGGTGAAGAACACTACAAGTCGGTGTTCCTGACCACGGGTGCCGAAGCGGTGGAAAACGCCATCAAGATCGCCCGTGCCCACACCAACCGTCCCGGCGTGATCGCCTTCCGCGGCGGCTTCCACGGCCGCACGCTGATGGGCATGACCCTCACGGGCATGAGCCAGCCATACCGGCAGAATTTCGGCCCGCTGGCGCCGGACATCTATCACACCCCGTACCCGAACGAGTACCGCGGCGTGACCACTGAAAAAGCCCTGGCGGCCTTGCAGGAAGTATTCGATACCCAGATTGCCGCTGACCGCGTCGCCGCGATCATCATCGAGCCGGTGCAGGGCGATGGCGGCTTCCTCGCCGCGCCTGTCGAGTTCATGCAAGCCCTGCGCAAGAAGACCGAGGAGCTGGGCATCGTGCTGATCTGCGATGAGATCCAGACTGGCTTCGGTCGCACCGGCAAGCTGTTCGGCTTCCAGCACTCGGGCATCCAGCCTGACCTGATCACCGTCGCCAAGAGCCTGGCGGGCGGGCTGCCGATCTCCGGCGTGGTCGGCCGCGCCGAAATCATGGACGCGCCGCTGCCTGGTGGTTTGGGCGGCACCTATGGCGGCAACCCGCTCGGCTGCGCGGCGGCACTGGAAGTCATCAGCATCTTCCAATCGGAAAACCTGGTGGAGCGCAGCCGCGCGATCGGCGAGCGGCTGATGACCGGCTTCAAGGCACTGGAAGGTCGCTTCAGCAGCATCGGCCATGTCCGCGCAATCGGCGCGATGGCGGCGGTCGAGTTCGTCACCGATCGCGACAGCAAAGAGCCGAATGCCGCGCTGGCGCAGCGGGTTATCGATGCGGCGCGGGAGGAGGGCTTGCTGGTGATCAAGTGCGGCGTGTACCGCAACGTCGTGCGCTTCCTCTGCCCGCTGGTGATCTCCGAGCAGGATGTCGCCGAAGCGCTGGTCATGTTCGAGCGGGCTCTGGTCGCTGTTAACGCCTGATCCCGCGCTCAATCTGTCCTTTTCAAGTTTTTTGATGGAGTACCTTCAGTGACTACCACTGCAGATGATGTAAAGGCGTGGACGCTGGCTTCGCTCCCCGCCGGCAGCGCCGATAACCAGTCCTACCCGGTAATCAACCCGGCGACCCAACAGGCCTGCGCCAGCGTGCCGGATTGCAGCGCCGCCGATGCGAAAACACTGGCCGATGCCTCGGTCGCAGCGTTCGACACCTGGAAGCACACCAGCGCGTTCCACCGCAGTCAGTTGCTGCGCAAGTGGTTCGACCGGATCGTTTCGGGGGCCAATGAAATTGCCCAGGCGATTTCCAGTGAGATGGGCAAACCCCTCAAGGAAGCGGTGGGGGAGGTGATGTACGCCGCCGGTTTCGCCGAGTGGTACGCCGAGGAAGCCAAGCGACTGTATGGCGAGACCTTCGCCAGCCAGCACGAGAACAAGCGCCTGTATGCAACCCGTCAGCCGGTTGGCCCGGTTTACGCGGTAACGCCGTGGAACTTCCCCGCGGCGATGATTACCCGCAAGGTCGCGCCTGCACTGGCCGCCGGTTGCACGGTGATCGTCAAGCCTGCGGAGCAATCGCCGCTCACCGCGCTGCTGCTGGAGCAGTACTGGCGCGAGGTTGGTGGTCCGGAAGGCACCTTCCAGGTCATCACCTCCAATAAGCCGGCCGAGATTTCCGGCGTGTTCTTCCAGGACCGGCGCATCCGCAAGCTGACCTTCACCGGCAGTACCGAGGTCGGCGTGCTGCTGTATCGCCAGTCGGCGGAAACCATGAAACGGGTATCGCTGGAACTGGGCGGGCATGCGCCCTTCATCGTGTTCGCCGACGCCGATATCGAGCGGGCGGCGGAAGAAATCATGGCCTGCAAGTTCCGCAACGCCGGGCAGACCTGCGTGTGCACCAACCGCATCTATGTGCACCGGTCGATCAGCGCTCGTTTGATCGATGCGCTGGCGACGCGGATCTCGGCACTGCGGGTCGGTGATCCCGCCGATGAGGGCACCCAGATCGGTCCGCTGGTCGATGAGCAGGGGCTGAACAAAGTCCGCGAGCACGTCGAGGATGCCGTGGGGCGTGGAGCCCGTGTGGTGGTCGGCGGCCAGGCGCTGGGCGGCCTGTATTTCCAGCCGACCTTGCTGTGCGACGTGGCGCCAGGCATGCGCATTCTTGAAGAAGAGACCTTCGGGCCAGTGGCTCCGATTCTCGAGTTCGACACCACCGATGAGGTGGTGGCCGCAGCGAACGATACGCCGTATGGCCTGGCGGCCTATCTGTGGACCCGCGACCTGGATACCGCCCACCGCGTTTCCGAACGCCTGGACTACGGCATCGTCGGCATCAACGACGGTGCACCTTCGACCGCGCAAGCGCCGTTTGGCGGCGTGAAGATGAGTGGGTTGGGGCGTGAAGGCGGGGTCTGGGGGATTCAGGAATACCTGGACACCAAGTTCGTCTCCGTGGCCCTGGCGCCTCGCTGAGCCGGTGATGCTCGTGCGGGGCTGGCGCTTGCAGATCTGCCGGCCTCGCACGCCCTTAACTACAAAAACAAAAAGGTAAACGTAGATGGACGCGAGTGTAGCTGTCGACAAGTCGCAGCATGAAAGCCATCTGAAGGCGGGACTGAAGTCCCGGCATCTGACCATGATGTCCATTGCCGGTGTGATCGGCGGCTCATTGTTCGTTGGCTCCGGGAGTGTGATTCACAGTGCAGGTCCGGCTGCCGTTCTGGCTTTCCTCACGGGTGGCATTCTCATGATGTTGATCATGCGGATGCTCGGCGAAATGGCCACGGCCTCGCCGGACACCGGTTCCTTTTCCACCTACGCCGATCGCGCGATTGGGCGCTGGGCGGGCTTCACCATCGGTTGGTTGTACTGGGGTTATTGGGTCGCGCTCATGGCCTGGGAAGCCTATGTCGCCGGCAAGATTCTCAACGGCTGGTTCCCGTCGGTCAGTGTCAACGTATTCGTGCTGGCGACCACCTTGCTGCTGATCAGCATCAACTTCTTCAACGTGAAGAACTACGGTGAGTTCGAGTTCTGGTTCGCGCTGATCAAGGTGGTTGCTATCGTGTGCTTCCTGGTGGTGTGTTGCCTGGCCGTGCTGAACATCTGGACCATCGGCGAGGTCAGCGGCATCAGCAATCTGACCGCCCATGGTTTCGTCCCCAACGGCTTCGAGCCGGTCGTGGGCGCGATGCTCGGAGTGATGTTCGCCTTCCTCGGCGCGGAAATCGCCACCATCGCCGCGTCGGAATCGAAGAACCCTTCCCAGCAGATCATCAAGACCACCAAGTCGGTGGTGTGGCGTGTCGGCATGTTCTATGTCGGTTCGATTTTCCTGATCGTCTGCCTCGTGCCGTGGAACGACCCGATGCTCGGTCAATCCGGCTACGGCTCCTACCGTCGCACCCTGGAGCTGCTGGGCGTTCCGGGCGCCGAGTGGCTGATGAACTTCGTCGTGCTCACCTCGGTCAGCAGTTGCCTGATCTCGGCGCATTACACCGCTTCGCGGATGCTGTTCTCGCTGGCCAGCCGTGGCGATGCGCCGGCGTTCTTCAAGCTGACCAAAGCCGGCACCGGTGTGCCGATGTACGCGATCATTGGCTCCTGCCTGGTGGCGGTGGTGATGGCGCTGATCAACTTCAGTGACGAACTGCGCCCGCGGGATGTGTTGGATACGCTGATGAACATGACCGGCACCATCGCGCTGCTGGTTTACTTGGTCATCGCCTGTTCGCAACTGAAGATGCGCCGCAAGCTGGAAGCGAGCGGCAAGGACATTCCGCTGAAGATGTGGCTGTTCCCGTGGCTGACCTGGGCGGTGATCGTGTTTATCGTGACCTGCCTGAGTGCCATGTGCTTCATGCCTGACTACCAGGTGCTGGTGATTTCCACTGGCGGGGCGGGGCTGTGCCTGGCGCTGCTCGGGATGGTGCATCAGGCGCGCTGTTCCAAGCGCGCCCGTCACCGCTGAACAGACCGCGGCCGGCCCAGTGAGGGCCGGCCGCGGTGCATTGTGTTTATCCCAAAGTAGCGGTTCGCGGCTGAGGTTTGCGCCATTGGGAGAATGGGGGCAGGGCGCCGGGCCTGTAACACTGGCGCTGGCCAAACAGCCCAAAAGGAGCGAACGACCATGGCAACGAGTTCCCTGCACGCACAACGTCAGATCACCCTGAGCGCTACGCCGGATGAGGTCTGGCAGCGCATCGGCGACTTCAACGGCCTGCACCTCTGGCACCCGGCGGTCAGCGCCAGCCAGTTGCTCGCCGGCAGCAACAACCAGGCGGGCGCCGAACGGCTGCTGACCCTGGGCAACGGCGCGACCCTCCACGAGCGGCTGCTGGAGCACTCCGACAGCGAGCGGCTGTATCGCTACGGCATCATCGAATCACCGTTGCCAGCGCGGGATTACCAATCGCTGCTGCGCGTCGAGCCGGCAGCCGACGGCGAGGCGCTGGTGACCTGGCAGGCGGAGTTCGTGGCGGACGGCGCGTCTGATGATGAGGCCTTGGCGGTTGTTGAAGGCATCTACGCTGACGGCCTCGATCAGTTGCGGCAGTTGTTTGCTTCCTGACTCAGCGTTGTTGTCGCGCTGATCAGGGGAGGGCAGGCAACCACCAGACGGTTGCGCCCACCTTCCTTGGCCGCATACAGCGCCCGGTCGGCGGCATCGATCAGGGCCTGCTGCGGTTCCAGGGCGGGCCCCGACGCGCAGGCCAGGCCGATGCTCACGGTAACGTGGCCGAAGGGGCTTTCTGCATGAAGGATATCCAGTCGGTTCAGCGCCTCCAGCACCAGCTTCGCGACCACTGTCGCGCCTTCGGCATCGGTGTTGGGCAAGATGATCGCCATTTCCTCGCCACCGTAGCGCGCCACCAGATCCGGCGGCCGGCGGATGCAACCGGCCAGGGCGCTGGCCACCTCGCGCAGGCAGGCATCGCCGGCCGGATGGCCGTAGCGGTCGTTGTAGCGCTTGAAGAAATCGATATCTAGCATGAGCAGCGCCAGTGGCGTTGTATCCCGTTGCGCGCGGCGGATTTCCATGGACAGGGTCTGGTCGAAGCAGCGTCGGTTGGCGAGGCCGGTCAGAGCGTCGTCCATGGCCAGGCGCTCGAGTTGCCTGTTGCTGTCGAGCAACTGCTGTTGTGCCACCCGCAAGTCGCCTTCCACCGTGATCCGCCGGCGGATATCACGGATCAGCAACCAGCCGATGACACCAACGACGGCCAGCAGACCGGACACCACCAACAACGACAGCATCGCCTCGAGACGCCAGGCTGCCAAGGCTTCGTTCTTGCCGAGGGCGACCGTGGTCACCAGCGGCAGGCGATCGCTTTTACGAAACGCATAAAGCCGCTCGACGCCGTCCAGGCTGGACGTGAACGAGGCGGTGCCCACCGTCTTGTCGACCAGGTACTTGGCGTAGATCGGCGAGTTGGAAAAGTTGCGGCCCATGTCCTGTTCGCGGAACGGGTAACGCACCAGCAGGGTTCCGTCGGTATTGGTCAGGCCGATCGCGCCATCCTGGCCGAGGTCGAGGGTGCCGAACAGACGCAGGAAGTTCTCGATGCCCAGGGTGACCGCCACGACGCCGGCGAAGCTGCCGTCCGCGTCGTTGAAGCGGCGGCTGATAGTGATCACCCACTCCTGGTTGGAGCGGCTGCGGATCGGCGGGCCGATGAAGGGCTCGCGGGACGGGTCGTCGCGGTGATGGACGAAATAGGCGCGGTCGCTGCTGTTGGCGCCGACTGGCGTCGGCCGGTTGGACGCCATCAGCCAGTGACCCTGCCGGTCATACACGGTGATGCCGCTCAACTGCGGCATCAATGGTTGCTGGCGCGCGACCAACTGCTTCAACCGGGCGATCTGCGCAGGGCCGCTGCCCTCGGTTTCCAGGCGCTCGACCAGACCGAGCAAGAGTAGCGAGCTTTGCCGCACAATCCCTTCGGAATAGGTCACCAGCGCCTGGGTCAGGTTCAAACCGTGGACATCGATTTCTTCCAGCGCGCGTTCGCGTGAGGCCATGACCTTCCACAGCGTCAACGAAGCCAGCGAACAACCGATAAGCAAAAGCAGAAGGACAACGAGGTGGATGTCACGCTTCACGTCAGTACCTGATGGAGAGTCCGGATTCCCGTGCTGGCGGTGGCGGGCGACCGCAGCGAAAGGCACATTCCTGGCCTAGCGCAAGAATACAGGCTGATCCGACGCAGCAGTAGAGGCAAAGAGGAGGGTGCGGCGCTCTGGAACAGGGCCGTCAGGTGCCCAGGTACTTGTGATAGGGCAAGAAAACATCTTCCCGCTGATAGTCGAGGGACTCATAGTGTGGCTGCGTCGTTCAATTACTTGAGCGAACATTCGATGATTTGCATGAGCGGTTCTTTGTTAATTCGTGATGCTCGAACTCATAACTACACTAAATAGTCATTTAGCTTAGTTATTCTGCTGAGTGATTAAAAACGCATTATTACTCATTTTTCTCGTCCGAGAAAATCGCATTGCGATCTGCAAAGGAGCTAGGAAGCATGGTCATCACCTACGTCGAGCCGTTGCCAAGCAGGAGAGTTATCGAGGAAGGTCGAACATATCTAAGGGCAGCAGAGCTCATCAAAACGGAAGCCTTTAATGGCGACCTAGCCCTTGCTTGGCCTGCTGCCATGAGCACTGGCTTGGCGTTGGAGCTTTTTTTGAAAGCATTCCATGTGAAGTTTGATCCTACCAGCCCGACAGATGAATACGATCCAGCGTTCGATCCAGAGGGCTACTTGCTGCTGTCCAAGGCTGCAAGAAAGGATAGCCATGACTTGCTTGCACTGTACCAGGCAATTCCTAGTGACCTCGGCGATCGCTTGCGTGAGATCTCAGAACGTTTAAAACCTGGCTACTCACTTGAAGCATCCATCAAGGATTGCTCCCAGTTGTTCGTTGGAGCGCGCTATACGTACGAAGCCAAGTCGCTGCAACGGTTCTACAGCGAAGTGTTTGAACTGGGACCGCACCTGGACCAGGTGCTGGAGGAAATGATCCAGGAGCCGGTGCGATCGGTCATGTGATTTTCGCGCGCGCGAAAAAATCGCAGTGCGATTTCTACCAAGCCGCAGCACGATCTGCCAGAGCGCTCAATCGGGCGTGTACCATGCAGAGCGTTGCTAGTAGCAAAGCAGCCGGCATCAATGGACGCTCCTCAAGCCTTCATACGAAGGTGCTGATAATGGGAGTCTTCGGAGGGTGGTGTGTTTCATTACTTATTGAATTTATTATGTTTTATTAGAGTTATCGAGCAACTGGAGTTGCAGTAATCTTAAAGCTGGTTTTGTTGCACACATTCACATATTCATACGCAACACTTAGGGTCGGCCTAACCAACAGTTGAATGAGAAATTGCTGCAAATGTTGCTGTATTGGCTTGAAACGTTGGCCGACAGCGTACCGCTGCGTGTGCCGTTTGCGACAAAGCTAAGATTTTTTCGCCTGACCACGAGGTCGGTTTCCGCATGCACCGCGGAGTGGAAAAAGCTACTGCTTGGTTTGCCAGGTGTGCTTGGGCTCGACATGACTTTAAGTAGAAATAAGCTACGTGTTCTGAAAAGAGGTGTCCCATCACTGTTTCGAAAGGAGTTGGAATGACAGCTCATGCAGAGCGATCATGGGATGTGTTCATCATTGGCAGTGGGCAAGCTCCCCCTGCTGGAACTCAATTCCCGGCTGGCTCTGGTTTCAATGGGTTGAATGAAAGTCCGCAATGGGTCGATTGCAACCGTTCACGACTGACCGCTATCGACCCAAAGCCTCCCCTCGTGAAGGGCAGAGATCGGCCAGAAGCTGCCGGCCTCGCCAGGACTGGGCCGGTTCCGCTGAGGATCGAAAGCATCTATGAAACTGAGGGCGATTCACCCACTTTTGGGATAGCAGTGATCATCACATCAAGCAGCATTTTTTGAACTTTTGACCACTACCGCAGAAACATGGGTCGTTTCGGCCGATCTTCGAATCGTCTGGTGTACGGTTCGACGAAGCTGGTTGAGCAGATCCCGAATTCCCGTTGAGCACCATGCCCTGCGTCAGGGTCTCCATCAGGCTGTCACGCTTCCATGGAAAGCGTGTCGTCAGACTGAGCTTAGGCAACCCATCTGTCTCACGCACGAGAAGTCCAAACCAATTATCAGCGCGATGTACATATTTGCGCCTCTTGCAATGAGCAGCGAGTGCCTCAACTGCATCTCTCGCTGTTGCTCGACTGCAGTGGATAGTAATTCCAGTGTCGCCGGTATCGAACCCCAGGGTGAAGTCGTGTGGCCGCCCATCGAGCCGAGTGCGTCGGGCGACGTCCTTCATCCCCTGGTCCAGCTGTTTTACCGTGTCGCCGCTGATGTCGAGCAGGAGGAAACCGAGATCGATCAGGTCAGGGTCAGCCTCGTGCTCAATCTTCTCGATGATCCGAGCGACACGCGTGTCCGTGAACTTGGTGAGAATACCTTTAGGTGTAGCGACGCCGGGAATACCCTCACGACGTACGGTCATGGCGGTGTCCAGATCGAGCGAGAAATCATCTACTACCATGGCCATGCTAGTTTTGTCTTTGAGCCATAGGTTCTGACTCAGGTGATAGCCAAGGATTGACAACTCGTTGGTTCCATAAATACGTTCGGCATAACCGACCCGCCGGTCGATATAGCTGAGCAATCGCAGAGGGCTGGCGAGCATTTCGGTTAGCACGTCTATTAGAAATACGTCGGCTACCAAAGGTGCATGGATGACCCTGTCTTCCTCATATTCGAGGAAGTGCCTGGCCTGTACAGTGAGCACCGGATAGTGGTCCGACACAGCGCACAAGATATAGATATCGCGTAGTTGGGGGATATTGAGCTTTGATCCATCTTCCTTCACAAAGTCCAAGCTCGGCCGTCTAAGCGACTGTGCACAGCGCAGGCCCTGGCCGTAGGCATCCTGCACCGCCTTCTGGAAATCGTCGCGTAGTGCTTGATCGTTCCCCTTACGCGATTCCAATGTCATCTTCTTAGACTTGCACTGGACGAGCAGCGCCCGGTCGCCAAACAGGACGAGCACATCCATCTCGGACACACGGCCGTCCGAGCCTTCGATGTTGACGTTGCAATGGACATTGCTCTCGCCGAATACCGAGCGTAGCCGCTTAGCAACAAACTGCTCGGTAAAGTCGCCCCGGTGCGCCGAGGCCTTGGCTCGATAGGATTTATCGCCGATCATCCAGTAGAACGGTGAGTCGTAAAGCGATTCGACGATTCCATAAGTTTGGAGTGCGATGTAGTGTCCATCCGGCAGCGCGACTATCGGACATGCGTTAACAACGTTAAACGCGCCGAGAGACGTGAAATCCTGATTGGAGGGCGCAGTGACACTGAACGTCGAAAGCATCGCTTGAACCATTTCTTTAGGCCGAGTGCAATGCGCCGCGATTTCCTCAGCCGTTGTAGTAAAGCCAGATAGTAAGGATGAGGAGTGTGACGCCCCGGTTTTCAAGCACGACAGCGCGTCCGCAATCTTGATGTTCTGGAGTTTCGAGATTGCATCGGCCATAGCTTGCGCGTCCGCAATGGTGAACCCCTTATTCTCAAGCAACCATGTCTCGTCCGCAGCGTAGCGTTCGCGCGCCATATCTCGATATTGGAAACTGTACGCGGACTCGCCTCCATAGAAGATCGGCTCCCGAAGCACATCTGCACGCGTGAATGGAGAAGGCGGGCGCTTCGACTCCGCCACTTGTACGGCTCTCGCAGCTTCGATGAGCGAGTCCCGCATTGGCCGCCCCAGGTGCGCATGGAGTTCCTCAAGCAATGTTTTGGTCCGATCAAGCAGCGCTTGAATTTCGGAGGGCGACGGCTGGCTCAGGTCAATCGGCTGACGAACCATTAGCCCGAGCAAGGTCGAAAACTCAGTCCGCACCGTTCGTCCTGGCGCATAAGAGGTGGCGAGGGTTTCGCCGTCAATTGCACCATCAAAAATTACATAATTGTCTCGTAACGACATCCATGAGAGCGCATGCACGAATCCCGGTGTAGTGGAAAGCTGAGCGAGATCTTTGAAAATTTCCTGTTCAACGCGAGGTTCACTGTACGTCATATATTTTCTAGCACCGTTCAGCGTATCAAGTGTTTGGTGAATCGCCCCAGTTTCATAGATCCCTTAAAGCATGGAAGGATAGCCGACTCAGGCCTCTGCTGGATGGTCCGCTTGTGGCCGTTAGCTGCCTTTCGTGAAGGGCAGCTACACCAGTCCTAGATACCGAGGCTGATGCTTGCTCAAATTTATGGTGCCGGCCTCTCGGGCTGCCAAAAATTGCAGCTGAAGTTATTCAAGCCCCCGCCGTAGGGACTAGACCTCACCGCGAACACCTCTGGCACAGCATCCCCATCGCCGCCATCTCGGAAGAACTCTCTCATAGAGAAAAGTGCCTGAGCCTTCAAGCGCTCCCATTCTCGGTACAGACTGTCTTCAAGATCCCTCGCTACCTGCGCCGCGCTGGGTTTGCGCTTGGGCAGCGGCAGGGTGTAGCTGGGCTGAGGGGAGAAATCGTAGACGAACGTCAGGTGCCCGTGCTTCCAGTCCGCAGACGGCGACGCTCGCCAGCGAAACGACACTTGCACTGATAGTCGCTTGCTGAGGTGGAAAGGTGGCCTGATCTGATCATCAATGACGAACAGCTCCCCCTCTTTGCGCTCAGTTTCGAGCCGCCCTTTCATTTGCTGCAAGGCGTGAATGAGGTCATTGCCGGCATACAGCGCATCCTGCCGAGTGCGTTCGCGCTTGGCATGGGCCTTGGCCTTGCTGTACTCAGCGATCGCTTGTTGGAACCCATGGAGCTTGGTAGCCACGTAGGGCCCACAGTTACTGAGGCCAAGGCCATGAATAGGCCCTACGCGTTCTTCATCTAGACACTTGTGTACTGCTGACCGAAGCACCGTCTCATCAACGTCGCTGATCGCGGCTTGCTGATCACTGGGCAAGTTAATGTACGACATAACCAAAACTATCCTTGTGTAATGGTGGCCTGGCTACCGCCTCATCTCAGCCCCCGCCCACTGGCAAGCCTTCGCCCGCGCCTATCGGAGATTGATTGTCCCATGGTGATAGCAGGAAGCTCTTGAGGTTAATCGGGCGATGCTGTCACAAATGCTCAGATAGGCGCAATGCCAGCAGTGCCGGCCTCTGGAGGCAGACCGATCACCTGCCGCAAAACGTTGAGCCTGAATCGCCCCTGCTTCTGTAGACGCCTTCAAGCTTTAAGGAAGGGCTGCGAACCCTGCGTAACTACCTACTTTTGGCCGAAAGCGGTCATTAACGCAAGGTAGCAGCCTCAATCCGGCCACCGGTCCCGATGGATCTCCTCCGAAAAGGGCATTCTGCGGATTACCATCCAAAGTTCGACATGGAGTAGCAGGTAGCCCATTGAAGCGATCATGAGATTGATCCGATCCAGGTAGCTGGTGTTCCCAAGCTCAAACAGACAGAATCCAGCCTATGTTCAGGCAAAGGAGATTGCTATGTCATTGTTGAGCGAGATCATCGCGTGGGCGGGTGGGATGAGACCCTGGCAACAAGAAGCGCTTCGTCGCATCTTTGCGCGGCCCGAGCTCTCTCAGCTCGATCTCGACGCTATCTTGCAGATGATCCGCGAGCAGGAAGGCGATGGCACGGTCGCTAGTGTCGGCAGACCGTTCAGCATTGATGACGTCCCGGGCGCCGGCAGTGGCGCTACCGTCAGACTGGTTGGAGTATCTGGGCTGGATCAGGTCAACGGCTTCCCCTCAGGCCGCTCCTTTGACCTGGTGCCGGAGGGCATGACCATCCTTTTCGGCCACAATGGTGCCGGTAAATCCGGCTATGCTCGCGTCCTCAAGAATGCCTGCAAGGCCCGGCATCGTGTGGAGGTTCTGCCCAACGCCTTTGCGGCAGTGGCACCGCCCAGATCGCCTTCTGCAGACTTCGCCATCCTGGTGGATGGCTCGCCGGAAACGGCACGCTGGGTCCAGAGCGGGCCGGCCCATCCGCATTTGAGCGCCGTATCGGTATACGACGTGGCCTGTGCCAACGACTATATCGACGCGGAGGGTACTCCCGCGTTCCAACCGTACGGCTTGCCCCATCTCACGCGCCTGGTCCTACTGCAGCGCGACCTGCAAGCCCGCGTCGCGGCCGAGCGCAGCGCGTTGGTCCTCGATACACGGCCGTTCGAGCAGTTGAAAGGTGACACCGAGGTCGGCCGTTACATCGCCAGCCTGAGCAGCGGCTCGGACCTCACGATGCTTACTCGGTTGGGGACTGTCAGTGACGAGGAACTCAGGCGACTGGAGTTTCTGAAGCGGACACTGCTGGAAACCGATCCGGGCCCGCAGGCATTGGTCTTGGAGCGCCTGGCTACCCGCCTGGATCAAGCACAGCAGCGTGCGGAGGTTGTCCAGCGCTGGGTGAGCGACCGCGCCATTGCGCGGGCAAAAGAACTGATCGAGATCGAGAAGGGCGCGCACGTTGCCATGCAACTCGCGCAAGCGCGGCTCCACGGCACCATCTCCGAAGACGGCAACGAGGCGCCGGCATCCGCTCCGCTCACCGCCCCGTTGCTAGAAGGAACGGGCAATGCACTGTGGCAAATGATGTATCGGGCCGCTGAAGCTTTCTCGCGACAGGCTGCGTATCCTGCACAGCCGTTCCCACATCTGGAGTCGGACGCGCACTGTGTACTGTGCCAGCAACCCTACGCAGCGAACGCGGCCAAGCGTATGCGTCGCTTTGCAGCCTTTGTGGCCGACAGCGCCACTGCGGACGCCCAGGCAGCCAACGCTGCACGTCGAGAGGCGCTCGGGAAGGTGAAATCGGTCGATCGCAGCATTCTGGACGCGCCCACGCTGGCTGAGGTGGCTGAGCGTCTGCCTGACTTGCACGCGGCCATAACGGCAACGGTGTCCACCTGGGCTGCCCGGCACACCTGGGTCACGCAAGCCTTGGAAGCTGGAAACTTGGCCCCTGGGTTAGCGCCGCTTCCGCCGGAGGCGAACCTGGATGGTGCGTTCGCCGCCAAAGCTGCCTTACTGCGCGCCGACGCCAAGACCCTGCGTGCCTCCGCTGATCCCACCGTACGGTTGGCGCTAGCCCGGGAACTGGCGGAGATGGAGGCTCGACAACGCCTGTCCGGCCAACTCGCTGCGGTTGAGCGTTTTATCCAGGACAGCCAGGTGCATGACAAACTGAGCCGCTGTCATGGCGCGCTCAACCCTCAGGCAGTATCACGCAAACTGACGGCCCTGGCCGCGACGCATGTGACCGAGGCATTGGCGACCACAATGAATGCCGAGTTGAAGGCCCTGGGCTACAAGCGCCGGGTACAACCGGATCTGACCGGGCGTACCGATCTCGGCGTGACCAAGGTGACGCTGCGCCTGAAGGACATCAGCGCAAAAGCCTCCAAGGTGCTCTCGGAAGGAGAACAGCGCGCCTTGGGTTTGGCCATGTTCCTTGCTGAGCTTGACTCGCTGCCACACACATCAACGGTGGTGTTCGACGATCCTTCCACCTCCTTGGATCATGTTTTTCGCCGGGCCATCGCCCGACGTTTGGTGACCTTGTCCGAAACGCGCCAGGTATTGGTGCTCACCCATGACGCCGTGTTTTTGACTGAACTGGCCATGGCGCTTCAGCGTGCAGGGCGCTCAGCCAATTACAAGACCATCGGCTGGGATGAGTCACCAGGGTTGGTGAGTGAGGGGCTGACCTGGACGACGATGGACACCAATGCCCGACTGAACGATCTGCGCGAGCGGGTGAAAGCCCTGAACGCTATCGACGGCAGTTATCCGGGGGATGAACTCGAACGGCAAATTGCGGCGGGCTACTCCAGCCTCCGTGGCACCGTCGAACGGGCCATTCGCGAGATATTCCTGAACAACACGGTTCAGCCATTCAGCGACGTGGTCAGCGTCGAAGCCTTTGGCGCCGTGGTCGGCCATCCCGCAGAGGAGTGGGAACAACTGCAGGACGTTTATGCGCGGGCATGTGAAGCCACGGAAGCCCATGACACCCCTGGTGAGCGCCAATTGGCTCTGCCCACTCGGGATGAGCTGCTCAGCGACATCGCCCTGGTCCTGGAGCTGGTCCAACGGGCTGCCAAGCGGCGAACCGCCTACGAAAACCAACGCCGGGAGCGGACTGCGCAACGCAAGAAAGTCTTCGGCGGCTAGTGTGTCACGATGAGGCCGGGTCCAACTCGGGGCTCGGCTTCATCCAAGGCAAGGCTGAGCTACTGCTCGTTGACTGCCGATAGATTTACCGAGAGGGCAGCTGTCGCCCGAGCACTGCAGGAAGGCCGCTTTAGTGAACTACAACCCAGCGAGGCTGGATAACCTCAATAATTATTCGGACTCTTTGAGGTGTAATAATTATTTCAGCCAAATGTTGAATTAAACTGGGTCGATCATATTTGCTTTGGTGGTCGAGTTCATAGGAGTCGAGATACAGGCGGGCAGGGCGTATAGTTCGAAAGCGCGGCGTACAACCAGAACCAATAAATTTGTTACTTAAGTGCAGGGGGAACTCCTCGATGTTCGAAAACTTTTATGCTCAAGAGTGGGTCCAGGTATCCACGGCCTTTGTATTTATAATAGCAATATTAATCACTCCTCTTATGTATTGGCGTATCAGCCGAAAGCTAAAAGGAGATATGAAGAAAAAGTTTGTCGAGGCGGCGCTCGATATATATGGGGTAGTGCTTTTCCTGCTGATAGCACCTGCTGGCTACCTCATCCTTTATTTTTTCGGATCTCAGTCTAAATTTATGCTAAACGATCCGATGGCTTGGGTTTGTTTCGTAGGCGGCGCAGCTTCAGTTTACGATCTGATTCGTGCCAGTATGGCATTAAAGTCCGCTAGTGAGTCAGCTCGCTGCAATGAAAGAACTGGGCATATTTTTATGTATGAAAGGCTAACCAAGCTTGCGATCTGCCTCTCTCTGATCCCGCTGCTGTACGGTATAGTGATGATTGGCGTTACGAACCTTATGGATCCAGCCTCCATTAATAACATGCTGTGGTTCTTAACCTTCATGATAACGGGCTTGGCAGTTATCTATGCCGTTGCGTCCAAAACACTCCTCCTCGTCTCGCAAGACTATGCATCGAACCCCGAGCTAGGTTGCTAAACAGTGTGAGAACTAAAAAGGGATTTTCCATTTGTCCTACGCGCGTCGACAAGCTTGCGAGATGGTTTGCAGCGAGGATCTCACTGGCTTGCGCCATCTGGTGTTTGCAAGTTTAGTTTTTTTCTTACAGGATCTAGTAAAAAATCTGGGAGGACGGTTAGGCGGCCGATAGGCCATATAGGCGAAATCGTTTGCAGTGTCGATTATCGACCCTATCCACCACTGGCTGTCTGGATCAAAAACGCATCACGCCAACAACCTGCTGCCCCCGCACAGTCGTAAGATGTGCAGGGGCTAATTGAACAAAGCAAAGCGAGACACTTGACTAGCGCGATTTTCTTTGTGCTTCAATGCAGGTTGCTTTAAGCGTTTCGCAGAAAGTTGACAGATATCCGCTAAATTTCTCAGCACGAGCGTCTTGGGCTTTGAATGGATTGGATGTCATTAGTCTCACGGTGGCCTTTATTTGCTCCTCTGCCTGAGCAGTTCCATATTCGATACAGCTGCTTTCAAAGAAAACAGTTCTCTGGTGAAGGACTTTAGACAGACCCTTATCAAAAGTTTGTCCAAGCAGCACTTGACTGACCTTGCTCTGATATTGGCTGTTTATATCGCAAAGCTGAAGCATATCAATGTCACCCAACCCTCTTAAGACACCTTTTTTAGTAAAATCATTCATTGCTGCAAGTGATTCTGAGAGCTCTCCACTCATGATCGGCCGAGCTTCAATATTTTGTTGAGATTGTTGCGCAATTAGTCGTTCCACTCGACTGGAAATGACGAATTTAACATACCATGGGCTAAAGTATTGAAGTGGCAGGTTGTCAGGTATTTTAGAGGATGCGATGCTTAGCGGGATTTTCACGCCAAATGGGGCCCGCAAATCGGTCTTCCAATCGAAAGATTCAACTTCTTTGAAATAATCACTTAAGTACTTGTCATCTGCGGCTATTGCTTTGAGGTGTTGCATTAGCTCCGAAGGGTTTCTAAAACCGATCATCTTTATTTTTAGCCCTGTTTCTGAAAAATATTCAGATAGCTCAGCGCATGCCTTTTCTATTTGAGTTTTGGTGACTTGGTCAGGGCGTCCCAAGTGTTCGTAAACCGCCGCCGGCGATAGCGCCAAGTAAGTCTCGCGATCGCCCCACCCAGTCACAAAGCGGCAGAATGCAGTATATGCTAACGCTTGTAACTCACGATGCGGCTGAGTATTCCTATGCTTGTATGATTGTATAATACTGTTATCCAGCACTAAATGGATTGCACCTTCAAACTGATAGCCCGTACCGTAGGTTTCTCCTAAATCCAATACAAGATTGAAAAATTTAAGCGCCTGCTGTTCTGAAAACGCTGCGATTCTGTCCTTGAATTCGATAGCAAAACTCTCGTTTTTTTGAGTAGCGTCGCGCAAGATATACCTCAATTATAATGAGCCAAACTTCATAGCCTGGTATGTAAATTACGATTAAATTTTTCGGTCTAGTGCTGATGGCGCAAGAATTGATAGAATCACCGTAGCCGAATGTGACAACAAATGGAGCATTGCATCAAGGACCTCTGAGGCGCTATGTGCTGCAAGAACGTCCATTGACGTGCGCTTAGACGCCTAGGTTTCCGAAACCTTTACCTCACCTGACGTTGCATGTGCTTCGGCTCCGACCATATCCTAACCCGACGTTCGGCATCAGGCGTGGAGCGCGGCCATGGAAGACAGAGAGCACTGGTTTACGTTGTTGGCGGAGAAGGACTGGGAGGCAATTGGCAAGCTTCTTTACCAGAAAAAAAAGGCCAAGGTGCAGGATCCCTATCTGGCTCAAATGACCGGCTTCTTTGAGACCGAGTTCTTCTCCTTCGCTGAGCCACTACCGCCTGCTGAGCGCTCAAGGCAATTCGAGTCCACCAATCTGCTCATTGAACTTAACCAGCACGGCTTCAGCCAGGGCTTTGTGGATCGCTTCGTTGATGAGCGACTGAAGCTGATGCAAGAGACCAATCACTCCGCACTGCTCAACTATGCCCAAACCCATCAGCATCGCCCGCTAGCCAAGGACATCATCCAGTCTTTCCTAGAGGGCAAGCCAGAAGTGTTTTCAGCGAGCCTTCGGGGAAACATGACTGTCCGGGCGACAGAGGTGACGGCCGGAGGGCCAAAGACCATTCGCTTGTTCAAGTCCAAGCAGGAAGAAAACTTTTACGAGGCGGTGCGGCGGGTCTTCCCCACTCACCATCCTTACCCCAATGTAGCCTTGAGCTGCGTTCTCGATTACCAGGCCATCAAGGATCAACTGTCGGAACAAGCCAAGTCCTACTTCTTTCGAGGTATTGTCGACAGCGTTCTGTTCGACGTGGGTAGCGGCTACGTGCCGGTGTACTTCATCGAGCTGGACAGCAGCTTCCATGATGATCCTCAGGCGCAGGTCAATGACCAGCTTAAGGACGCCATCTTCCGTGCGGCAAATACCAAGCTCATACGCATCCGGCCCCTGAACGCCAAGGCTTCTTCCGTGGAAGAATTCGAGCGACTGGTTCGAGAGCTGATGCGCCAACTTTGATCACCCAGCAGAGCTTCCGTCAGGCAGTGGGGCAGGGGCTCCGATGTCAGGTCTCAGGATCGAGCGAATGAGGTGCAGACGATCGTTCACCTGGTACAGCCGAGCGATGAAGTTGTCCAGAAAGTCGTCGCTGACTTCAAAGTACTTCGCGGGGTTGTTGATGGCTACCGCCTTGCCCTTGCCCTTTTGGGGGTGAGTTTGGTTCTGGCGTCGGTGTAGGATTTGAATACCCGTTGGGCTAGTGATCGGGTAAGCACGCAAGCTTTTAGAGCGTCGCCTAAATTTGCTGCATCGCGTAGAGTCTGCCGCGTGTTCCGCCCGCCGACCATTCTGGTAAGCGGCTTGGGGTGGCTAAGGTAGGTCAAGACGGTGGCAGCTCGGGATTCCGGGTATCGCCAAGTCAACGATGGAATGTGAGGGGCGTGAATGCAAATCAGTCGAAAGCTCAACTTATACGAAATCGAGGATCTTTATCAGTCGTTAGGTACGGATCCCAGCCTCCGGCTTCCTATCAGCATGAGCCACGGCGGTGGATTGGGCGTCGATGCAGCATTGGCTCAGTTCATCGTGACCTGGGCACGTGCTTACGAAAAAACCGTCCTTCACCTGTACTCACCTGCTGGTGATGAAGCAATCACCCAAATTACACAGTTGGCGCAGAGCGCTGCTGGATTCTTTGCTTTGATCATGTGCAGTGAAGTGCACGCTCAAGATCATCAATTAATTGATCGGCGAGAAGCGCTGGTGGCAATCAGGCCTCTTGTCGATGCGATGTTCGTAGGTGACCTGCGTAACACGTCCAACCTCCGAGGCGCTCGCCCCACTGCCATTAATTTGTTCTGCGTGAACAACGCAAAACGTGAGTTCATCAAGCCGTTCTACTTTGATCACGCCGTGCCGAAAGTCCAACCGAGAACTTGGTTCTCGACGCTCGTGGAAACGTCGTCGAAACTGATGAATGCTCGCGGTGATCAAGGGGTGTTACTCAGGTCGGGCCTTCCAGCACTGGGCAGTGTGCTCTGGGAACTGATTTCCAATGCTGACCAACATGCTGTCACGGACGTTAACGGCAACAAGTATAAGAAGGCGCTACGCGGTACATCGATCAAGCTCAACAAGATGAGTCGTCAGGATGCGCTGGAGTATTCTGACGTAGAGCCGGAGCTCGCGCGTTTCATTTTGAAACGGTTTCTGAAGGCTGAGGTACTGGAGTTCCTGGAAATCTCGGTCATTGACAGCGGTCCTGGGCTGGCTCGGCGATGGCTGACGGCTAAGGAGGAACGCCCAGTCGATACCCTGGAGGAACTGAGCCTGGAAGCTGAGCTTCAAGCCACGCTCGATTGTTTCAAAAAGCACGTTACATCCAAGGCGCAGTCTCCGAATTCCGGAATGGGGTTGCATAACGCTGTTCAGGCACTCAACAAGCTCAAGGCGTTCGTACGTGTTCGGACAGGGCGGCTTTCGCTGCATCAGGCTTTTCAGTGAATTATGGCTAATGTTGCGGTAGCTGTTTCGATCATATTTGTCGTTTAAGCGTCATTATCAGGTATCTACCCAGGAAATAGCGGATGACCTTAATTGAGATGATCAGTATGGAAGATTGCGTTGGTGGACAGTCCGGTGCTTGAACTGCGCAGCGACCAAGCCGTGCACCGACAGAGAGAGGTTGACTCAGACCATTTTGGTTAACGCCAATTATAACTAAACTAAATGAATATTTAGTTTAGTTATAATTTTAGATTACATAAGCCGGGTAGGGTGCGCTCGGAGGTTCACCGATAACGTTACCTCCAAGAATAGCCCCCAGGCCTCGCACAGGTCTTGTGACCTATACTGCTCACCAGAGGGGTTAGTTGTCTCTGAGCCCACCAAAGTCATTCACTGCTCACACTAGCTAACAGCGCACTCCGGTACAACTGGCCGAAGCCTTGCAAGTGGATCTGTGCAAGCGAGGGCTTGCGCTTGGTCGTCTCGCATAGAAGCTCTTCCCAAGATCACGCAATGCCAACCCCTCGAAAACCGGCCGCAAAACCTGTGTTTTGGTTAAACCCAAGCTCCACGCAATCCATCATCAACCAAGCGGAAGAATCTCCACAGACGAGCAATCTGGTCGTCTGCGCGGAGCAATCAAAGCCACCATTCGTCCAAGCGTGATTGCTGCGCCAGGCAATTTTATGGCCCGAGGGATAAACCCCGGGCTACCGCAGACGGACTTGTCAAAAGACGCGCCGCAACTTGGCTGCAGACAAGATCGGGCATGGTGCAGCCGAGCCATTCGCGCTCGGCTAGATGAAGATTAGCTTCCTGATTGTCCGGTAAATTGCTTCCGAGGGGTTAAGCGCAACAGCTGAAGCTGCTCTTTATGGTAGAGCGTGTTGCAGTTGGGCCTAGGTAATTTCCTGTGTAACGCAACACTCATGAACATGCTCGTCATTCGCATAATGTATATTATGTTAAATGATATGCCATGTTAAATTTGTTCATGAGTATCTGTCTGTTTCCACTAACCTACGCAGACGATTCCACAAACCCCCGTACTCTTTGCAAATCAGCATCCATGTCACCCAAAGCTCAAGCATTTTGTCATCTCCGGTTTCTCAAACCTGCGAAGCCCTATCAGTATTCACCGCCCGCCCAATTCATTCCTAACCCTAAACATCTTCACCAAAACAGTGACCATCACTAACTAGGAATTTAGAGGGGCGTGAAACCTTCCGAGAAATTTCAAACCAAGAACCCGCGGCGTCACTTGCAACGCCGCAGCAACTGGTCTGCCCGAATAAAAGCGGTTATCGCCCAACACTTTCACCCGGCCAGAAACACTAATATTTGAACCGCCCCACCAACCCCTTGAGCTGACCAGAAATCTCTATCAATCGGCCCGACCCCGTCTGCGAGGACAGGGCAAAGCCTTCGACCAGTTGAGCATCGGCATGGATCTGCGCGATGTGTCGATTGATCTCTTCGGCCACCTGGTGCTGCTCCTCGGCAGCTGTGGCGATCTGGGTGTTCTGGTCGCGGATCGAGTCCACCGAGCCACGGATCTTGTCGAAGCTGTCACGTGCCTGCTGAATGCGTTCCACACTGGCGTGGGACACCTGCAGGCTGCCTTGCATCTGCTGCGTGACTTCCTGGGTGCGGCGGGCAAGATTGCCCAACAAGCTGTCGATCTCGCCGGTGGAGTCGGCTGTGCGACGGGCCAGGGCGCGGACTTCGTCGGCGACCACGGCGAAGCCACGGCCTTGATCACCGGCACGCGCCGCTTCAATCGCCGCGTTGAGCGCCAGCAGGTTGGTCTGCTCGGCAATCGAGCGGATGGTGTCGAGAATGGTGTTGATGTTCTGGCTGTCCTGCTCCAGCAACTGCATGGTCTGAGTCGATTTTTGCAGGTCTTCGCTGAGCTTGAGCACGCTGCCGGTGGCTTCGCCGATGTGCTGCTGGCCGTCATTTACGTCGCGGTAGCCTTCATCGGCACTCGACGCGGCGGCACTGCACGAACGCGCAACTTCGTTGGCGGTAGCGACCATTTCGTTGAACGCGGTACTCACCAGTTCCACGGCTTCACGCTGGCGACCTGCGGCCTGGTTCATGTTGTTGGCCACTTCGCGGGTATCGACGGCGGCGGTCTGCAGGTCCGATGAGGCGTTGCCGATGCGCTGCACCAGTTGTGCAATCATGCCCAGGAACTGGTTGAACCAGCCCGCCAGACTGGCGGTTTCGTCCTTGCCCTGCACCTTGAGTTGGCGCGTCAGGTCGCCCTCCCCCTCGGCCATTTCTTGCAGGCCGTCGGCCACGCCGCGAATCGGGCGCACGATGACACTTGCAAAGCTTGCGCCTACGACCGCGAACACCAACGCCAATGCCGCTGCTATGGCCGCAATCAACCAGGTCAGGCGGGTGGCTTCGGCCATCACTTCATCACGCTTGATCAGGCCGATAAAGCGCCAGCCCAGACCGTTGGAGCTGACCACGTTGGCCATGTAGGGCACACCATCAATCTCGATCTGGGTCACTCCGTCGCCTCGATTGGCGAGTTCGGCGTAGTTGGGGCCCAGGTCGGCCAGGGGTTTGAAGTTGTGCTTGGCGTCGCTGGGGTCGACCAGTACGTTGCCGTTGGCTTCCACCAGCATCAGGTAGCCGCTGTCACCCAGCTTGATGTTGCGCACCAGTTCGGTGAGCTGTTTGAGCGACACGTCCAGGCCAACCACGCCGAGGATATTTCCCGCAGCGTCGGCGACAGTGTGCACCGTGCCGATCAACGTCACATCGTCCGGCGCCCAATAGTAGGCACCGGTGCGCACGGTGGTGCCTGGCGCGGCGATGGCCGCTTTGTACCAGGGACGTACCCGCGGGTCGTAGTTGCTCAGCTTGGTGTCGTCCGGCCAACTGGCGTAGCCGCCGTCTTTCAGGCCCAGGGACAGGTAAGCGGTACTCGGATGGCTTTTGGCGAACTGCTCGAATATCGCCAGCAGCTCTTTGTTGGTCTGGGTGAGGGGAATTTGCGCTGCTTCGGCGCCAGCGTAGCTCTTGAGGTCTTTGGCGGCGACAACGCGCGGGTCCTTCGCTACGTAGTCGACGTTTTGGCTGATACCGTCGAAAAACTGCTTCATGCCATTGTCGATCTGGCGGATCTCGCGACCGCTGCTGTCGAGGAAATTGACCAGGGCCCCCTCTCGCAGATTCAGCACCACCAAAACGGCGACCAGGATGACCGGGACGCACGCGATAGCCGCGAACGCCCAGGTCAGCTTCTGCTTGATATTCATGACTTCACCTGCGGGTATTTATAGTTTTGGCAAGGAAAACGCAATACTGAACGT
Source organism: Pseudomonas sp. 20P_3.2_Bac5 (assembly GCF_025466035.1). Classification (NCBI taxonomy): domain Bacteria; kingdom Pseudomonadati; phylum Pseudomonadota; class Gammaproteobacteria; order Pseudomonadales; family Pseudomonadaceae; genus Pseudomonas; species Pseudomonas sp. 20P_3.2_Bac5. The sequence goes on along the minus strand of NZ_JANLOA010000042.1, from coordinate 199,928 downwards.
CGCATGTGTTGTTATGAGGAAATAGCGCCCATGCGTACCCTGATTTATCGACCGCGATGGTGCGCACTTTAGAACGATGCGGGGTGCCTTTGCGTGGAAGCCAGGTAACAGCCATGGACGACCGGCAACACCGCTACCAGTTGTAACTGACCGCCCCGACCACACTGCGCTCATCGCCATAGCGGCACGAGTTTGCGCAATACACATAGCGCTCATTGGCCAGGTTCTGGGCGCGAGCACTCACCTGCCATTGGTCATTCACCCGGTAGGTGACGCGTGCATCGAACAAGGTATAGGCCGGGATCTTGCGGTCGCTCACGCTCGGCACGGTGTGGGTAGTGCCGTTGTATCGGGCACCGGCGCCAACAGTGACGTCGGGCAATCCCAACAAGCCCAACCCGTAGTCCAGCCATAAGGCGGCACTGTGATACGGCGTGCCTTCGATCCGCGATCCTTCGAGCGTCTTGTCGTTGTCGGACAGGATGTGCGCATCGGTGTAGGCGTAGGTGGCGTTCATCGCCAGGTTGGTCGTCAGTTGTGCCTTGGCCTCAAGTTCGACGCCGGTGCTGCGTTCCTTGCCGGTCTGCTCGTCGAAGTCGGAGCCGGCGATCGAGGTCAACACATTGCGCTGGGTCAGCTGGTACACCGCGGCGCTGATCAGCAGCTCGCGATCGGCTGGCTGGTAGCGCACACCGACCTCGTACTGTTCGCCTTCGGTAGGCTCGAAGGTGTCGCCATTGCTGTCGGTGCCGGCAGACGGCAGGAACGACTGGCTGTAGCTGACATACGGCGCCCAGTCGTTCTCGGTGAGGTACACCAGCCCCACCCGGCCGGTGGTCTTGCGGTCAGTGACGGTGCTGCGCGAGCCGTCGCGGTAGTTGCGGGTGTTGTTTTCGGCCCAGTCCTGGCGCATTCCCAGCACCACCACCCAGCGCTCGTCGAACGTGGCCTGCTCTTGCAGGTAGATCCCCATCTGCGTGCTGTGCAGGTCCGACCCGCTGTCGACGGCGGTATTCACCTTCGGCAGGTTGCCATGGACCGGATTGGCCAGGTCCAGGGTCGGCGCGCTGCCACTGTGCCGATGGCTGTCGTAGGTCTTGCGGTAGTAGTCGATGCCGCCGAGCAGGGTGTGGCGCCAGTTGCCATGCGCGAGGTCGAGGGTCAGGTTGCTGTCGCTGGTCCAGCCGGTGGAAACGTCCTCGCGGGCATTGTAGCTGCGGGTCAGGTTGTTCAGGTTCGCCCCGGTGACGCGGCTGCTGTTGAGGGTGATGTAGTCGTAGTCGCTGCGCGATTCGAAGTAACGGACAGCATGGCGCACTTGCAACTGATCGCTCAGGCGGATTTCCAGCAGGTAACCGAAGGTCTCCAGGGTGCCGTCGTAGTCGTCGAAGTCCGGTTCGCCGGGGAACAGGTCATACGGCACCTTGTAGCCTGGCGTCTTGCTGAAGGTGGTCAGGTCGTAGCGGATCGGTGGGGTCAGTGTGGTCTGGGTGCGCTGGTGGCTGGCCAACAGCGTCAGGCGGGTGTCATCGTCCATTTGCCAGGTCAGGGCCGGCGCGATGTACTGCTTGTCGTCATCGATCTCTTCGTATTGCGTGCCACTGTCGCGAACCAGGGCAGTCAGGCGGTAGCTGAAGCGCCCCTGGTCATCCAGCACGCCACTATGGTCGGTGGAAATCTGCCGGCGCTGATGATTTCCGTATTCCAGGTTGAGCTCGTGCAGCGGGGCCAGGGTCGGCCGCTTGCTAGTGGTGTTGATCAAGCCACCCGGTGCCAGTTGTCCATAAAGCACCGAGGACGCGCCCTTGAGCACCTCGACACGCTCCAGGCCATAGGGCTCCTGCCCTCCTTCGAACTGAGTGCTCTGCATCTTCATGCCATCGCGCAGCACGCTCCCAGTACGTGGGCCGATGTCGAAACCGCGCAAGCGGTAGTCATCGGCCACCCGGCTGTAGCCGTTGGGCTGCGTGACCACGCCGGCGGTATAACCAAGCACGTCGGCCAGGCTGTCGTGCTGGCGCGAAACCATCTCCTCGCGGGTGATGACCGACACTGACTGGGGTGTCTCCAACAGCGGCGTGTCGGTCTTGCTCATCGTTGCGCTGCGCCGGGCGACCTTGCTGTACGCCGGCCCCCAGGCATCCTGCTCGAACGCCAGCCCGGACACGTCGATGTCGGAGAGGTGCAACACATCGTCCGCACGCGGCCCGATACTCAGGGCTCCGCCGGGTGTGACGGCCAGTTGCAGCGAGGTGCCTTGCAGCGCCTGATTCAACGCCTGCTCGGTGCTGAACCGGCCACGCAGCGCTGGCGCCGTCAGGCCACGGGTCAGCGACGCGTCATAGGAAATGCCGCGCCCGCTTTGCCGGGCGATGGCGGTCAGGGTTGCATCCAGCGCGCCGGCCGGCAGGTCGAAACCATGCACTTGCTGCTGAGCGTCGGGTTCGATCGCCGCAACGACAGGCGCGTGTAGTGCGCTCAAGGTCAGGGCAAGGGCCAGTGGTGTCAGGCTGAAACGGTATGTCCGGTACATGGGCAGCGGTCCCGATAGGTAGTCGATGCCACCTATGTGACGCGAGGGGCTCCGTTATTAAGGGGACGATGAAAAAATTCAGCGCCGGCTCACCTGGGTCCACCAGGCGAAACGCTGGTCGACCCGAACCGGCAGGGTTTCTTGCAGCGTATGCAGGACCTGCGTGCTGTCATCCAGCGCAAATACTCCCGAGACCCGCAACGCGGCGGCGTCGGGGCTGATACGCAGCACGCCGCGTCGATAGGGCCGCAGGGCATCGATCACCGCGCCCAGAGGCTGATCGTGAACTTCCAGATAACCGTCTTCCCAACGGCCCTCGCCGGCACGGTTGGGATCGAGCGCATGGATCCCGCTGCCGGACAGCACTGCGCCCTCACCGCTGCCCAACTCCAGGCGGGCACCGTTGGGTGCTTGCGCTTGCACCCGTGACTCCTGCACCCAGAGGTTGGCAGCCCGCTCCTGCAGGGTGACGGTAAAGCGCGTGCCCAGGGCGCGCACCTCGCCAAAGGCAGTGACAACGATCAGCGGCCGTTGCGGGTCAGCGGCTACCTGAATGCTCAGCGCCCCTTCACGCAGGATGAGCGTGCGCGACCGGCCGGCGAAGGCAAGGTCCACACGGCTCTGGGCGTTGAGCACCACACGGCTGCCGTCCTCCAGGGTGAATGCCCGGCGCTCGGCGAAGCCGGTGTGCAGGTCGCCCCCCGCAAAGGGCAGCAGACCCAGGCGCTGCAACCACCAGCCACCGGCACCAATGCCGGCGACCGCCAGCGCTCCGCGCAACAACCGCCGACGGCTAGCGGCCTCGGTGCTGAGCACCTGACGGGCCATCGGTGGCATATCGGCGAAGACCTGGCCAAGGCGTTGCTCAAGGCGCTGCCAGGCCTGCGGGTGATCAGGGCTGAGGCTCAACCAGTGCTGAAAACGCTGGCGATCGGCGTCGCTCATGCTTCCTGAGCGGTGAAGCGCCAGCCATTCGATCGCTTCGGCCACCGCTGTTGGCAGTCGTGTCTGCGGCATGCTCACTCCAGCGCCAGGTAGCACAGGGCCAAGGCCTTGGCCACGTACTGATGCACGCGGGGCGCGGAAATACCCAGGCGTGAGCCGATTTCGGCGTAAGTGAGGTTTTCCAGCTGGCTGTAAAGAAAGGCACTGCGTCCCAGCGGCGACAAGCCATCGAGCATGCGGTCGAGGTTGCTCAAGGTTTCCAGCGCCTGCACTTGCTCTTCCGCCGACGGTTCGTAACCCGGAACTTGCTGAGCCAGCGCTTCCAGGTAGGCACGCTCCAGATCGCGTCGCCGCCAGGTGGCGAACACCAGGCGCTTGGCGATGGTGGTGAGCAGGGCTCGCGGTTCATGTATGCCTTGCGGGTCGGGCAACTTCACCACCTGGGCGAAAGTCTCAGAAGCCATGTCGGCAGCGTCATGACTGCAGCCCAGGCGTGCGCGCAAGCGCTGCAACAGCCAGTCATGGTGATCGCCGAACATCTGCTGCAGAACGCGGTTACGTAAGGCGAGACGCTGATTATCGAGAGGGACGGAGGACATGGAATATTTTGCTAATGGGAATTATTAGCAAATGATGCCTTTAGATTGGTGTTACCGCAACTGAACGGCTAAAGCCTTCCGCACAGGAAACTCCAAACGAAAGCTCGTCCCTGATTGACCGCTATCCACAGTTACCCTGCCGCCATGCAACTGCATGATCGAACGCACGATTGCCAACCCCAAACCGCCAGAATCATCCGGCTGATTGCGTGAAGGATCACACCTATAAAAGCGCTCAAACAGTCGAGGCAGATGCTCTGCTGAAATCGGCTGGCCGAGGTTGTGCACCGTAACTACAACCCTGCCCTCCCACACCACGCTGCTGATAGTCACTGCCTCAGCGGGAGCCCCATAACGCAGTGCGTTGGCGAGCAGGTTAGCCAATGCTCGACGTATCAACGCCGGATCAGCCCGTAACTGACCATGGGCGTGATTAACCAGCGTGACATCACGCTCTTGCGCCACGCCTTCGAAGTACTCACACAGTTGCTCAGCCAGATCGTGCAGGTCGATAAGTTCTTCATTTACCGATGCCTGCGACTGCTCGGTACGCGCGAGAAACAGCATGCTGTCGATCATCCGCGCCAGGCGCTCATATTCTTCCTGATTGGAAACCAGCAGGTTCTGGTAGTCCTCGATGGAGCGGCAGTGCCTCAAGGTTTGTTGGGTATGTCCCATCAGGTTGCTGAGTGGAGTTCGCATCTCATGGGCGAGGTCTTCGGAGAATCGCGAGAGCTGGGCAAACCCTTCTTCAAGGCGTGCAAGCATTTGATTGAGTGAACGACTGAGCGCTTGTAGTTCACTCAATTCGTTGAACTCATCCAACCGCAGATGCAGATGCTGTACATCAATGCCGGCCGCATGCTGCGCCAGCACGCGTACGGGTTGTAAGCCTCGTCGACTGACCCACCCGCCGAGCACAAACGCCAAAAGGGCGCCGACTGACATGGCGAGCCAGAGTTTGAGTCGGTAAGCCGCCAGCATCTGCTCACGCTCACCTAATAACTTGCCCGCAATCAGGGTCAAGCCGCGTTGTCCCTGCATGACATTCTTCCATGCAAGCCGCACGCCCTGCGCAGCATGGCCGTCACCGAGCCGGGCCTGGGCTGCGGCAGGTAACCTGGGCAAGCTCATGTTTATCGGGTTTATCTGGATCAACACCTGGCCAGTGTCATCGACAATCCACAGCAGGTTGTCGCGATTGCCCAGCATATTTTCGTAGAGCTTGGGCCGATCTCTTAGTTGCTCGACACTGACACTGTCGTTGATCAACGCCTGCATGCGCTCCAGCCGTCCGAGCAGGGCCTGGTCGTCGCGCCACGCGATTTCTCGCTGTAACGATTGATAAAGATAAAAGCCAATGGCGCCCAGCAGCAGCGCACTGACCAACGCGAACATCACCGCCAGGCGCAAGCTCAGGGAGCGCGGAAAGAGTTTCAGGATTGCACCTCAAGCATGTAGCCGATGCCACGCACGGTGTGGATCAACTTGAGCGGGTAAGGATCGTCAACCTTGGCCCGCAGTCGACGGATGGCGACATCGACCACATTGGTATCGCTATCAAAGTTCATCTGCCAGATCTGCGAAGCAATCAACGAGCGCGACAGCACCTCCCCCTCACGACTGACGAGCAGGTGCAACAGAGCAAACTCCTTGTTGGTCAAGGTCAGGCGCTCCCCGCTGCGCGTAACTTTGCGCCGCAACAGATCAAGGCTCAGGTCTGCAACCAGGAATTGCTCGACCTCGCGGGGCGGTCCTCGGCGTAGCAGGGTGCGGACGCGTGCCAACAACTCGGCATAGGAAAATGGTTTGACCAGGTAATCATCGGCCCCTGACTCAAGCCCTTTGACCCGATCCTCCACAGAGTCTCTGGCGGTCAGGAAAAGCACCGGGGTTTGCCACTTGCGCCGAATGATCTGAAGCAATTGCCAACCGTCCAGACCCGGCAGCATGACGTCCAGAATGATCAAGTCGAACTCGCTTTCCTGCGCCAGATACTGGCCCTCCACGCCATCCAGGGCGACCTCGACCATATAGCCCGATTCAGTCAGGGCTTTATGGAGGTAATCAGCTGTTTTCGCTTCATCTTCAACAATCAGGATACGCATCTTTTTCTCCGGGACCGGACCATAGGCTAACGCGCCCGCACGTGTTGGCACATTACATCTTGGTAATCATTGGGCAATCATTCTGACGGAGCGCACGGGTCATCCTCTCTGGCTCTGAATCAGCCAGAAATAACAAAGGAAAAAACATGCGTATACGCCTATCGAGCTCATTGCTGATATCACTCGCAATGAGCTCTGCGCTCGCCGTTGCAGCCCCGAATCAAGTTGTGCAGCGCAGCGACGTATCACTGGCAATGGCCAATGACTTGCTTGATGCCGCACTGGCAGCGTGTCATGCCGACGGCCGCACAGGTGTTGCTGCAATTGTCGACCGCGGCGGAAATCTGGTAGCCCTGCAGCGCGACGATAACGTTGGCCCGCACAACACATTAGCCGCCCAACGCAAAGCCTATACCGCCCTGTCGACCAAGACGCCAACACGGCTATTGGCAGAGCGTGCACGCAGTACACCCGATGCTGAAAACCTCAACACCCTGGATGAACTATTGCTGCTGGGCGGCGGCGTACCGTTGTTGTTTGAGGGGCAAGTCATTGGCGCTATCGGAGTGGCCGGTGCTGGTGGAGCAGCATTCGATGAGGGTTGCGCATTAACCGCTATCAACAAAATTTTACCTGCCGTTAAAAACTAAGGACTTCATCATGACTTTATTGAAAGCGTTCTTCGCGGGCCTTGTATTGAGTGTCGTATCGACACTGGCATTAGCGGCAGGAAACCCGCTCAGCGTGCATGTACTCAACTTGCAGGATGGTTTGCCGTCTCCGAGGGTAAATGTCACGTTGGAAAAACAGGACGGCAAGAACTGGAACATGCTCAACAGCGCAGCGACCAACGAGCAAGGTCGTATTCCCGGGCTCTATCCCGAGGGTCAGGCCCTGGAGAAAGGCACCTACCGTGTCACCTTCAAAACCGGTGAATGGTTCAAGGCTCACAACGTCTCAAGTTTCTTTCCAGAGGTACCGGTCATTTTCGAGGTAGACGGTACCCTTGCGCACTATCACATCCCATTACTGCTCAGCCCGTACGGTTTCTCTACCTACCGAGGGAATTGAGCGTCCACCCCGCAGAGAGGCTCGCTAGCCCGCGCCTCTCTTGCCCCCCGCAGCCTTCAAGCACTGCTGAAACGAAGCAATAACCTGGCTACTGCGCCGCTCCGCCAGGTAATACAGAAACGTCTCCGTATACACCGGATCGCCGATGATCCTGATCGCTTTCAACTGCGGGTCGGCGATGTACTCCGCCTCCGACACGGCCCCAATCCCGATCCCGCGAACAACCGCCTCGCGCAACGCCTCACGGCTGCCAATCTCCATGGCGATCCGCGGGGTTACTTCCGCTGCATCCAATCCTCGCTCCAATGCAAGCCGCGTCGTGGAGCCCTGTTCGCGCCGTAATAGCGGCTGTCCCTGCAGGGCCTGCAAAGGCACTTCGTCATGCCGCGCCAGGGGGTGATCGACATGGGCGAACAGGATCACCGAATGCCGCGCATAGCGCTCGACGACAAAGGCTGGATCATCCTGCAACCCCGCCAGCACACCGATATCGGTCACGTAGTTTTCCAGGTCTGCCAGCACCGACGCCGAGTTGCCGACCCGAATCGATACATCGATCTGCGGATACTCCTGCCGGTAACGGTCGACCATTTCGATCACATGAAACGGCCCCACCGCGCCGATCTTCAACTGACCCCGGTTGAGCTTGCCGGAATCACGCAGAAGGTTGAATGCCTCGGATTCGAGCATCGACATCTGCTGGGCGATGGGCAGCAAGGCACGGCCCACCGCCGTCACTTCGATACGCCGTCCTCGGCGATGAAAGAGTTCGACGTTAAATTCCCTCTCCAGGCCCTGGATCTGATTAGTGGCGGTCGGCTGGCTCAGGCCGAGGGCTCTGGCGCCGGCGCTGAAGCTGGCATGGCGGGCGACGGCAAGGAAGGTGCGCAGGCGGGCGGTGGACATCCATAGATCCTTTGAATGGTTTGGCGTTAAAACCCATATTGAATTGATGGGGTGACTGTCACATGACAGCCCTACTTTGGCGTTACCGACAACAACCACTCCGGTACTGCCATGATCACCCTCACCCGCCTGTTCCGCTCTGCCCGCCTCGCCCTGCTGCCGCTGCTGCTGGCGCCCGCCGTGCAAGCCCAGCAAACCCTCACCATCGGCCTGATTCCGTCCGAGGACTCGCAGGCCATGATCAAGAGCAGCCAGTTGGTCATCGACCAGCTTCAGGAGCGCCTGGGCATTCCGGTCAAGCCGTTCGTGGCCACCGACTACAACGGCGTGATCGAAGCACTGCGCGCCGGCAAGCTCGATGTCGCCTACCTCGGGCCCTTCTCTTATGTCCTGGCTAACAAGGTGGCCGGCGCCGAGGCGTTCGCCGTGGCGGTGACCAAGAAGACCGGTACCAGCGCCTACCACAGCCTGATCGTCGCCCGGCAGGACAGCGGCATTCGCAGCCTCGACGACCTCAAGGGCCGCACCTTCGCCTTCGTCGATCCAAGCTCGGCCTCCGGCCACCTGTTCCCCAAGGCGGGCCTGGAACAATCCGGCCACGACCCGAAAGCGCTGTTCTCCCGGGTGATTTTCTCCGGCTCCCATGACGCCAGCATCCTCGCCGTGGAAAACCGCAAGGTGGATGCCGCTGCCGTCGCCGACCGCATCCTCGCCGGCGCAGTGAACAGCGGTCAGGTGAAAAAGGAAGACTTCCAGGTGGTCTGGACTTCCCAGGACATCCCCGAGTCGCCGATGGTCTGGCGCAAGAACCTCGACCCCGAGCTGCAAGGCAAGCTGCGCACCGCCTTTGCCGCCATCAAGGATGTGCCATGGGGCGACCAGGGCATGCTCAACGGCTTCCAGCCCACCTCCGACGCCGCCTATGACGTGGTGCGCGACACCGCCAAGGTGCTCGACCTCGACCTGAAGGGCCTGAAATGATTCGCGTCGAACACCTGACCAAGGACTACGCAGACAACCCGGTACTGCGGGGCATCGACCTGGAGGTTCGGGCCGGCGAGTTCGTGGTGATCCTCGGTCAGTCCGGCGCCGGCAAGTCGACCTTGCTGCGCTGCATGAACCGTCTGGCCAAGGCCGACAGCGGCCAGTTGGAAGTGGCCGGGGTGAACGCCATGCGTGCCCGCGACCAGCGCGAGCTGCGTCGGCGGGTAGCGATGATCTTTCAGCATCACAACGTGGTGCCGCGCCTCTCGGTGCTGAAGAACGTGCTCACCGGCCGCCTCGGCTACACCGGCACCCTCACCTCGCTGCTGCAACTGTTTCGCCGCGAGGATGTAGAGCTGGCCCGGGACTGCCTGCGCCGGGTGGAACTGGAGCACAAGGCCGGCGCCCGCACCGACTCGCTGTCCGGCGGGCAGATGCAGCGGGTCGGTATTGCCCGGGCGCTGGCCCAACGGCCCAAGGTGATACTCGCCGATGAGCCGGTGGCCAGCCTCGATCCGAAAACCGCCCACCTGGTGATGCATTACCTGCGTGATGCGACCCGCAGCCTCGGCATCACTGTGGTGTGCAACCTGCATCAGGTGGACCTGGCCCGTGAGTTCGGCGACCGCATCGTCGGCCTGGCCAGCGGCCGGATGGTGTTCGACGGACGCCCCGACGAACTGGACGATGCCGCCCTCCAGCGCATCTACCACAACCCCGCGGCCAGCGAGCCGCATGCGCCGCTGGCCACCGCCCGCACCGCGTTTTCCAGCGGCACAGGAGCCTGAGCATGAACCCGCAAAGTCACCAATGGCTGGTCAATACCCCCACCAGCACCCGTGGCTGGTTGAGCAGCGGCGCCCTGTTGCTGGCGGCGCTCTGCGTGCTGCACTGGAGCGCCGAGGGCGCGCAACTGAGCTGGAGCGAACTGGCCAACGGTCTGCCGCAGATCGGTGATTTCATCGGTCGTTCGGTTCCGCCGGACATGAGCATCCTGCCCAGCCTCTGGCGTCCGGCGATGGAAACCCTGCAGATCGCCTTGTGGGGCACCCTGCTGGGCATCATCGGCGCCGTGCCGCTGGGCTTTCTTGCCGCGCGCAACCTGCACAGCAACCGCTGGCTGTACCAAGGCACCCGGCAACTGCTCAACGTGATCCGCAGCATCAACGAACTGATCCTGGCGTTGGTGTTCGTCTCGGCGGTCGGCCTGGGGCCCTTCCCCGGCGTGCTGGCCCTGGCGCTGCATGGCGTGGGTATGCTCGGCAAATTCTTCGCAGAGAGCATCGAGGAAATCGACCAAGGCCCGATCGAAGCCTTGCAGGCCACCGGAGCGCGGCCGTTGCAGGTGATCGCCTTCGGCGTGTTGCCGCAAGTGATCACCGCCTGGATCGCCGTCGTGCTTTACCGCTTCGAGGTCAACCTGCGTGCGGCCACGGTGCTGGGCATGGTCGGCGCCGGTGGTCTGGGCTTCGAACTGGTGAGCAGCCTGAAGCTGTTCAAGTACCAGGAAACCGCCACCTGCATCCTCGTCATCACGCTGATGGTGGTGCTCGCCGACCTGGTGTCCACCCGCCTGCGCAAAGCCATTCAGGGCAACGGCCGCCACTGATTCCACCCTGTTCATCATTCCCTGCCACGTGCGTCCCCTCGGGCGCGCGACGGGCAGACTCATGCCTGGAGCCACTGCAATGCCCGCCTGTTACTACAACCCTGTCACCACCGTCTTCGGCGCTGGCAGCCTCGAGCGGATCGCCGATCTGTGCCAGGGCAAGGTCGCCCTGGTGACCTTCCCTGAAGCTGCGCAACTGGGGCTGGTGGAGCGGGTCCGCGATCTGCTCGGCGAGCGCCTGGCCTGCGTGATCGACAACGTACAACCCAATCCCGACGTGGCCTGGCTGCGCGACGTGCATGAAGGCTTCTGGGCCGAACACGCCGACTGCGACACGGTGCTGGCCCTGGGTGGCGGCAGCGCCATCGATACCGCCAAGGCGCTGATCGTCGGCACCGCTTCCGGCCGTTTCGACGAACTGCTGGACCTGCTGGCCAGCGGCAAACCGTTTGTCCCGGCCCGGCACATGACCCTGGTCGCCGCCCCGACCACGGCCGGCACCGGCAGTGAAGTCACGCCTTGGGCGACGCTATGGGACACCGGTCAGCAGAAGAAATACTCCCTGCACCTGGACTGCACCTGGCCCAAGGCCGCGATCATCGACCCCGACTTGATGCTCACCGTGCCTGCCGGCGTGACGGTCTCCACCGGCCTGGATGCGTTGTCCCACGCGCTGGAATCGATCTGGAACGTCAACGCCAACCCGCTCTCGGACAGCTTCGCGGTGTCGGCCATCGAAGACATCCTCGACTGCCTGCCGCGCCTGCACCACGACCTCGGCAACCGCGAACTGCGCGCCCGCATGGCCCTGGCCGCACTCAAGGCCGGGATGGCCTTCTCCAACACCAAGACCGCCCTGGCCCACTCCATTTCCTATGAAATGACCCTGCGCCACGGCCTGCCCCACGGCATCGCCTGCTCCTTCACCCTGCCGCGCGTGCTGGGCCTGGCCTGGGGCCGCGACGCCGGGCGCGACCGGACCCTGCAAAAAGTCTTCGGCTGCGACCTGCCCGACGCCCAGCGCCGCTTGCGCGATTTCCTCCAGCGCCTCGGCGTCAAGACCGAATTCGAAGACTACGGCTTATCTGCCACCGAAGCCGACGCGATCATCGACTTCGCCATGCAGGGTGCCCGCGGCCGCAATTTCATTGGTTCACCCAGCGCCTGACACGCCATTCCCCTTTCACTCTCTGGAACAACGCCATGAACTACCAACCGCCAAAGCAACTGCAAGCCGCCATCCTCGACTGGGCAGGCACCGTCGTGGATTTCGGCTCCTTCGCGCCGACCCAGATCTTCGTCGAAGCCTTCGCCGAATTCGGCATCCAGGTCAGCCTTGAAGAAGCCCGCGGCCCGATGGGCATGGGCAAGTGGGACCATATCCGCACCTTGTGCGATAACCCGGCCATCGCCGAGCGCTACGAGGCCGCTTTCGGCCATCGGCCGACCGACGAGGACGTAACCGCCATTTACGAGCGCTTCATGCCGTTGCAGATTGAGAAAATCGCCGACCACTCGGCACTGATTCCGGGCGCGCTGGAAGCCATCGACCAGTTGCGCCGGCAAGGGCTGAAAATCGGCTCCTGCTCGGGTTACCCGGCGGTGGTGATGGAAAAAGTGGTGGCCCTGGCGCTGGGCAACGGCTATGTCGCCGACCATGTAGTGGCCACCGATGAAGTCCCCAACGGCCGCCCCTGGCCCGCGCAGGCTTTGGCCAACGTCATCGCCCTGGGCATCAGCGACGTGGCGGCCTGCGTCAAGGTGGACGACACCTGGCCGGGCATCCTCGAGGGTCGCAGCGCTGGCATGTGGACCGTGGCCCTGAGCTGTTCGGGCAACGCCCTTGGCCTGACGTACGAGCAGTACAAGGCGCTGCCCGAGGCGCAACTGGAACAGGAGCGCCTGAGGATCGATCAACTGTTCGAGGGCTCGCGCCCCCATTACCTGATCGACACCATCGCTGAACTGCCGGCGGTGATCGCCGAAATCAACGCACGCCTGGCACGCGGCGAGATGCCGCAGAATGGCTGACCCGCGTGGCCCGCTCCTTATTGTTCTGAATCAAGCCCGCCGCTGATTTTTAACCTATGACCCGGCAATAGTCGCGTTCAGTACCATAATGCCATTAGCTTGTAGCCATCACGCCGACACGGACGCTCAACAGCCGTGTCGGCGCGATGGTCAACCGAATGCACAAGGTATTGGGCCTGGGTGTCCAGGTCAGCTCCCCAAGGCGGGTGAAATGAAACGCTCCACAATCATGCGACGTGGTCTGTTCCTGAGTTTTCTGGCAGTCGTTGTTCCCTTTGCGCTCAGCGGAGCCGTCGGTTGGTTCTTGACCATTCATTCGGCCCAGACCCGGCTCACCACCCTCGCCCAGATCGCCTCCGAACGGGCGAACACCACGTTCGAGCAGGCCTCGCAAGCCCTCAAGAGCATCGCCCTCACCGACCTGCCGCCGTGCTCCCCCGAGGGCATCGACCAGATGCGCATGCTGGCGATGAACACCTTTTCCGTGGAGTCCGTGGGCTACGAGGAAGATGTCTTCGCGTGTACGTCATGGGGCGCGACACGGCCCAAATCGAAAGCCTGGCCCGAAGACTTCACCACCGATGACGGGGTCAAGGTTTCCATCGATGTGCAGTCCGACAGCGATCTGGTCAAACCGATGCTGGCCTTGCAGTACGCCGCGTTCAATGTGCTGGTCGACCCCGAACAATTCCGCGAAGTGGCGCTCGACGAAGGGATCCGGGTGGCCGTAGGCACCAAACAAGGCCGCGTGCTGGGGCCGACCCATCCCAATACCGCGCATTTTCTGGCGCTGGTCCACGCGGGGCCGACCCACGGGCTCAAGGATGGTTTTCTTTACACCCTCGTGCCCCAGCACAACTTTACCGTTGTCGCCGCGATTCCCCGCCAGCACCTGCTGGCCAGCCTGTGGGAACACCAGTTGTATCTTCTGCCGCTCGGGGCCATCGTTGCGGCCTGGCTGCTGACGCTGGTCCTGCGCGCCTGGCGGCGCACGTTGTCTCCCCTTGCTGCGCTGGAGCGCGCGGTGCGCCGGCGTGAATTCATCGTTTACTACCAACCCATCATCGAACTCGACAGCCAACGCTGTATCGGCGCCGAAGCGTTGATCCGGTGGCGCAAGCCCAACGGCGATATGGTCCCGCCGGACCTGTTCATTCCCCTTGCCGAAAGCAGCGGGCTCATCCTGCCCATCACCGATCAGGTCATTGAAAGCATCCTCAACGACCTCGGCGCGCTGCTGGTTGCCGACCGCTCGCTGCATATCGCGATAAACCTCGCGGCGGCGGATGTGTGTTCCGGGCGTTTCCTGCCGCTCCTCCAGCGTGAAATCGCCCGCGCCAATGTGCTTCCCGGGCAGATCTGGCTGGAAGTGACAGAGCGCAGCTTTATCGACCCCGACTCCGCCAAAAAGACCATCGAGCACGCCCGGCAGGCGGGCTTCGTGGTGGCGCTGGATGACTTCGGGACGGGCTACTCAAGCTTGCAGTACCTGCAACGGCTGTCCCTGGATGTGCTGAAGATCGACCGGTCATTCGTCGACAAGATCGGCAAGCAGGACGTCAAGGCCAACCTGGTTTCCCATGTCATCGACATGGGGCTGGCGTTGCAACTGACATTGGTCGCCGAAGGCGTGGAAACGCCGGAGCAACTCGATTACCTGCGGGCGAACCATGTCAAATACGCCCAAGGCTGGCTGTTCGCCAAAGCAATGGAATGTGGCCAGTTCACGCAGTTGTACCAACAGTCAGCCTTCGCCCAGCTTCCAACGCCGGTCAACGTAGTTGATTGATCAGTACACCCTGGATCTCGGCAACCACCTGCATCGTTGCCTCTTCGACGGTGCCTTCATTACGGCACAGCACCCAACCGTGATCCGCGACTGCGCGCTCGAAGGCCTGGGTACAGGCGATATGTTCTTCCAGCTTGTGGATCAGCGTACTGCCCAGCCCGCGCGAGCGTGCCGCGGCCCTGGCCCATGAAACGTCCGGGGCGGTGACAACCCCGACATGCAGGTCTGGCACCTGCACATTTCGATCGAGGTTCAACTGGAGGATGTCCGCAAACGGGACCAGCCGGCGAAACGCCGCATCAGACGGATACCAGCGATCCATCAGGATGATGCTGTCCCGTGGTTGCTCAGGCAGCACGTGCCGGGAAATCCAGGCCCGGCTATCGGCAAAGCGCTCGCAAACTTTTAACTCCAGATCGCGACCGGGATTTCTGACGAGCTGGTTAACCAGTGCCATTGTCTCGCCCCGGTAGGGGTCGCTTTTCTTCTCGCACAGCCGGATCACCTTCTTGTTGTCGGCCCTCAATACTTTCGTGACGGCCTCCAGCAGTGTGGTTTTTCCGGTGCCCTTGGGGCCATCGAGAGAGACAAACAGCGGACGATTCATGCTTTAAACAACGATTGGTAAGGGTGGGACTTCCTACCAGTAAAACGGGCGGTCCGCCAGCAATAAGATTCCCTGCCGGCGGCGCCTTGGGTCTATGGCCCTTCAGAACAGCCCGGACGTCGGCGGTGGCGTCCCGCTCAATTGCCAGGCGCCCACCACGGCCGCTTTCCATTGTCGCGGGTTGTGGTTGGCGACGGTACGGGCGTTGCGCCAATGCCGGTCCAGGTTGTGCGTCCGTCCTGTGGTGGACGCGCCGCCCACATCAAAGATCAACTCCGCGGCTTTCAATGCCGACTCGGCAGCAATGTACTGCGCCTGGGCAACATCCACGGCAGCCTGATCCACCACCCGCGTATCCAGCCCGCTGGCCCACGCCCGGTCGATCGTTTCAGCCGCCCGCAGGACCACCGCCTCGGCAGTAAATGCGCGGGCCGACACTTCTCCCACACTGAACTGCACATACGGATCGTCCACCGAACGGCTGGCCGAGCTGTGTTTGATCGGACGCGCGTGCTGGTTGGTGAAGTTCACCGCGTCATTCAGCGCATTGCGCGCAATACCCGCCTGAACCGCGGCCAGGAACAATTGCAGGAACGGCGTGACGATCGTTCGCTTGCCTTCTTCGACGATCCGCGTGCAGATCTCATCGCGATGGACCACCACCCCGCGCAGGTGCGTGGTGCCGCTGGCCGTCAGGCGCTGCCCCATCGCATCGAAGTCGTCGAGCAATTCCAGGCCCTGGCGGTCGCTGGGAATGATGAAGGTCACCGGCTGTTCATTGTCATCCAGTGCCATCGCACTGACCCAGTCGGCATACAGCGCGCCGGTGCTGTAGAACTTGCTGCCGGTCGCTCGGTAGTGGTCGCCTTCGGCAACGATCCTTGCGCTGATCGTGCCGCTGGCGCCGCCCACTTCCCAGCCAGCATTACCGATCACGGCGCCTTGCAGATAGCGGGCGAACCAGCGCTCGCGCTCGGCCTCGGCGCCGTCGGCGTTGGAGGCCAGCAGCCCTTCGAGGAATCCGAAGCCCGGACGCAGCGCCTGCGCCACGTTGGAGTCGACCGAGGCGATGCGGATCAGCAAGGCGATCACGTCTTTCACCGATGCGCCGGCACCACCGTGGCTGGCCGGAATACGTGCGGTAAACAGACCGGCCTTGGCGAGCTGGGCCACGGCCTCGTAAGGCAGTTGCCGGTCGCGTTCACGCTGCGAAGCACCGGCGCCGATCACGGGCAGCAGTTGATCGATACGGGCGTTGAGCTGCTCCAGGGTGACGGTCGGAGGTACGGCGGACACGCTGTTCATGACAGTTCCTTGTTCAAGGTCTCGCGTAAAGAGTGGGTGCGCGGGTTCATGGCGCAGGGTTCGGAATCTGCTGGTGAATCACCTGGATCTGCACCTTTATCTCGTCACTCAGCGTGGCCTCCAGCGCACCGAGGTTTTCTCTGAGCTGGGCCAGGCTGGTTTGCCCGGTCAGCGCGCTGGCGACGAAGGGCTTGTCGATGACAAAAGCCAGCGCCAGTTGCGCCGGCGTCAGCCCGTGCTGCCGGGCGATGTCCACATAGCCGGCAATGGCCTCCTGCGCCGAGCGGCTGTCATAGCGGTTGAACGACCGGTACACCGCCGATAGCCGCGAGCCTTCGGGGCGAGCGCCATTGAGGTATTTGCCGGTCAACGCACCGAAGGCCAGCGGCGAATACGCCAGCAGGCTTACGCCTTCACGGTCACTGAACTCGGACAAACCACCCTCGAACAGTCGGTTGAGCAGGCTGTAGGGGTTCTGCACGCTGACAATGCGCGGCAGCCCCAGCCGCTCGCTCTGCTTGAGGAACTCAGCGACGCCCCACGGCGTCTCGTTGGAGACACCGATGTGCCGGACCTTGCCGGCGCGGACCTGCTCTGCCAGCACACTGAGGGTTTCTTCGATGGCAATACTCTCGGCATCGCCCTGGTACACGTACTCGCGCTGGCCGAAGGTGGTGGTTTTACGGTCGGGCCAGTGCAACTGGTACACATCCAGATAGTCCGTGCGCAAACGCTCAAGGCTGCCGTCCAGGGCTTCGACGATGTTGCGCCGGTCATGCCGGCTCAAGCCGCCGCGGATATGTTGCTGGCTCTGAAGCCCGCCGGCCGGGCCGCTGACTTTGCTGGCCAGCACCACCTCGGCACGCCGTCCGCTGGCGGCCAGCCAGTTGCCGATATAACGCTCGGTGGTTCGCCAGGTCTCGGCGCTGGTCGGCGTCGGGTACATCTCGGCGGTGTCGATCAGGTTGATGCCTTCGGCGAGTGCCAGTTCGATTTGCTGGTGCGCGTCGCGTTCGCTGTTCTGATGCCCCCAGGTCAAGGTGCCCAGCCCGAGAACACTCACGTCGATGCCGCTGCGGCCCAATTGGCGATAACGCATGCTGAATCCTTGTCGCCGGTGCTCAGGAGCGCGGGCGGTACTGGTTGACGGGGAACGGCAGGCCAAGGTGCTCGCGCAACGTGCTGCCGGTGTATTCATGACGGAACAGCCCGCGCTTGCGCAGCAGCGGCACGACCTCATCGACAAACGCCTCGACACCGGACGGGAACATGTCCGGCATGATGTTGAAGCCATCGGCGGCATGGGTCAGGAACCACTCGGCGAGCGTATCGGCCACCTGCTCGGGCGTGCCGACCACCAGGCGATGGCCCACCAGGATGCGCCGGGAAAGCTGGCGAACGCTGAGGTTCTCCTGGCGGGCCAGGTTCAGTTGCGCTTCGAGGAAGCCTTGCGAGCCGCGCTCGAAGTCCGCCACCGCACCGATGCGGTCCCACGGCAGCGGCGCATCCGGGTCGAGTTCGCTGGCCGGGATGCCGAACCGACCCGCCACCAGATCGAGCAAGCCGTGCTCGCCATGCCAGGCATTAAGGTCGTCGAAACGTGCCTGGGCCTCGGCTTCGGTGCTGCCGATCACGGTGGACAGCCCCGGCATGATCTTCAGGTGCTCGGGGTTGCGTCCCCAACGCACCGCCCGCTCCTTCATTTCCCGGTAAAACTGCTGGCCGGCGTCGAGTGTCGTCTGGGTGGTGAAGATCGCATCGGCATAGCGTGAACCGAGGGCCTTGCCGCCCTCCGACGAGCCCGCCTGTACCAGCACCGGCCGGCCCTGGGCCGAGCGCGGCACGTTCAGCGGCCCTTTGACCGAGAAATGCTGACCGACGAAATCAATGGCATGGACCTTTCGCGGGTCGGCGAATTGCCCGGTGCGGGCATCGCCGATGATCGCGTCGTCTTCCCAGCTATCCCACAGCTTCAGGGTGACGTCGATGAACTCGTCGGCCCGCGCATAACGGTTGACGTGCAGCGGCGCGCCGCCCAAGCCGAAGTTTTGCGCGGCATCGTCGCTGGCGTTGGTCACCGCGTTCCATGCCGCCCGGCCGCGACTGACATGATCCAGCGACGCAAAACGTCGCGCGATGTTGTACGGCTCGTTGTAGGTGGTCGAGGCCGTGGCGATCACGCCGATACGCTGGGTGGCCGCGGCGACTGCGGTCAGCACGATGGCCGGGTCCAGGTGGCCGACCGGCTGGTTGGACACGTCGCCCGCCAGGGCTGACCAGTCGGCGAGAAACACCGCGTCGAGACAGCCACGCTCGGACAGCCGCGCGATGTGCTGGTAATGCTCGATATCCAGGTGAGCCGTGGCGGCGAGTTCGGCTTTACGCCAGGCACCCAGGTGCGCGCCGAAACCCAGCATGTTCATGCCCAGGCTCATCTGGCCACTACGTTGGTTGCCCCGGTTTGCGCTACTCATACCGCGCTCGCCTCGTCGCGGGCGCCGGTAGTATCGGCGGCTTGCTGGGCAAGCCAGGCGGCATCCGGGGTGACGCCATTCAGGTAATAGTTGCCCAGCACCCGCTCGCGGTAGATCGCCGGGTTATGCGAGGCCAGCGTGCGGGCATTGCGCCAGTGACGGTCGAAACGCCGGGTTTCACTGGTGGCGGAAGCACCGCCGACTTCGAACAGCAAGGTCGTGGCTTCCAGCACCTGGCCCAGGACGATTTGCTGAACCTGGAAGGTGCGAACTTCCGCTTCGGTGTAATGGTGTTCCTCGGCGTAACCGCCCTGCTCCGCCTCGTACACCTCCTGGACAATCCCGGCGACTGCCAGCACCTGGGTTTCGGCCGAATAGGCCAGGCTTGAAAGACGCCCGATAACCCGCTGCACCAGCGGATCGTCCTTGGGGCTGGCATGTCCCGGGAAGCCGAACGCTCGGGTGCGGCCCTTGACGAACTCGGTGGCATCGCGCAGCACCGCATTGGCGATCCCGGCCAGGGCTGCAAGGTGGAACAACTGATAGAACGCGGTGAGGTACGACTCGGCGCGAACCTCGTCTTTCTTGAAGCGGCGGATGATGTGCTGTTCCGGCACCGCTACCGCGGCAAACCGCGTGGTGCCGCTGCCGGTGAGGCGCTGGCCGAAACCGTCCCAGTCATCCACTACCGATACACCTTGGGCATCGGTCGGCACCGCGACGCTGACAAAGTCCTCGCCCTCCAGCGCGACGGCGGCGATCCAGTCCGCGTACAGGGTTCCCGTGCAGTAATACTTCTCGCCATCCAGTTGCCAGCCGGCCGTTGCCGATCCCGCACTGACAGGGCTGAGCGCAACCGAATTGCCGGTGGTGCTGCTGCGCTCAGCCATGGCAGCGCCCCAGAGCTGACCATCGGCCACCTTGGACAACCAATAGTCCTGCGATGCCGGGTCACGGCTGGACAACCGCCCCTCCACGAAACCGAAATGCGCCCGGAAGATCTGCGGCAGGTTGGAGTCCGCTTCTGCGAGTTGAATCAACAGGCGAAAAAGCTGCGGCAGGGTCGCACCCAGTCCGCCTTGTGCGACCGGTACCCGCAGGGCGCCGAAACGGGCTTCACGCAACCACTTGACCGGCTCAAAGGCGAGCTCACGCCGCTGCTCGCGGGCAACGGCGGTGTCGGCAATGCGGGCGAACACGTCGGCAAAGCGCTGATGCAAGTCTGCGTAGGTCGGGTCGGGAGAAAGTGTCGAACTCATTGTTTTTTCCTGGTGGGTTCATGTGCCAAGCCGCCCTCACTGGCGACTCAATGCAATACAGCGAATGATGCTGCGCAACCACAAAGTTCAGCGGTTACTACTGGGAGAGGGACAGTTCGATGATGTATTTGAAAAAATCGGAATCACGATCAACTTTATTTTGAAATCACCGTTACCGCGTCAGAAAGCAGATTGCAATCAACATGCCACGCCGGAAAAACATGTGCCCACTATTAGACCAGCGCTTACGCTATAAACAAGGAAAGCTATTTCTTTAAAAACACTCCCGGACAATAAATCATTACGCCCGGATTGAGGCACTAACGCACTGCTCGACCCTACACGCCTGTCGTTGCACCAACACTTTGTTGCTCAAGTGTTGGCCCCTGAACAGTGAAATTGAAGTTGCGGATGGCTTATAACTAAAAAACTTTTTCTATGCGATCAGGTTAGTTGATTTTGTTTGCGTTAGTGAATTTAATCCCGGAGTCAACTTTTGTATTCGCGAACTAACCCACCCGTTACCCCGGAATTCCAGCATGACACTTCCAATGGCCGCGCTACCCGAACCGCTTGTCCGGGTACGTGGCCTGAGTAAAACCTTTGCGGCAAACCACGCGCTCGATCAGGTTGATCTACAGATTCTTCCTGGCGAAGTTGTCGCGTTACTGGGCGCCAATGGCGCCGGCAAATCCACCCTGGTCAAGATTCTCGCCGGCAGCCAGCCCCATGACGCCGGCGAACTCTGGGTGCAGGGCCGCTTGCAGCGCTTTGCCTCGCCGCTCGCTGCCCGCAGGGTGGGGATCGTTGCGGTGCACCAGCACGTCAATGACGGTATTGCCCCGGGCTTGAGCGTCGCGGAAAACCTGGTGCTGGACGAGCTGTGCCTGCCGCAGGCGCGCTGGTGGGTCAGCCGCAAGCGCCTGGCCGCGCGGGCCGCTGTCATCGCCGCCGGACTGGAGCTGGACCTGCCGTTGCACGCGCCCATCGAGCGTCTCGGCCAGGCCGAACGCCAGCTTGTGATCCTGGCCAGGGCCCTCGCCTTGCAGCCACGATTATTGATTCTCGACGAACCCACCGCGGCGCTCTCGGACACCGAAGCGCAGCGCCTGTTTGCCCTGATCGACCGGCTGCGCGAACGCGGCGTGGCGATTCTGTACATCTCCCATCGGCTGTCCGACTTGCAGCGTGTTGCCCAACGCCTGGTGGTCCTGCGCGACGGCCGGCTGGCCGGCGAGTTCGCCGCGGCGCAACTACCTGACGCGATTCAGGCCATGCTCGGCGAAGCGATCGACACCCGGCCTTTCGTTCCAAGGGCGCCGGGTCGCGAGGTGCTGAGCCTGCGCGGCGCTCGCGTTGCGGCGCACACCGCGCCCTTTGATCTGACCCTGCATGAACATCAGGTGGTTGCCATCACCGGGCTGCTCGGCGCGGGCAAAAGCGAAATCGCCGAGCTGCTGTTCGGCCTGCGCCGCCCGGCGAGCGGCACGCTGCATCTGGACGGTGTCGCCTGGAACCCGGAGTCGCCACGCCAAGCGGTTCGTTGCGGGGTGTTCTACGCCGCAGAAGACCGGGCGAACGGCTCGCTGGTCCCCGGCTTTTCAGTGCGCAAGACCCTGACCCTGCCTTTCCTGGAGCGCTTCACCCGCGCCGGATTTATCAACGCCCGCGCCGAAGCCGCATCGGTCGAGGAGCACGTGACGGCGCTGGGAATCAAGACCGCTGGCATCGACCTGCCGATGGAGGCGCTGTCCGGCGGCAACCAGCAGAAGGTCATCCTCGGTCGCTGGCTGCTGGGCGGCGCCCGCGTGCTGATCCTCGACGAGCCCTTCCAGGGCGTCGATGTCCGCGCCCGCCGCGATATCGGCCAACTGTTGCGTGAAAGCGCCGAAGGCCGCGCGACGCTGGTGATCTGCGCCGATATCGACGAAGCCCTGGACATCGCCGACCACATTCTGGTGGTGCGCAACTTTGCGGTGGTCGCGCAGTACCCCCGCGCCGAGCTGTCGCGCGCGGCGCTGGTGGCGCAGTTGGCCCGCAGCGAAGTTGAAGCACCGCCGGTTGTTGCATCCCCTACATCGCCAAGGAGTACCGCGAGTGTCTGATTCGCTTTCCCCGTCGCCCAGCGCGCCGGCCCCGTGCCAGCGTGGGCTGGACATACTGATCCGCTACGGCCTGCTGCTGGTGCTGGCGGTGATCGTCATTGTGTTCAGCGTCGCCGAGCCCGCGTTCATGCGGGTGAACAACCTGTTCCTGATCCTGCAGTCGGTGTCGATCGTCGCCTTGCTGGCCCTCGGCGTGACCTTGACCATGGCCGTCGGCGGCCTGGACTTGTCCATCGGAGCCGTTGCCGCCATGAGCCTGATGATCGCCAGCTATGTGATGGTGGTGCTGGAGTGGGACGCGCTGTCTGCCATCGTCATCAGCCTCGCGGGCGGCGCCTTGGTCGGTCTGCTGAACGGCTGGTTGATCGTCAAACTGCGCATCCCCGACATCCTGGCGACCTTGGGCAGCATGTTTCTGATTATCGGCGTGCAACTGATCCCCACCGGCGGACGCTCGATCGCCGTGGGCATGACCCTGCCCAATGGCCGCGAAACCGAGGGTGAATTCAGCGCGCTGTTTCTCGCCATCGGGCGTGGCCGGCTGTGGGATACCGTGCCGATTCCGGTACTGATCACCGCGCTGGTGGCGCTTGCCGTCTGGCTGTTTCTGGAGCGCACGCGGATCGGGCGGTTGTTCTACGCCATCGGCGGCAACGAACAGGCCGCGCGCCTGGCCGGCGCGCCGGTGCAGCGCTACAAATTGCTGGCCTACGTGCTGTCGGCCCTGCTGGCGTCCGCAGGCGGACTGTTGCTGGCCGCCCGCCTCGGACGCGGTGATGTCAGTTCCGGCAACGGCCTGGTGCTCGACGCCCTGGGGGCCGCGCTGATCGGTTTTGCCGTACTCGGCGCGAAGAAGCCCAACGCCTTCGGCACCCTCGCCGGCGCCTTGCTGGTGGCCACGTTGCTCAATGGCCTGAGCATGCTCAACGCGCCTTATTACGCTCAGGATTTCGTCAAGGGCCTGGTCCTGGTACTGGCCCTGATCTTCACCTTCGGCCTGGCCCATCGGGCGCGCTGAAACCGCACTTCATCTACTCGCAAGGACCCTGTATGCGCCCATTGTTCAAAGACGTTGCCCGTTACCTGTCCGGGGCATTGCTCGCCGGCCTCGCCTGGCAGGCGGCGGCGCTGCCGGGCGCGCCCGCGCCGTTCGACCAGGGCAAGGTGCAGATCGCGCTGGTCGGCTACCTGTTTTCCGGGGATTTTCCCGAAGCCTACCTGCAAGGGGTCGAGAAACAGGCGGCGTCGCTGGGCGTGAACCTGAGGGTCTTCGATGCCCGGCAACAAGCCTCGCGCCAACGGGAATTGATCGAGCAGGCGATCGATCTCGGGGTCGATGGGATCATCGTGCAACTGGGGCTGCCCGAAACCCTCGGCGACGCGGTCGACAAGGCCATCGCCAAGGGCATCAAGGTCGTGGCGTTCGACGTTGACCTGAACAATCCCAAGGTCACCCAGATCGAGCAGGACCACCATGCGCTGGCCCGCCTGGCGCTGGACAAAGCCATCGCGGACAACGGCTCGACCTTCAATGCCGGCTACGTCTACATCAGCGGTTTCACCCCGATGGAGCGTCGCGACGAGGTCTGGCGCCAGGTCAAACAGGACAATCCCGGCGTGGTGGAAAAAGCCCGCTTCGGCACGCTCAACCCACCGATTGCCAACTCGGTGGCCGACCAGGCCAGCGCCGTGCTGCGGGCCAACCCGGACATCAGCGTGATCTTCGCGCCCTTCGACGAGTTCGCCAAAGGCGCGAAGATCGCCGTGGACGAAGCGGGATTGGGGTCGCAGGTGAAAATCTACAGCGCCGATATTTCCACGGCCGACATCCAGATCATGAAAGAGCCCGGCAGTGCCTGGGTCGCTACCGCCGCCGTCAATCCGCAGGTGGCCGGCGCGGTCAGCGTGCGCAGCCTGGCCATGCTGATTGCCGGTGAAAATCCCGGGCCACGCCTGCTGGTGCCGCCAACATTGATTACCCGTCAGCAGTTATTGGACCTGGATGTAAAGAACGTTCGTGACCTGGCAAAGAAACTGCCGGCGTTTGGCGACGTCGGGGGCATTGCCCATCCCTCGTGGATACCCAAGGACAACTAATAAACGCGTTATCGAGCAAACCAAACCCCGCAAACTTGCAACGTTCAACTTGAAAGTCCTGTTGCACTACCGACACTACTGTTGCCTGCGCGACAGTATGTGTTGAAGGCCGGTCATTATTAGTTGCGGGTTCTAATTAGTGCGGAAAACGTTCTTTGGCATATACCCCGTATTTAGGTAACGTTTTAATCCTCAACCTTACGCGGCACCTGATTGCCTTTGCGTGTGCCTGCGCAGGTGTTGCGTAACTGTTGTAAAGCCCCGCCGAATCATAAGTTCAAATCAATAATACAAAGTGCAACACCGTGTCCGGCTATCGACAGCGTTAACGTTGCGCGCCATGACGGCCCTCGCACTAATACAAGGAGCTGTTTCATGCATCACCGCCTTTCAATGCTCGCTGTCGCTGTCGTGTCGGCATTGACTCAAATGAACGTTCAGGCCGATGAATCCACGGGGGCCGTGGATGATACGAAACGGCTGGATACCGTGCTGGTGACCGGTACGCGTGGCACTGCGCGTACCGTGCTCGATTCCCCCGTGCCGGTGGATGTGCTGACCGCACAAGACCTCAAGGCCACCGGTGCCAGCAACGGCGAGCTGGGCCAGGCCCTGCAGACCTTGCTGCCGTCGTTCAGCATGCCGCGCCAGTCGAACTCCGGCGGCGCCGACCACATACGGGCCGCGCAACTGCGTGGCATGAGCCCCGACCAGGTGCTGGTGCTGGTCAACGGCAAGCGCCGTCACACCTCGGCGCTGGTCAGCGATTCATCGAAAACCGGTCGCGGCACCGCGCCGGTCGACTTCAACTCCATTCCCATCAGCGCGATCAAGCGCATCGAAGTGCTGCGCGACGGCGCCGGCGCGCAATATGGCTCCGACGCCATCGCCGGGGTGATCAACATCATTCTCGATGACGCACCGGAAGGCGGCGAAATCTCCAGCACCTATGGCGCCTACCACACCCACCAGGACGCCATCGACAAAACCACCACCGATGGCCAGAACACCATCACCACGGCGAAGATCGGCACCCGCCTGGGCGAGGATGGCGGCTTCATTCGCGGCGGCGCCGAATACAAAGACCGCAACCCGACCGAGCGCGCCGGCTTCGACGGCTTCGCCGACACGCCGGGCCAGATCAACTACGCCAAGGGCGACGGGTCGGCGCGGGACGTCAACCTGTGGTTCAACGGCGCGCTGCCGATCGGCGAGGCCAAGGCGTATTCCTTCGGTACGTTCAACGAACGCCACACCACCGGCGCGCAGTTCTACCGCTACCCCTATGAGCAACCGCAGTTCTATCCCAATGGCTACCTTCCCCAGTCCCTCGGCACCAACAAGGACCTCTCCGCCACCGCAGGGATCAAAGGCCTGATCGGTGAAGACTGGGACTTCGACAGCAGCATCACCCACGGCCGCAACCACTTTGATTCAGCCGCGCGGCGCACCCTCAACGTCAGTCTCGGCGCGGACTCGCCCACCCGCTTCGACACCGGCCAATACGAGCTGCGCCAGACCACGGCCAACTTCGACTTCAGCCGTGAACTGCGTATCGCCAACCGCCCCTTCGTTTTCGCCGCGGGCGCCGAATACCGCTACGAGAACTACCTGACCACCGCGGGCGACGCGGCGTCCTACACCGGCAGCGGCGCGGACGGCGCCAACGGCCTGCGTCCTGATGAAGAGGCCGATCTGGACCGCAATGTGTTCGGCACCTATGCCGAGCTTTCCGCCGACCTGACCGACCGCCTGTTCGTCGATGCCGCCACGCGCTGGGAACGCTACGACGATGCCGGCAGCAAACTGACCGGCAAGCTCAGCGGGCGTTATCGCCTCACTGAAAACTGGGCATTGCGCGGCGCGGTGTCGAACAACTTCCGCGCGCCGTCGCTGGCGCAGGTCGGTTTCCAGCACACCACCAGCAACTTCGGCGAAGGTGGCACGCTCACCGATGTGCAGGTGCTCTCGGTCAATGATCCGATCGCCCAGGCATTGGGCGCTCAAGCGCTGGTCCCGGAAACCTCGAAGAACTTCAGCCTGGGCCTGACCGCGCAGTTGAGCGAGCGTTTCGATGCGTCGCTGGACATCTTCCATATCGCCGTGAAAGACCGCATCACCTTGTCCCAGCGCATCGGCAGCGACGCCCTCGAACAGTTCATCAACAACCAGTTTGGCGTGGCGGGCGTGCACGACGTCAACTTCTTCACCAACGCCGCCGACACCCGCACCAACGGCGCGGAACTGGTGCTCAACTATCACCAGCCGCTGTTCGAGGGGGAACTGGGCATCACCAGTGCCTACACCTACAACGACACCAAGGTCGTCAAAACCAAGGGCACCCCGTCGCAACTCACCGCCCTGGGCATTGGCAACGATGCGCTGGTGGGTGTCGAGGAGCGCAACACCCTGACCGACGCCGCGCCCAAGGACCGCTTCATCCTCTCGGCCAACTGGGCCAGCCAGCACTGGGGACTGCTCGGCCGCCTGACCCGCCATGGCAAGACCACCCGAGTGTTCGACTTCGGCGACTCGCAGCCCCAGCAGACCTACGGCACCGACTGGCAACTGGATGCGGAAGTGCAATACAAGTTCACCCCGACCTTCGATGTCACCGTGGGCGCCAACAACCTCACCGACCAATACCCGGAGCGCTCCAACAACGACATCAACTACGGCGGAAACTTGCCCCATGACGTACTGTCGCCGCTGGGTAGCAACGGCGCGTATTACTACGCGAAGGTGACATACGGTTTCTAGAATGGGTATCCGCGCCGCTCGCCCCTACATTTTTGCCACGGTGCATTACACCCCCTTGTAGGAGCGAGCTTGCTCGCGAAGCGCCGCATAAGCGGCGCTCGCTCTTGAGAACCCAGAAAAACTATCGACTAATATCCGGCAACTTCAATCAAAATGAAATCTGCGCAGGCTGCGACACCTTCAGCACAGAAAGATCGCCAGTAACGCGCTTCCACGCAAGGCGAATAGCCTCGATGCGTTCGGCATTCTGCGCATTGTCTTCATGCAACTTCACAATCACCTTGGTCAACAGCCGCTCAGGTTCCTTCGCGCCTTGGTCACGCCATTGCCCATAGGCATCCAGAACACTGAAACCCGCAGGAAAGCGCGGCGTCACTTCAGTATCGAGAAAGGCCTGCCACTGCGCGGGACTGATGACCTCCTGGGCTCCGCCCCCGACTCGCCCCAGCGAGAAATACAACTCCGTGCGCAACCACTTCGCCTCTGCCGGCCGGGTCGGGTCACCTTGCAGGGTGGAACTGGCGGGATCCTTGGTATGGACGGAAGGGAGTGGCGCGCTGGCACAACCCGTCAATGCAATTAAAACCGAGGCCAGCACAATGCGTTGAAACATGAAACTTCCTTATTGAAATTTAATGGCAACACACTATAGAGGCGGCACTTGGCGGTTCAAAATAACTAATTCAAAGGTAACTAGATTGCCTTGTTCGCTACAAACTTTGGCGCAACTTGCAAATATTCAAATTCAGTTAATGGGCCTATTTCGCCAATGGTCACCAGGTGCTTTGAGATCGAGCGCCGCTTGCGCGGCGCATCGCCGGCAAGCCGGCTCCCACAAGGGTTGCAGCGCGCCTGTGGGAGTTGGCTTGCCAACGATCAGTTGCCCCAGCCAACCACGCCCTTGATTTCAAGGAAGTCGTGGATGCCCCAGCCCGCGTACTCACGGCCGTTGCCCGACTGCTTGTAACCACCGAACGGGGCAAAAGTGTCCCAGTTCGGGTAATTCAGGTACACCGACCCGGCGCGCATGCGCCCCGCCACGCGGCGAGCATGTTCGCTATCGGTCGACTGCACGTAGGCCGCCAGGCCGTAGACGGTGTCGTTGGCGATTTCGATGGCCTGCTCTTCGTTTTCGTAGGGAATGATCGACAGCACGGGGCCGAAGATTTCTTCGCGAGCAATGGTCATCTGCGGCGTTACGTTGCCGAACACGGTGGGCCGCACGTAGTAACCCTTTTCCAGGCCCTCGGGACGACCAATGCCACCCGCCACCAGGGTTGCGCCTTCGTCGATGCCGGTGGCGATCAGGCCCTGAATCTTCGCGAACTGCGCCTCACTGATGACCGGGCCGAGGTTGGTACTGGCCTCCAGCGGGCTGCCGGTCACCAGTTGCTCAGCGGTCTGCCGGGCAATTTCCAGGGCGCGGGCATGTTGCGAGGCCGGCACCAGCATGCGGGTCGGCGCATCGCACGATTGCCCGGAGTTGGAGAAGCAGCCCTGAACGCCCTTGGCCACCGCCACGTCGAAATCGGCATCTTCAAGCAGGATGTTCGCCGACTTGCCGCCCAGTTCCTGGGCCACGCGCTTGACCGTGTCGGCCGCCGCCTTGGCGACGCTGATGCCGGCGCGGGTCGAGCCGGTGAACGACACCATGTCGACCTTCGGGTGGCTCGCCAGGTGCTGGCCGACGTCAGGCCCGGTGCCGTTGAGCAGGTTGAACACCCCGGCCGGAACGCCCGCCTCATGCAGGATCTCGGCGAAGATGATCCCGGTCAGCGGCGCG
Organism: Pseudomonas sp. 20P_3.2_Bac5; assembly: GCF_025466035.1. Classification (NCBI taxonomy): domain Bacteria; kingdom Pseudomonadati; phylum Pseudomonadota; class Gammaproteobacteria; order Pseudomonadales; family Pseudomonadaceae; genus Pseudomonas; species Pseudomonas sp. 20P_3.2_Bac5. The sequence goes on along the minus strand of NZ_JANLOA010000042.1, from coordinate 170,963 downwards.
ATTTCGCTGGGCTTGAGCACCACGGTGCAACCGGCGGCGATGGCCGGCGCGACCTTGCAGACGATCTGGTTCAGCGGCCAGTTCCAGGGGGTGATCAGGGCGCACACGCCAATCGCTTCGCGGACCACGCGGGTGCTGCCATGGGACTCGCTGAACGTGAAGTTTTCCAGGGCGCTGATGGTCGATTCCAGGTGCGCGCGGCCGCTCCAGATCTGCGCGTCACGGGCGAAATGCAGCGGCGCGCCCATCTCCTGGCTCACGGCCTTGACCAGGTCTTCGTAGCGCAGGTTGTAAACCCGCAGGATCTCCTTGAGCAGTGCCAGACGTTCGCCGACGCTGGTCACCGAAAACGCCGGAAAGGCCTTGGCCGCGGCGCTGACCGCGTCGTCGACGTCCGCCGCATTGCCCACGGCAATGGTGGTGAAGGCCTGTTCGGTGGACGGGTCGATGACCTCCAGGGTGTTGCCGGAGCGGGCATCGGTCCATTGGCCGTCGATGTAGAACTTGAGCGCATTGTTCATGGTTTTTCTCGTTTGGCTGGGACGCCGGGTGAGGACAGCGCCCTCACCCGGGTGAATGGGTGCTAACTCAACCGTTGCTGGGGAACGCGAACTGCGCCGCCTCATGGCTGGCGCGGCGTGGCCAGCGCTGGGTGATGGCCTTCTTGCGGGTGTAGAAACGCACGCCGTCCGGGCCGTAGGCGTGCAGGTCGCCGAACAGCGAACGCTTCCAGCCGCCGAAGCTGTGGTAGCTCACCGGCACCGGCAACGGCACGTTGACACCGACCATGCCGACTTCGATTTCATCGCAGAACAGCCGCGCCGCTTCACCGTCGCGGGTGAAGATGCAGGTGCCGTTGCCGTACTCGTGATCGTTGATCAGTTGCATGGCCTCTTCCAGGCTGCCGACACGGACGACGCACAGCACCGGGCCGAAGATTTCGTCGGTGTAGATGCTCATGTCCGCACTGACCCGGTCAAACAGCGTGCCGCCGACGAAGAAGCCGTTTTCATTGCCTTGCACCACCAGGTCGCGACCGTCCACCAGCAGGCTCGCACCCTGGGCGACGCCGGCGTCGATGTAGCCCTTGACCTTGTCCCGCGCCGCGCCGGTCACCAGCGGGCCCATGTCCAGGCCCGTGGAGGTGCCGGCGCCGATTTTCAGGGCGCGCACTTCGGGCACCAGGCGGGTCACCAGCGCGTCGGCGATGGCGTCGCCGACACACACCGCCACCGACAGCGCCATGCAGCGTTCGCCGCACGAGCCATAGGCCGCGCCCATCAAAGCACCAACGGCATTGTCCAGGTCGGCATCGGGCATCAGCACCGCGTGGTTCTTCGCCCCGCCCAGCGCCTGCACGCGTTTGCCGCGCTTTGTGCCTTCGCTGTAGATGTACTCGGCAATCGGCGTGGAGCCGACAAAACTCAGGGCTTTGACGTGCGGCGACTGGATCAGGCCGTCCACCGCTTCCTTGTCGCCATGCACCACGCTCATCACGCCCTTGGGCAGGCCGGCCTCGATCAGCAGTTCGGCGATGTACAGGGTGGAACTCGGGTCACGCTCGGACGGTTTGAGGATGAAGCAGTTACCGCAGACGATCGCCAGCGGGTACATCCACAGCGGCACCATGGCCGGGAAGTTGAACGGCGTGATGCCCGCCACCACGCCCACCGGCTGCAGGTCGGTCCAGGCATCGATATGCGGCCCGACGTTGCGGCTGTAGTCGCCTTTGAGCAGTTCCGGCGCGCCACAGGCGAACTCGACGTTTTCGATACCGCGCTTGAGTTCGCCGGCGGCGTCTTCGAGGGTCTTGCCGTGTTCCTCGCTGATCAGTTGCGAGATCTTCGCTTCGTTCTGCTCCAGCAGTTGCTTGAAGCGGAACATCACCTGCGCGCGCTTGGCCGGTGGCGTATTGCGCCAGGCCGGGAACGCGGCACGGGCGACGTCGATCGCCTGCTGCAGGGTGGCGCTGTCGGCCAGCGCCACTTGCCGGACCACGGCGCCGGTGGACGGGTTGTAGACATCCGCGGTGCGACCCGTGCCCTGCACGCGTGCGCCGTTGATCAGATGGGGAACGATACTGCTCATTGAAAACTCTCCAGTGCCGGACGAGACCTCTCGCCGGCAGGTAGTGAATGGCTGACTCAGGCCTTGACCGCCGCCTGCAGGGCGATTTCCACCAGGATGTTGTCCGCCGCCATATTGGCCTCGACGGTCGCCCGCGCCGGCAGCGCGTCCTGCGGCACCCACTCGCGCCAGACCGCGTTCATCGCGGCGAAGTCCTGCACGGCATGTTTGAGCCAGATCTGCGCGAACAGAATGTGCGACTTGTCAGAACCGGCCTCGGCCAGCAGCGCGTCGATGCGCGCCAGCACCTGGGCGGTCTGGCCGGAAACGTCCTGGGTGCGGTCGGCCGGCACCTGGCCGGTGATGTAGACGATGCCGTTATGCACCAGCGCGTGACTGAGCAGACCGGGGTTGGGTTGCAGGCGGGTGATGGTCATGAAGGTGACTCCTGTTGCGGATAAAGGGGTTGGATCAGGCGATTTTCAGCACGGTGCGGCCGACCAGTTGGCCTTTGCGCATGCGGGCGAAGATGTCGTTGATATCGTCCAGGCGCTCGAGGCTGATCTGCGCTTTCACCTGGCCGCGGGCGGCGAATGCCACCGCTTCGTTGAGGTCCTGGCGGGTGCCGATATTGGAACCGGTGATCGACAGCTCCCAGCCGCTGATGGCCGAGATAGACGCGCGCACGCTGTCGGCGTCGCCGCCTGGCAGGCCGATGAACACCGCCGTGCCGCCGGGGCGCAGCATCTTCACCGACTGCTCGAACGCGGCATTCGCGGTGGCGGTCACCAGCACGGCGTGGACGCCGCCAGGGATCTGTTGCTTGAGGGTTTCGACCGGGTTGTCGAGGGCATCGATCAGGCATTCGGCGCCATAGCTGCGGGCCAGTTCGAGCTTGTCCGCGGACACATCGATGGCCGCTACACGCAGGCCCATGGCAATGGCGTACTGCACCGCGACATGACCGAGGCCGCCGATCCCCATGACCGCGACCCACTGTCCCGGCCGGGCACGCGAGCGCATCAGGCCACGGTAGGTGGTGACGCCCGCGCAGAGGATCGGCGCCAAGGCATAGAGATCGACATTGGGCGGAATGCTGGCGACGAACGCGGCCGGGGCAACCATGTATTCGGCATACCCGCCCTGCTTGCTGTAGCCGGTGGATTCGCGGCGCTCGCAGATGGTTTCCATGCCGCCGAGGCAGAATTCGCAGGTGCCACAGGCGCTGTACATCCACGGCATGCCGACCGCGGTGCCGATCGCCGGCTCGCTGACGCCTTCGCCGTGGGCAACGACATGGCCGGTGATTTCATGGCCGGGAATCAACGGCAAGGTCGGCAGGTCCGACCAGTCACCGTCCATGGCATGCAGGTCGCTGTGGCAGACGCCACAGGCGACGATCTGGATCAACAGTTCGCCGGGACCGGGTTGCGGAATCGGGACCTGTTCGATACGCAGGGGTTCGCCGACGCCGTGCAGAACGGCAGCCTTCATGGTTTGACTCATCGCTCTCTCCTGATACATCCACCCGGTTTTCGGGCAATTGGGCACCTATACCGCCAGCCTGGGCTGGCGACGGTGTGTGCGGGTCGAAAGATGTTGCCCGGGGGCGCTAGCCCACGGGACGTAAACTGCGTGTCGCGCTGGCGATGGTGCGCGCGGTATTGATCACTTTAGGTGCCAGTTGCTTGCGCGCGTCTTCCAGGTTCCAGCGGCTGAAGGGCACGGAGATGTTGACCGCCCCCAGCGGGTAGCCATCGGCGTTGACCACTGCGGCGGCGACGCTGATATCCCCGGCGAAATACTCTTCCTGGGCGTAGGCATAGCCTTCGCGGCGGGCCTCGGCGACCATCGTGCGCAAGGCGTCCAGGTCGGTGACCGTGCTCGCGGTGTAGCCCTGACGCTCGGAGGCGATCAGGATCGCGTCCGCTTCCGCCTCCGGCAGTGCCGCGAGGTAGGCGCGCCCCGCCGAGGTGCAGTACATCGGCAGGTGGCGGCCCAGCGGCATATGAATGGCGATCTGCTTGTGGCTCGGGAAACGGGCGACGTAGAGCATGTCCAGCCCGCACGGTTCAAGCAGGTTGCAGCTTTCCTCGACGTTGCGGTTGAGTTCGTGCAGGTACGGGTTGGCACGCTCGATCAACTCGCTGGTCTGCAGGTAGCCGGTGCCCAGGTCGAGTGACTTGGGCGCCAGGCGCAAGCGCTTGGTCACGGGCTCCTTGTACAGGTAACCCAGCGCTTCGAGGGTGAAGGCCGAACGTTGCACGGTGCTTTTGTTCAGCCCCGTCGCCTCGGCCAATTCGATCAGACTCATGCTCGGGCGTCCGGCACGGAACGCCGTCAGGATCGCCAGCCCCTTGGACAAAGCAGTAATGAACAGTGGCGAGTCTTCTGCAGTACTCATGGGGTTTTCCTTGTTTTTGCCGCGAAAAACGCGGTTATCACGGTGCTTTCAACGCTGTGTTTCATTCGAAATGACTCAAGACAATGCCAGGTTCCACGACCGGCGCGTTGCGTTCAAACCTGTCCACCGCGAAGGGGCGCATGCGCTCATCCACCTCGCCGCTGACGATGGCCTTGGCCAGTAATTCCCCGGCGGCCGGTGCACCGGCATGGCCGTAACACCAGCCCGCGCTGACAAACAGCCCCGGCAGTTGCTGATGGGCCCCCAACAGCGGCCCGAAATCCTTGGAGATATGCACCAGGCCGGCCCATTGACGCAAGATCCGCGCATGGCCCAACTGCGGAAACATCTCCAGATACGCCCGTGCCGTCGCCGCCATTACTGGCACATCGGCATTCAAGGTGTGCTGTGGTCGTTCGGCGACTTCGGCGCCGCCCACCACTTCGCCGCGCGCAGTCTGGTGCATGTAGCAGAGCCGATCCAGCAGCGCGACGGCGGGACCGATCAGGGGCCGGGTCGGTTCCAGCGCCATGGCTTCCAGGCGCATCGGGTAACCGTCCAGCGCCACCCCCGCCAGTTGCGCCAGGCGATTGCTTTCGGCGCCGCCGGCGAGGACCACGGTGTCGCTGGCAATCCACTGCTGCCCTACCCTCACCCCGGAAATCCGCCCGGCGCTCTGGTCGATGGCGGTGACCTCGGTGCGGTAGTGGATGGTCACTCCGCGTGCCTCGCACGCCTGCCGATAGGCATGCATGGCGGCATGGTGCGGCGCCACGCCACTGTCGGGCAGGTGCAAGGCCGCGCTCACCCGTTCGTGGGCCAGGGCCGGCAGCACTTCGCGCAGTTGCGCCGGGCTCAGCAGGCCGGAGGTGATGCCGCAATCCTTGTGCACTTGCCGCGTGCGTTCCAGCAGCGCCGCCGTGGTGTCCCGCTCGCCGACCATGGTGTAGCCACGGCGCGAATACATGACGTTCTCGCCCAGGCGTTTCGACAGCCCCTGCCACAGGTGGCAGGAATGGGCGAAGAAGCGCGTCCACTCCGGCGAACTGAACGCGCCGCGAATCAGCGTGCCGTTGCGGCCCGAAGCGCCGCCCTGCCAGTAACCGGCATCGAGCACGAGGATGTCGCGCACGCCCAGTTCCGTCAGGTTGAACGCCAGCGACAGGCCCTGGATCCCCGCGCCGACGATGATGATCGATGCCTTGCCAGGCAATGGCTTGACGGCATTCATTGCAGTGGCTCGACAACCGCAGCCAGGCCGGCGGCCTGGGCAACGGTCAAGGCACGGCGTGGCGGGCGCAGCGTCGGACGGGCCAATGCCGTCAGGGCGATACCGCTACGGGCACTGACCAGCGCCCGCAACAAATCCCAACAAGGTTGCCCCTGACAAGGGCCCATGCCGCAGGACGTCAGGCGCTTGATCACTTCCAGGTCGGTAATGCCCTGGGCGATCAGGGCCTCGACTTCATGACAGGACACGTCGAAGCACGGGCACAACAACGCCGCGTGCCGCGATCGCGCGGCCACCGGCAACGGCTGATCGGTTTCGCTCGCTGAACCCACCGTACGCAGACGGCTCTGGCGTTGCTCGCGCAATTGCAGCAAACCTTCGGCGCGACTCTGGAAGGTCAGGCTGGCTTCGGTCAACCACGGACCGGCATGAACCAGCGCATCGCACGGAATCGCTTCGTCGAACAGCGCCGCCGTGACCTGGTGGTGCCCCACTACCTGGCGCAGCCCAGCCACCGGCAGCGCGGCCACCACGTTCACGCCCAGTTCGCCCAAACGGCTGGCCACCGCCTGCTGGTCGCCATTGCCGACCACCACCACCCGTGCGCCCGGCGCGACTGCCTGTTGATGGGCCATGATCAGCGCCGTGCGTACCTCCATCACTCCGGGCAGCCACATGCCCGGAACCACGGGCGGGCAAGCGCGGCGGCCGCTGGCCAGAATCACTTCATCCGCCTCAAGGGCCAGCGCGCCTTGCGCCGGGTCTTCAGGCGCGGCAAGCAGCAGCTCGCCTTCACGATAGGCACCGAACACTTCGACGCCCGTCACCAGGCGCACCCGTGGGTCCAGCACCGGCCGGGCCACGCCTGCGGCGCAGGCAAAACGGGCCAGCGACTGGCCGCGGGTCACCAGCAATACATCACGTCCGCCGGCCGCCGCCTGATTGGCCGCAGCACAACCCGCCGGCCCGCCACCGATTACCAGCACGTCGGCACTCAGGTGCTGCGCCGCAGGCACGGCCACCTCGCCGGTGCGCTCAGCCGGTTTGGCTGAGCCCGCGAGAAACGCCAGCAGCGCCTCCCAGCGCTGGAACAGCGCCGTGCCGCTGGGCACCAGGTTGGTGTGTTCGAAACCGCCCTGAATCCAGCCCGCCGGGATCAGCCGCGACAGCCGCAACAGGTCGAACGTCGGGGTCGGCCAGCAGTTCTGCATTTCCACCCGTGCGCCGGCCGTCACCGGCAGCAGGTCCAGGCGCATGTTCGGCACACCGTTGACCCGCGCCAGCACGCCGGCGACGTAGTTGCCGGAATACCCCAGCGGACGGTGCGACTTGCGGCTCCAGGCGAGGGTGCGAATACCGTTGGCCAGCAACGCCACCGCGACGCTCTCGCCCTGACGGCCCTGCAGCGCACGGCCGTTCCAGTAGAACTCGACGCTGGCGGTTGCGGCGTGCCCGAGGCGCAGGTTGACGCGGCGGCTCATGCGGCGTTCCTCCGGGCCTCGCGCTGCGCCATGATGCTGATGCACAGCATGATGATCGACAGCAGGGTCATCAGCGTCGCGACCACAGCGATCAGCGGGTCGATCTCCGAGCGCAGCGAGCTGAACATGCGCTTGGTCAGGGTGGAACTGTCGCCGCCACTGATGAACAGCGAGATCACCGCTTCATCGAGGGAAATGGCGAAGGCGAACATCGCCGCGGCGATCACCGAAAAGCGGATCTGCGGCAAGGTCACGTCGAAAAACGCCCGCAACCGGGTGGCGCCGAGGATGCAGGCCGCCTGTTCCTGGGTCATGTCGTAGCTGCGCAGCCCGGCACTGACGTTGATCACCACGTACGGCAAGGCCAGCAGCGTATGCGCCAGCACCAGGCCGGGGATGGTGTTGTTCAGGTCGAGCCGCGCATAGACGAAGAACAGGCCAATGGCGATGAAGATGGTCGGGACGATCATCGGCGCCATCAACAGGCCGCGCAGCACCCCCGAAAGCCGCGACTGGGTGACGTGCAGCGAATACGCCGCGGCGGTGCCCAGGGTTGTCGCCAGCAGCATGGTCAGGGTCGCGGTAATGAGCGAGACCGTGGTTGCCGCGCGCCATTCCAGCGAGGCGAAATAGCTGAAGAACGGCTCGATGCTGAAGGACTTCGGCGGGAAGTTCAGGTAGCGCGCATCGGACAACGACATCGGGATCACGATCAGCGTCGGCAGCACCAGGAACAGCATCGTCACCAGCACCAGCAGGTACAGCCAGGAGGCGCGCAGCGCATCCGTCAGGGTTTGTTTCAGTCGGGCCATGATCTCACTCGCTGCGCCGGCCAAGGCCCGCGCTCCTCTTGACGATAAACAGCATGAGCAGGGTGGCCACCAGCAGCACCACACCCAGCGACGAGGCCGCGCCCCAGTTGGCGTACATCGACACATCGCTCTCGATCCGCATCGAGATCATCTGCACCTTGCCGCCGCCCAGCAATGCCGGGGTGACGTAGAAACCGAGGGTGATGACGAACACCAGGGTCGCGCCCGCGGCGAGGCCCGGCAGCGACAGCGGCAGGAACACATCGCGGAAGGCCCGGGACGGCGACGCGCCGAAGGCTGCGGCCGCCTGGTTGTAGATCGGGTCGATGCTCTTCATCGCGGCGAACAGCGGCAGGATCATGAACGGCAGCATGATGTGCACCATGCCGATCACCGTGCCGGTCAGGTTGTGCACCAGCGGCAGCGGCGCGTCGGTCAGGCCCAGGCTCATCAGCAGGTCATTGGCCATGCCGCGACGCTGCAGGATGATCAGCCAGGCATAGGTGCGCACCAGCAGCGAGGTCCACAGCGACACCAGCAACAGGCCCATCGCCAGGTTGGCCAGCCAGCGCGGGCCCTTGATCATGAAATAGGCGTAGGGGTAGCCGATCAGCACACAGGCGACGGTGACGATGATGCTGATCTTGAAGGTCTGGACGAAGGTCAGCACATAGATCGGCTCCAGCAGCCGGGTGTAGTTCTCCACCGTCAACTGGCCATTGGCATCGAACAGCGACAGCCAGAACAGCCAGCCGATCGGCAGCACGAAGGTCAGCAGTACCAGCAGCAGCGCCGGCAGCCCGGAGCCGAACAGGAACCAGCGTTGCCGCCGTTCCGCGCTGCGCAGCTCGCGCGCATTGCGCGCAACCGATCCGCCGCCGCTCATTGCTCGTCTCCCACCACCAGGGTGTCTTGCAGGTGCAGGCCGAGCACCACGCTCTCGCCACGGGCCGGCAGGCGGCCGCTTTCGGAACTGCGGGTGGGCTGGCGGATCGCCACAGCCATGCCCTGCCCCAGGTCAATCTGCACCAACTGGCTTTCGCCCTGGAAAATCACATCGGTGACGTTGCCGTGCAGCAGGTTGTAGTCGGCGGCGTTGGCGGTCACGAACTGGAGTTTTTCCGGGCGCACCACCAGGCTCGGGTTCTTCAGTCCCGCGGCGATGCCGGCGGCACGCAACGGGCGGCCCTGAAACTGCACCTTGCCGTCCTGCAGGGTGACCGGCAGGCAGGACGACTCGCCGACGAACTCGGCAATGAAGCGGTTCGCCGGGCGCTCGTAGAGGTTGATCGGCGTGTCGATCTGGCGAATCCGGCCCTTGCTCATCACCGCGATGCGGTCCGACATGGTCAGGGCTTCGCGCTGGTCGTGGGTGACGTAGACCACAGTCATGCCCAGGCGCTCGTGCAGGCGGCGCAATTCCAGTTGCATGGTTTCGCGCAGGCGTTTGTCGAGGGCCGAGAGCGGCTCGTCCATCAACAGGATCTTCGGCTCGAAGACGATGGCGCGGGCCAGGGCGATGCGCTGGCGCTGACCACCGGACATTTCGGTGATACCGCGCTCGATCAGGTGATCCAGCTCCACCGTGGCCAGCGCCTGCTCGACCCGCTGGCGAATGTCCGCACGGCTGTAGCCGCGCAGCTTCAACGGGTAGGCGACGTTCTGGAACACGTTCATGTGCGGGAACAGCGCGTAGCTCTGGAACATCATGCCGACGTCGCGCTTGTGCGGCGGCTCGAAGATCATCTCGCGACCGCCGAAGCGAATACTCCCGGCGTCGGGCCGGACGAACCCGGCCAGGGCCATCAGCAAGGTGGTCTTGCCGGAACCGGAAGAACCGAGCAAGGAGAGGAATTCGCCGCTCTTGATCGACAGCGAGACATCATCCAACGCAGCAAAGCTGTCGTAGGTCTTGGTCAGGTTTTCAATGTCGATGGACATCGAAAGTTTAGCGTCTTCGGACATGCTCACACTCGGCACAATTCGGACGTCCAGCGTCCTTTTTATCGAAGGTGGGGGGCCTTGGGCGCCCCGCCCCACTTCTCACATCACCTGCGGCGGATCAGTTGGCGAGGAACAAGGCGAACCGCTGGCGCACCGCTTCCTGATTCGCCACCCACCACTCGGGCGACACCGTGACCACCTTGTCGATGTTCTGCGGCGAGGTCGGCAGGCGCGCGGCCAGTTCCTCGGTAATCACCGGCAGCTCGTAGGCCTTGGCATTCACCGGCGAATACGGGATCAGCGTGGCCAGGGCCGCCTGGCTTTCAGGCTTGATGATCTCGGCGATCAGCTTCATCGCCAGCGCCTTGTTGGGCGAACCCTTGGGCACGATCAGGCAGTCATGGCTCAATAGCGCGCCGTCGAAGCTGTAATTGACCTTGTCACCGCTGGCCTTGACCTCGGCGACGCGACCGTTCCAGATCGCCAGGAAATCCACCTCGCGGCTGCGCAGCAACTGCGCCGAATCGGCGCCCGCGCTCCACCAGTTGGCGACCTGCGGCTTGATCCGGGTGAGCACCTTGATCGCTCGCTCCACATCCAGCGGGTACAGGTCTTTTGGCGCCACGCCATCGCCGAGCAACGCCGCTTCCATGGTCAGCCAGGGCTGACGGTAGAGGGCACGGGCGCCCTTGACCTGCGGATCGAAGAATTGCTGCCAGTTTTTCGCTACCGGTGCGCCGCTGTCTTCGGCCCAGGCAACCACGGTTGCGTAGGCGTGACTGGCGATCCAGTGGCTGGCAACCACCGATTTGTCGACATGGGTGGCATCGATCACCGAATAGTCCAACGGCTCGGCCAGCCCTTCCTGCTGGGCCTGGGCGCACTCGGTGCTACCCAGTTCCACCACATCCCACTTCGGCTTGCCCGACATGACCTGGGCACGAACGGCGGCCAGGCCGTCCATGTTGTCTTCCTTGATGGTGATGCCCAGCGCCTTCGCGGCGGGCTCGAGGTAGGCCTTGCGCTCGGCGTCCTGCAACGCGCCGCCCCAACCGGAGAAGGTCAGGCTGTCGGCCAGCACCGCGGAACTCGCGGCCATCGTCAACGCGGCGACGACGGCCCCCTGAAACAGGCTTTTCTTGAGAGTCTTCATAGTGGCCGCCTTGTCAATTCTGGATGAACAGGTCGAAACGACGTTGTACTTCAGCCTGATGCGCCTGCCACCAGACCGGGTCGAAGAACACCACCTTGTCGAGGTTGGCCGGCGCCGTCGGCAGCGTCGCGGCCATGGCGGCGGGGATGATCTCGGTGTCATAGGCCTTGACGTTGATCGGCGGGTTGGGGATCAGGGTCACCAGGGTCGCCTGGCTGTGCGGCTTCATGATTTCGGCGATCAGTTTCATCGCCAGCGCTTTGTTCGGCGCGCCTTTAGGCACGACCACGCAATCGTAGTCGAGCAAGGCATGGTCGTAGGTGTAGTCGACGTCATCGCCGGACTGCTTCAACTCATCGACCCGCGAGGCCCAGATCGCCAGCGCGTCCACTTCACGGCTACGCAGCAGTTGCGCGGAGTCGGTGCCGCTGCGCCACCAGTTGATGACTTGCGGCTTGATGCGTTCGAGCACTTTGAAGGCCCGGTCGACATCCAGCGGGTACAGCGCCTTGGGCGACACGCCGTCGGCAATCAGCGCCAGTTCGAGCGTGGTATAGGGCTGCCGGTACATCGAACGCGAGGCTTTCACCTCGGGGTCGAAGAAGGCTTTCCAGGTTTTCGGCGTGGTGTCGCCGGCATCGTTGGCCCAGGCCAGCACGGTGGAATAGGCGTTGCTGGCGATCCAGTTCTTGCCGTAGAAATTTGCCGCCACGCCTTCGGTGCTGATCACCGAGTAGTCCAGCGGCTCGGTCAGCCCCTGTTCTTGCGCCAGCACGCAATCGTTGGACGCCAGCTCGACCACGTCCCACTTGGGCTTGCCCGACATCACCTGGGCGCGCACGGCGGCCAGGCCATCCATGTTGTCTTCCTGGATCTTGATGCCCAGCGCTTCTTCCGCGGGCTTGAGGTACGCCTTGCGCTCGGCGTCCTGCAGCGCGCCGCCCCAGCCGGCAAAGGTCACGCTCCCCGCGGCCTGCACCTGGGCCACGGCACACAAGGACAGGGTCAATGCCAGCCCCGCCATTCGCTTGTTGGTTGATCGCATTTTCAACTCCTGAGGTTATTGTAATTAGACAGTTGAATCGAACGCCGGGCGTTGCTGCCCCTGTTGCTGTTGTTATACCGGGAGACGTTGCTCGTCTGCCTCGCTGGCCACTCCGGGCCTGTCTCGCTGCTTACTGCGCATCCTTGAAACGGTACCAGGCGTAGGCCATTCGCTGGCCGATCCGCAGAAACGGCTGAAACGGAAAACGCCTCGGGCTCTGATGGAGAAAATCGATGCCCGTGGGCTGCTCGTCACCGGCCACCATCTGCGCCAGGCGCTTGCCGGTCTGCACCGAGAACGACACGCCGCTGCCGGCATAACCGCCACCGGAGAACACGTTGTCCAGGCCTGGCACGCGGCAAATGAACGGCAGGGAGTTTTCGCTGACCGCCACCCAGCCGCCCCAGTTGTAATCCACCTCGATGCCCTGCAACGCGGGGAACTTGCGGCACAGCGCGTCGTGCAGGTTTTGCCGATGGCGCGGGTTTTCCGCGTCGCGGCCGGTGATGGCGCTGCGGCCGCCGAACAGAATGCGGTCGTCCGGCAGACGGCGGTAATACGAGAGCAGGTTGCGGGTATCGAACATGCATTCGCTGCCGGCCAGGCTCTGGCGTTTCTCGTCGGCGGTCAGCGGGCGCGTCACGATGATCTGCGAATGGACCGGCAACACCCGGCCGGCCGTGGCCTTGTTCAGCGCGCCGGAGGTGTAGCCGTTGGTGGCCACCACCACGCGACGGGCCGTCACTACGCCGCCCGGCGTCACCAGCCGGTGCCGGCCGTTGTCGCTGTGCCAGTCAGTCACCGGCGAGGCCACATGGACCTTGGCCCCGGCTTCGCGAGCCAGGCGCTGGATGCCCCACGCCAGCTTCAACGGGTGCATGGAAAAACCGTCCGGCATGTACAGCGCCCCGAAAGCCTCCGCACCGCTGTGCACCCCGTGCACCTGGGCCCCGTCGACAAAGCGGGCGCCGTAGTTCAAGACGTCGTTGTAGAGACTGACTTCACGCTTGAGCGCCGCCACATGCCCGGCATGACTGGCGACCTTGAATACGCCGTCCGGCTGCGCATCGCAGTCGATCTGCCCTTCACGGATCAGCCCGCGCACCGTGTTCAAGCCTGCCGACATTTCCTCGAAATAGGCTTTGGCCGTGCTGGCGCCATAGCGCTCGATCAGTTCGGCCAGCGGCACCCGGCCGCCGGAAATGCGGGCGAAGCTGCCATTGCGACCGCTGCAGCCCCAAGCCACCTGATTCGCCTCGAGGACCACGGCGCGAATGCCGTGCTCGCGGGCCAGGTGCAGCGCGCAACTCAAGCCCGTGTAACCGGCGCCAATGATCGCGACCTCAACGTCCATGGCCCCGGAAACCGGCCCATCATCCTGCGGTGCGGTGCCCGCCGTATCTACCCAGTAGGACGCGGAATGTGGCAATCCGACGCCTGGGTGCGCATTGACCAGTGGATCGTACAATTTATTCTCCGTATCGCTGTGCGATATACATAAATCACTTGAGCGAAATATTCGATCAGATAGTGATTCATGTCAATCGAAAATCTTGAGAGCCGTGCAAAACAAAAACGCCGTCCCGGATTCCCGAGGCGGCGTAAGGCAGGACAGCGAACAGGCGATATCAGGCGCCAGAGCGCCCGGACGGGGGTTTAGCGGCCCGTATCGTGTGCAGGAAACACCCGGGCGCACAGGTAATCGACGAACACCCGGACTTTCGGCGACGCGTGCTTGCTCGCCGGCCACAGCACATTGAACACACCCGTGCGCCCCACATGGTCATCCAGCACCGGCACGAGTTGGCCATCGGCAAGCAACTCGCGGATGGAAAAGTCCGGCAGGCAGGCGATGCCCAGCCCCTTCAGCACGAAGTGCACCCGAGTCTCGATGTTGTTGCAGATCATCGAGGTGGGCAGTTGCAACTCGGCCGCGCCTGGCGCCAGTTGCAGCGTCCAGGGTTCGAGCTTGCCGCTGTAGGGAAAGCGGAAGTGGAGACAGGTGTGTTGCAGCAGGTCCTCGGGCACCCGGGGTGTACCGCGGCGCGCCAGGTACGCGGGGGCGGCGACCAGGATTGAGCGGAAGGCGCCCAGGCGGCGGGCGGTCAGGCGCGAGTCGCAGGGTTCTCCTGTGCGCACCACGGCGTCGAAGCCCTCCTCGATCACATCGACCAGCCGGTCGGTGAAATCCAGGTCCAGTTCGATGTCGGGATACTCGCGCATAAAGTCGGCGAGCACCGGCAACACCAGCGGACTCACCAGCGGCAGGCTCACGCGCAACCGCCCGCGTGGCGCGGCGCTGGCCTCGGACAACTCCAATTCCGCCGCCTCGATTTCGGACAGGATGCGCCGACTGCGCTCAAGGAACAGCGACCCCTCCGCGGTCAGCGTGACGCTGCGCGTACTGCGGTGGAACAGGCGAACGCCCAGGCGTTCTTCCAGACGCGCCACGCTCTTGCCGACGGCGGACGCTGAAACGCCCAACAGCCTGCCGGCAGCGACAAAGCTTCGAGTTTCCGCGACCTGGACGAAGACGGCGAATCCATTCAAGCGGTCCATACAACACCTCGATTGCGGACACCTGTGTCCGTAGAGCAAGGAACTCTACTCGGGTTTTTCTTTAATCGCCGGATTTCTATTGTGTGTAGCAGGTGCATTTCGGGGGTTCCCCCATCGCTGGCAAGCGGCGCTAGATCTAAAGAGCACTGAATCCCTTCCACACAACCACGAGATGCATAGATACCCATGCCACAACCAAGCAACCCCACACACCACCCCTTACCGATTGCCGCCCTCCTGGCCCTGGCGCTGGCAGGCTTCGTCACGGTCCTGACCGAAGCGCTGCCGGCCGGCTTGCTACCGCAGATCAGCGCCGGCCTGGAGATTTCCGAGGCGCTGGCCGGGCAGCTTGTCACGGTCTATGCGATCGGCTCGCTGCTGGCGGCGATCCCGCTCATCACCCTGACCCAGGGCCTCCGTCGGCGCCCGCTGCTGCTGGTGGCGATTGCCGGTTTCGTCGTCGCCAATACCCTCACCGCCCTCTCCGGTAACTATGTCCTGACGCTGGTGGCGCGCTTTCTCGCCGGCATGTCCGCCGGCCTGCTGTGGGCGCTGATCGCGGGCTACGCCGCGCGCATGGTGCCCGAGCACCAGAAAGGCCGGGCCATCGCCATCGCGATGGTCGGTACGCCGGTGGCGCTGGCGCTCGGCGTGCCGGCCGGCACCGCGCTCGGCACACTGCTGGGCTGGCGCCTGTGTTTCGGCATCATGAGCGTTCTGGCGCTGGGTTTGATGCTCTGGGTGCGGCTCAAGGTGCCGGATTTCGCCGGGCAGACGGCGAGCCAGCAGCGCTCGCTGGGGCAGGTGTTCCG
Organism: Pseudomonas sp. 20P_3.2_Bac5; assembly: GCF_025466035.1. Lineage (NCBI taxonomy): Bacteria > Pseudomonadati > Pseudomonadota > Gammaproteobacteria > Pseudomonadales > Pseudomonadaceae > Pseudomonas > Pseudomonas sp. 20P_3.2_Bac5. The sequence continues at coordinate 155,455 of NZ_JANLOA010000042.1, read as the reverse complement.
CCTGGCGGGCGTGCGTTCGGTGCTGTTCGTGGTGCTGGCCTTCGTGTTGGCGCACAACATCCTCTACACCTACATCGCGCCCTTCCTCGCGGCGGCGGATATGGCCGCGAGCACCGGCCTGGTGCTGCTGGTGTTCGGCGTGACCTCGCTGCTGGGCATCTGGATCATCGGCGTGCTGATCGACCGTTATCTGCGCGCACTCACCTTGGCCAGCACGGTGCTGTTCGGCCTGGCAGTGCTGGCACTCGCCGTGGCGAGTGATGTTCCGGCGCTGGTGTATGTGGCGGTGGCCGTCTGGGGCCTGGCCTTCGGCGGCGTGGCCACGCTGTTGCAGACCAGCCTGGCGCATACCGCCGGGGACGCCGCCGATGTCGCGCAGTCGATGCTGGTCACGGCCTGGAACCTGGCGATCGCCGGTGGCGGCATTTTCGGTGGCGTGTTGCTGGACCGCTTCGGTGTCGGCGCCTTCCCGCCGGCGTTGCTGGTGCTGCTGACCGCGACGCTGGTGGTGGTGTGGGCGGCCCGGCACCACGGCTTCGCGGCGACAACGGCGGATACATCGGGCGGGCAGCATCTTCACTCCAGCGATCTCACACCTGTCCTGCGAGAAAGCCGTGATTAGATGACGCGCCTTGTCACTCACGGAGAACACGATGTCCTCGGTATCCGATACAGGCGCGGTGCCCGCGCCTGGGTTGTTCGGCACGTTTTGCCTGAGCAGCTACCTGCTTTCACTGTCCTACGGCACCACCTTCCTGCTGGCAAAGATGCTCAGTGCCCATGGCGGCAGCGAGTCCGATGCGGGCTCGGTGATTTCCGTGGCGATGCTCAGCACCTTCCTCGCCGTGATCTTTTCCGGGCACCTGACCGACAGGATGGGCGCGCCGAAAGCCATCGCAACCGGCGCGGTCTTCCTCGCCGCCGCCTGCCTTGGCTTTGCCCTGGTGCCCGGCGGCGGCACCGCGCTCTTGCTGTTCGGCCTGTTGCTCGGTTTTGGCTGGGGCGTTTTTTACACCCTGGGGCCGATCATCGTCGCAATGATCATCGAGCCGGCGCGTCGGGTTAAGTACTTCGCCCTGCTGTCGGGCAGCATGATGACCGGCATCGGCACCGGCCCCCTGGTCGGGCGACTGTCGGAAGCGCTGGGGTATCCAGTGGCGGCGGCCTTTGTTGTCGCGGCGGTGACAAGCTTGCTGGGCGGCGCCCTGTTCCTGCTGATGGGCCCGCGGATTCGGCAACAGCAAGCGAATCTCGGGCCGGTGGTGGTGTGCCGGATCACCCCCGCCGCCGCACGCTCGGTGCTGGGCTCCAAAGCGGCCTTCGCCATTCTCATGGTGGGCCTGGGCGGCGCGATCTTCGGTGGGCTTTCCAGCTTCCAGACTTCATACGCCACGCTAAAATATCTGGATTACTCGTTGTTTTTCCTTGGTTTTATGTCTGCCGCGATTTCCTGCCGGCTGCTGATCGCCGGGTTTATCGTCAAGCGCGATCCTTACCGCACCGCCTGCGTGCTGACCGCATTGATGGTGGTCTCGGTGCTGATGTTCATGTTCCTGGTCGACAGTGCCGCCACCTATTTGCTTGCCGCCGTCGTCCTCGGCGTCGGCTACGGCCTGACCTATTCGGTGATCAACGGCCTGGCGGCCAATGAAGCGCCGGTCGGTCATACCGCACAGTCGCTGCTGCTGTTCAGCCTTGCCTACTTCGTCGGGGTTTTCGGTTTTCCGTTGCTGGCCGGCTCGATCATCGTCCACGCGGGCATGCCGGCGTTGTTGCAACTGGTTCTGCTGATTGCCCTGGTCAATTGGGCGATTACCCTTGGGCGACTGGTGTGGCGAAGCCAGCGCGGCCAGATCGGCCCGCCTTTGCGTCATTAAAGATTCCTTCACCCATCCCACGCCGCGACTCATCTACGCTCAGCTCAAACTTTGCGTGGAACTCCGCCGATGGAAATGGACTGGCATCAAGCATTGCAGGAGAGCCTGCGCTGGCTGGCGATCGCGTCACTCATCACCTTCATCTCGCTCGCGGTCTGCGCCACGCTGGTGGTGCGCTTTACCCGTTGGGGCCAGCAGTTCTGGCAGATCGCCGGGCCGTACCTGCGCCCGCGACACAGTTGGCGGCCGATGCTGGTGTTCAGTCTGCTGCTGTTGCTGACGCTGTTTGCAGTGCGCCTGAACGTGCTTTTTTCCTTCTGGTACAACGGCTTCTACAGCGCTTTGCAAGGACTGGATGAAGTGGCGTTCTGGTATTTGCTCGGGGTGTTCGCGGTGCTGGCGACCATTCATGTGCTGCGCGAACTGTTCACTTATTACGTGACCCAGGCCTTCAGCATCCGCTGGCGCACCTGGCTCACCGAGCGCCTGACCCGTGACTGGATGGACGGCGATGCCTACTATCGCGGCCAGTTTCTCGAACACCCGGTCGACAACCCGGACCAGCGTATCGAACTGGACGTGAATACCTTCGTGACCGGTTCGGTGACGCTCACCCTGGGCGCGGTCAGCGCCTTGGTGTCGTTGGTGGCCTTCACCGCGATTCTCTGGGGCCTGTCGGCGCCCTTGACGGTCGCCGGCGTGGAGGTGCCGCGCGCCATGGTGTTCGCGGTGTACGTCTATGTGCTGATCGCCACCTGGATTGCGTTCAAGCTCGGCAAACCGCTTATCCGCCTCAACTTCCTCAACGAAAAACTCACCGCCAACTTCCGCTATGCGCTGATGCGGCTGCGCGAATACGCGGAAAACGTGGCGTTCTATCAGGGCTCGACGATCGAGCGGGACACCTTGCTCGGCCGCTTCATGGCCTTGATCGGCAATGTCTGGGCGCTGGTGTTCCGGAGCCTGAAGTTCGATGGCTTCAACCTGTCCGTCAGCCAGGTGGCCGTGGTGTTTCCGTTCATTCTCCAGGCTCCACGCTTTTTCAGCGGGGCGATCAAGCTGGGGGACGTGATGCAGACGTCCCAGGCCTTCGGCCAGGTGCAGGATTCGCTGTCGTTCTTCCGCTCGTCCTACGATGCCTTTGCCCAGTACCGGGCGACACTGGACCGGCTGACCGGTTTTCTCGATGCCAACGAACAGGCCCGGGAATTGCCGCAGGTATTGCGCGTGAACCAGGCCGAGGCTCTGGAGATCCGCGCTCTGCAGGTGCTGCGCCCCGATGGCCATCACCTGCTGGACAACCTCAACCTGCGCCTCGCCCCCGGCCAGTCATTGCTGATCAAAGGCCCTTCCGGTTGCGGCAAGACCACCCTGCTCCGCGCCGTCGCCGGACTCTGGCCGTATGCCGAAGGTGAAGTGCGTTGCCCGGGTGGCACGGCGGCGCTGTTTCTGTCGCAGCGGCCTTACCTGCCACTGGGCGAACTGCGCACCGCCGTCGCCTATCCGGCCACCGGTTCGCCGACCGACGACGAGCGCCTGCGGCAGGCCTTGCGCCAGGTCAATCTTGCGCATCTCGCGGACAAGCTGGGTATCAGCGATGACTGGGCGCGCATCCTGTCCATCGGCGAGCAGCAGCGTCTGGCATTCGCCCGGGTGCTGGTCAACCAGCCGCGGATCGTCTTCCTCGACGAATCGACGTCGGCCATGGACGAAGGTCTGGAACACGCACTCTATTCGCTGCTGCGCGAGCGCATGGGCGACAGCGTGCTGGTGAGCGTCGGCCACCGCGCCACGCTGGCGGGGTTCCATAGCCATCATCTGGAGCTGGATGGCAACGGGGCGTGGAAGGTCCACGAAATGGCGGAAAAAGTGGACTAACACAACCGCCCGCCGGGCAAAGGCCGAAGCTTAACAATGGATTGCGCGATGCTTGGCATTTTGAAAAGCAGAAGTCCGCAATGTCTTATCGGCAGCGCTGTAATTTACTTAAACCTTACTTAGCACTGACAAAATTGGATCCCGGACGCTGTTAGCATTTTTTGGTCAATAGCAAGCTAAGCAACTTCGATGACCAATCAAACCACAGACCTCTGGCAAATCCGCGCCCGCCAGCTCGACGCCTATCGCTGGGCACTCTGGCGTGAACGTTATGGGCTGATCGGCGCAGCCGTGCGGGTCGTGCGTGATGCGATCCTCGATTTCAAGTACGGCATCGGCGCGCGACTACGCGCGAGCACCGCCCCGGACAGCGCTGCCAAGCGAATACTGGTGCTTCACGGCTCGCCGAAACTGCTGGCGCAGCGGCGCAAGAACGGGCTGATCAAAGCGCTGCGCGAGCGCGGTCACGAAGTGGTCGAAGCCGCCATCGAGCCGCTCGACGTGGCCATCCGACAGAAACTGCTGTATCGCCCATCGGCCAAGGTGCCACTGCGTTACTACGCCCATGCCGCTTACGCCGAATGGCTGGCGCGGCATCACCAGCCGGGGCTGGTGCTGAGCGAGCGGCATGGCAGCCTGGTCACCCCGTTTCTGCGCTTGTCCCTCAATGCCCAGGACAAACACCTGGCGCAACTGGCCCACGCTACCACCGTCGAGCGTTCGCGCCGGTTGAGCATGACCGACTACGACTACTACCTGCTGTTTGGGCAAAGCTCGCTGGCGGCGCTGCAACGCCGGACGCTGCGCTTCGGCACCACCCAGGCCATTCTCACCGGTTCCTACCTGATCGATCAGCGCTACGACATGCCGCCGGCCACCAAGGACCCGCACGTACTGGTGCTGGGCGTGGGCCCCGACAAGGAAAAGCGCCCCGGCTATCAGCGCACCTACGCGCTGATCCGCGACTGGGCGGCCCGCCATCCGGACGTTCCCGTCAGTTTCAAACCGCACCCGCGAAGCCCGATGACGTTCTGGAAAGACGCCTCGGCAGCGCCGTCGAACCTGCGCCTGCTGTCGCCGGACATGCCCCTGGCCGAGGCGCTCGAACAGAGTTCCGTGGTGCTCAGCATCATGTCCAACGCCGCGCTGGAGGCCAGCCTGGCGAGCCGTCCGGTCATCTACATCAACACCAGCGAGGACGAAGATGACCTCGAACAGACCCGCTTCTTTGGCGAGTGCGTGACCAGCCTGGAAATGCTCGACGACCGTCTCGCCTGGCTGTGCGGGCACTACCAACAGGCGCTGCGCAGCGCCCGGGCATTCGCCGACTACCACCTCTCCCACGGCGTCCACGGCCAGCGCAAGACCGCCGAGGCCATTGACCGCCTGATCCACGGGCAGCCACTGCCTACCACTCGACTGGAAGGAACCCTGGGGTGATCGCCAAGAAAATCCACTACTGCTGGTTCGGCGGCAAACCGATGCCCGTGCTGGCACGCCGCTGCCTCGCGTCCTGGGCCTACCACCTGCCGGACTACGAGCTGGTGCGCTGGGACGAAAGCAACTTCGACGTCTACAGCCATACCTTCACCGCGGCGGCCTATACCGCCAAACGCTATGCCTTCGTCGCCGACTACGTGCGCATGCAGGTGCTGCACCGTGAAGGCGGCATCTACCTGGACACCGACGTCGAGGTGCTGGGTGCGTTCGACGACCTGCTCGACAACGATTTCTTCATCGGCCTGGAATGGGACGACCGCTTCGGCACCTCGGTGATAGGCGCCGCGCCCGGCCACTGGCTACCCAACGCGATGCTTGCCTACTACGACCGGCAGCGCTTCGACGAAACCCGGCTTTCCAGCCTGGTCAACGTCAACGAGGTCAGTCGCCTGCTGCTTGCCAAGGGTTTTGCCGGCGTCGAGCACGAACAAGTAATCGGCTGGGACCGGGTATGCCCGGTCGGGGTCTTTGCCGACCCACGCCATCAGGCGCCAGTTGGCATCCAGCCCGTCGCCCGGCACCTGTACGCCGGAAGCTGGCGCAATCGAGAGCGCAAAAGCGCGCTCAGCCGCACATGGCGCGCACTGCGCAAAGCGCCGGGCAACCTTGGCCATGGCCTGCAACTGTGTCGCTACACGGTAGCCGCCCGGCTTGCCCAAGCCTTTGGAGAGTGAACCCGTGAAAGCCGTTTTTGCCGCAGGCAGCGCCAATGTGGGCGACGAATTGAACGAATGGATCTGGCCCGCCCTGCTCGGTGACGTCCAGCAGAAAGGCGCTGCGGTACTGGGCGTCGGCACCATATTGAACGAGCACTTCTGCCGTCGTGTGGCGGATGCGCGAAAGATTCTGGTCATGGGTTCCGGCGCCGGATACGGCCCGGTCCCCGCCCTCGACGAACGCTGGAGTTTCCATGCGGTGCGCGGCCAGCGTACCGCGCGGGCGCTGGGGCTCGACCCGGACCGGGCGGTGGCGGATTCCGCCTACCTGCTCGCCAGCCTGGACTGGGCGTCCCTGCGCCAGCCGCACGGCGAGATAGTGGTCGTGCCCCACCATCGTTCGCTGCGTTATGTGGATTGGCAGCAGGTTTGCGAACGCGCCGGGGCCCGTTTCGTATCGCCGCTGCTACCGGCGGCGCAGTTCATGACAGCAGTGGCCGGCGCGCGGTTGGTGCTGACCGAAGCCATGCACGGGGCGATCCTCGCGGACATTGTTCGAGTGCCCTGGCAAGGCTTCGCCTTCGGCGGCCAGTTCAACGCCGACAAGTGGCTGGATTGGGCGGAGATGTTCGACCTGGATCCCCAGGTACGCGCCCTGCCCGGCTTCTACGATCCGGACCGCTTCAGCGAGGATCGCCCGCTGCGCTATCACGTCGGCAAAGTGCTCAAGGTGCACCTGAGCCGGATCGGCCTCGGCCGCGAGAAGTGGAAACGCATAACGCTGCCGTCATTCCGGGCGCACGCCGCAGGCAGACGGCTCGCCCAGCAATTGCGCGCGTTGGCGCAGACGCCAGGGATGCTCAGCACGGATGCTGTGCTGGCCCAGCGGGTGGATCAGCTTTATGAGCGGGTTGACCAATTGCGTGCCGAATTGAATGCGCAGCCCGTGGGTCGATTGACGGGTGACCCGCTGCTCTTTTTGCGCTGAAACAAGGGTGGAGTACATTTGTGCTCCAGCCAGATCCCACTGGGATGAATAAGTCCGCAACAAAGACACCCCACAGCAATTAACCCCGCCCCTGTCATCAAACCGTTATTAAAATTCTTTCATCGGTTTGACACTTTCGTTAATTGAAACGGCCCGAAGTTACCGCAACAATAACTCGCCGCCCCTTCCCGGGTGAAAACGCCACAGGCCCCACGGCCAGCGCCGCTCCGTCAATCAAGACCCTGCCGACCTCGACTCAAAGTTCTCGAGGCGAACGGTTTCGCGCGGCCGAAAGTTTCAACCAACCTCAATCCAGGTTAATCCAGAAGTTCCCGGCGCAATGTGTTCGCCATGAAACATGGGTAACCCGCTTATCAACTGGTGAACATATGACTTCGAATACGACCCTGGAACGCATTCTGCTGACCGGCGCCACCGGTTTTCTCGGCGGTTCGGTAAGCGCCCAACTGATCGCCGAGGGCCAAGGCGCGAACCTGTCGTTTCTGGTGCGTGCCGAAAACCGCGAACAAGGTCTGCAACGCCTGCGCGACAACCTGCGCCAACACGGCGTCAGCGAAGCCGCCAGCCTGGCGCTGGAACCTGCGCAAATCATCTGCGGCGACTTCCTCGACACCACCTGGCTGCCCCGCGAAACGCCACGCCTGATGCAGATCGACCGTGTGATCAACTGCGCCGCAGTAGCGTCGTTTTCGAAGAACCCGACCATCTGGCCGGTGAACGTCGAAGGCACCTTCGCCTTCGCCGAGGTCATGAGCCGTTCCAAGCGCCTCAAGCGCTTCCTTCACGTCGGCACCGCGATGTGCTGCGGCCCGCAACAGGCCTCGCCGATCAGCGAGTCCTGGGTGTTTCCCGAAGCGCGCGAGCAACTGGTGGACTACACCGCGTCCAAGGCGGAAATCGAACGGCGCATGAGCGAGGAACTGCCCGGCCTGCCGCTGGTGGTCGCGCGGCCGTCGATTGTCGTGGGGCACCGGACCCTCGGCTGTCAGGCGTCCGGCAGTATTTTTTGGGTGTTCCGCATGGGCTTTGCCCTGGAGAGTTTCACCTGCGGATTGGAGGAGCAGATCGACGTGATCCCCGTCGACTACTGCGCCGAAGCGCTGATCGGCCTGACGCTCAAGCCAACCCTGGAACACGACCTCTACCACATCTCCGCCGGGCATCAGGCGGCCTGCACCTTCGCCGAAATCGACGCCGCCTTCGCCCAGGCCAACGGCGCGGCGCCGGTGGGCGAGCGCTACCGCAAGATCGGCGTGGACGACCTCAAGCAACTGGCCGGCGACTTCGAATCGCGCATCGGCCCGGCCAACCCGCGTCTGGTCCTGCGGGCGTTGCGCCTGTACAGCGGCTTTGCCGACCTGAACTACCTGTTCGACAACAGCCGGCTGATCAATGAAGGGATTGCCATGCCGCCGCGCTTCACCGACTACCTGGGCGTGTGCGTGCAGTCGTCCAGCGGCGTAAGCATCGCCACGCAGATGCAAGCCGACTTCAAGTAACGCCCAGCTTCAGCGCGCGGCCTTGCGCTGCGCGCCGAAGATCAACCGCCTCAGGCTATCTCGTCGAACGCCACCACCCGGTTGCGCCCGCTCTGCTTGGCCTGGTACATCGCCTGGTCGGCCTGGCGCAGCAGGTGCTGGTAGTCCGGGTGACCGTTGTACGTCGCCACGCCGATACTCACCGTCACCCGATGCTTCCTGCCGTCGGTGAGTTGCAGTTTTTCCTCTTCGATCTTGCGGCGCAGTTTCTCCGCGACTTTCAGCGCGTTGTTGTCGTTGATGTCCACCAGGATCATCAGGAACTCTTCGCCGCCCATGCGGAACACGTAATCGCCCGCGCGGCTGTGGCTGCTGAGGATTTCCGCGGTCTGCTGGAGAATCATGTCGCCGGCGTCGTGGCCGAAGTTGTCGTTGATCGATTTGAAATGGTCGATATCGATGGACAGTACCGAGAAGCGCTGCCCGGTCTTCTGCGCAATGGTGATTTCATTGCCGATCACCACTGGCAGAAATTTGCGGTTGAGCATGCGCGTCAGCACGTCACGGCCGCTTTCCAGTTCATTCGCGGTGTTGAACAGGCTGTCGAGGTTGAACATCAGGCTCTTGGTCTGGTCGCGGATTTCCCGCAGCAGGCCCATCCGCGACGCCTCCGAGGCGGCCAGGAACATCGGCAGAAGCACCTCGTCCATGTTGCGGATGATCTGCAGGATCTGGTTGCTCTCATCGGTGTTCTGGAAGGCATAGGCGCCTTTGTGACGGAACCACAGGCCGAAATCCGAGGCCGCCAGCCGGGGCAGGTTGACGCCGTTGGAGCCCATCACCAGGTCGAACATCAGGCTGTTTTCCCAATCGAGCAAGGCGCCGCGCTGGCGTTCGCGCTCGGTGGTGATGTTCTGCAGCACCGAGAACAGCCGGTAGCCTTCTTCGTTGCGCGAGTTGCGGTCATGGGAGCGGGAATAGGCGTGGCTCATGATTTCCATGGCCAGGTCCATGCTTTCGCTGGCCAGGTGCAGCGCTTGCGCCCGGTCTTCCACAGGCCAGTCCTGCTGAATGATCAGTTGGAACAACTGCTTTTTCAGGTTGCGCGCACCGCTCAGCACCAGGTGCAGCGGGACGTCGATGCGCGCGTGAACTTCGCCGACCTGCTTTTGCAGGGCCACCAGGGGCAGGAAGTCACCCTCGGCGGACGCCGAATAGACCTTGACCAGCCAGGCCTGCATCGAACTGCCGAGGCGGTTCTTGACCTCGTCGTGGGACAGGATCAGCGAGGCGTTGGGGTCCGCCAGCATGTGTTCATAGAAGCGAGCGGCAAGGGTGACCTTGTTGCTTTCGACCAGGCTCTTCAACGATTGAATGAGTGCGCCGGGAAAATGCGCAACCATGTTGTGCCATTCCCTGGCTTGTATTTCTGGAGCGACGCTGGGCATGTGGGGCCTATTTTCAGTTCAGCAAAAAGCGTGCTGGCGAACCGTACCGCGTCCGCCAGCCGGGCATTCTATTGCACGAAGACCCTGAAAGTCTTTGAACTGAAGCGGCTAAAAGGCTTTTGGCCATCCCCGTCAGTGACGGGCCGCCCCACCGGCCCGCAGCATGAACTTCAGCAGCGCCAGCCCCGGCAGGATCGCCGACAAGACCACGAACGCTGTCCAGCCGAGGGTTTCATAGAGCGGGCTGGCAATCAGCGAGCCCAGTGCGCCGCCGACGAAAATGCTGGTCATGTACACCGCATTCAGCCGCGCCCGGCTGTGCGGATCCAGGGCATAGACTTCGCGCTGGCCGAGCACCATGTTCAGTTGCACCGCGAAATCCAGCAGCACCGCGGTGACCACCATCCACCACCACCCTGCCCCCGGCAACGCCCCGGCGAGCAATGCCAGTGGCGCCAGCAACAAGGCAATCAGGGTGCCGCGCTGGCCATGCCCGGCGTCCGCCAGACGGCCGGCGATGGGCGCGGCAATGGCGCCGACCGCGCCGACCAGGGCAAACAGCGCGATGCCGTTCTGACTGAAGCCGTGCTGACGAATGAGCTCGATCGGTGCGATGGTCCAGAAACTGCTGAAACTGGCGAACAGCAAACCCTGATACAGCGAACGCTCACGCAACACCCCATAGCGACGGGCCAGGGTGAACACCGAGCCGATCAGCGCCGGGTAACTGACCCGATGCGCCGGCACCCGGCGCGGCAACAACCAGCCCATCACCAGCGCCATCACCACCATCAGCCCGGCCGCGCTGAAGAACACCCCACGCCAGCCGAAGGCTTGCGCAAGCGTGCTGGCCAAGGGACGGGAAAGCAGGATGCCCAGCAGCAGGCCGCTCATGATGTTGCCGACGACCCGGCCACGGGATTCTTCCGGCGCCATGTGCGCGGCCAGCGGCACGAGGATCTGCACCGCTACCGAGGTCAGGCCGATCAGCAGCGAACAGAGCAGGAACAGCGAAGGCGTCTGGCTCAACGCCGCCGCGGCCAGGCACACCGCCGCGGCGAGGGTGAAGGTCACCAGCAGCCGGCGATTCTCCAGCAAGTCCGCCAATGGCACGAGGAACAACAGGCCCAGGGCGTAACCGAACTGGGTCAGCGACACGATCAGGCTGGCGTGGGTGGTGGACAGGCCAATGGACGGCGCGATCATTTCCACGATCGGCTGCGCGTAGTAGAGGTTGGCGACCACCGCGCCACAACAGAAGGCGAGAAACACCACCAGGGCCGTGGGTAGCGCCGGCGTGGCACTGGCGGACTGGCTGGTGGGAGCAGTGGTAGCTGAATTGCCGGAGGACATTGACGACACCTCATCAGGGTGAATCGGGAGTAAGGACGCCAGCGTAGAGCGCGGCGTCAGCCGAGAGAATCCGTCTGTCGGGCAACGCAGCGTTGCGCATTACGCAACGACTAGCCTGAGGCCAAGGTTAACTTCGCTTGACGAGTCGTGCTCAGGCTACAGAAGATGCGGAAAATTTCGTTGCGCAGAGCGCAATAGGGAAAATCATGGACAGTTTCGCGGCGCTCAACGCTTTCGTCGCCACCGTGGATGCCAGCGGCTTCGCCTCGGCCGGGCGACAGTTGGGCATGGTCACCTCGTCAGTCACGCGCCAGGTGGATGCCCTTGAAGAAAAGCTCGGTACGCGGCTGCTCAATCGCTCGACCCGCGGGGTAACGCTCACCACCGCCGGAGAAGCCTACTACGAACATGCCGTGCGGTTGCTGGCGGATCTAGAGAGCGCCAACCTGGAAGCCAGCGAAGCGCAGGGTCCGCCCCGGGGTCAACTGCGCGTCAGCCTGCCGGTGGCCTTCGGGCAGTTGCATATTTCCCCGGCGCTGCCGGCCTTTCTCGCGCGCTACCCCGGCATCACCCTGGAACTGCTGCTGTCCGATGACGTGGCGGATTTGGTCGAGCAGCGGCTTGACCTTGCGATCCGCCTGGGCAGCGTGAACTCGCCGGATATCGTCGCCCGGCGCCTGGCGCCGCATCACCGACTGCTGTGCGCCAGCCCCGAGTACCTGCGGCGCCATGGCGTGCCACGCACCCCGGCCGACCTTGCCCAGCACGCCTGCCTGACCTTCGCCTACACCCGCGGCAACCACCTCTGGCATTTCACTGGTCGCAGCGAAGAAAGCGTGCGGGTCAGCGGCCCGTTGCGGGCCAACAACTCATTGGTGCTGCGTGAGGCCGCGCTGAATGGCATGGGCTTGCTGCTGATCGCCGACTGGTTGGTGGGCAAGGACATCGACGCCGGCCGGTTGCAGATCGTGTTGCCGGAATGGAAGGCCCACGTGAACAGCGAAGACAGCGGCGTGTATGCGGTGTACCTGCCGAATCGGCGCAATTCGAAGAAAGTGCGGGCGTTTGTCGAGTTCTTCGTCGAGCATTTTGGTGAGCCGCCGTATTGGGGGCGGTCTGGTGGGTAACGTATTGTTTAGTGGAGGCCATCGTTGCATGGGTATCTAAACATCTTGTGGCTGTATGAAGACCATGAGGCGTCAGTCAGGAAATCGGGTAATGGCGGCCAAGCGCGAGCCGACAGTTTTTCAGCGCTCTCAAGATCGAGCGCCGCCCGCGCGGCGCATCGCGGATGAATCCGCTCCTACATTTGCTGCAACGTGCCATGGCCTGTCAGATAGGCGTTGCCCGTCTTTGGCGTTTGACGATGAATTGCGGGGAGGCTATTGAGGTCGACTCGATACCGCGTCATACCACCAAGGCGGTCAACCATGGCCTGACAGGCATAGGTACGTTGCAGCAAATGTAGGAGCGGATTCATCCGCGATGCGCCGCGCGGGCGGCGCTCGGTCTTGAGAGCGCTAGAAAACTTCCGACATGCGCATGGTGGCCATTACGCGGTTTTTTGACAGGCGCCTTCCAGCCACCACATGACAGAAAGATGTGTAAATACCCATGCCCCTCACTCCATCAAAATACCAATCAACACCTGCGTCGGCCCGCTCAACTCGACACCCCGCCGCGTCACCACTTCATACGGCTCGCTGCGCGACAGCAACTGCAGCGGCAACTTCACCAGCATGCCGTGCTCTACCGCCACCTTGGCCACGTCCCACGGCATGACCGCGAGCAGTCCCGCGTCCTGGCGCAGCAGCGACAAGGTGGTGAAGGTGGATGAGGTTTCGATCGGGTACTGCGGAAAGCTCAGCCCCGCCTGGCGAAATTCGCGCTCCAGGGTCAGGCGCAGGGGCATGTTCACCGGGAACACCACCCAGCGTGAATCCGTCAGTTGCGTCAGGTTCAAGATTTCGCTACCGGCCAGCGGGTGCGCTGGGTTCGCCACCAGCACCAGTTGCTCCTGATGCTTGACCCGGCTGTCATACGCATCCGGCCGCCGGCTGACGCTGGTCCGGCAGATCACCACGTCCAGCCGGCCCTGGTCGAGCAGGCTGAGCAGGCGGTCGCTGGTGTCCTCGACCACCGTCACCGACAGGTCTGGCTGGCTCTCGCGCAAGTGCGCCAGGCCCTCCACCAGCATCGGCACGGCGCCCATGATGGTGCCGACCGACAACCGCCCGCCATGGCCCTGAAGAATGCCGAGCATTTCTTCGCGCAAATGCGCCAGGTCGGTATTGATCAAGCGTGCGTAACGCACCACGCAACGCCCCAGGTCATTGGCTTCCAGCCCCTTGCTGGTGCGCTCGAACAGCACCGCGCCGAGGGTCGATTCGATTTCGTTGAGGGCTTTGGTCGCACCGGGCTGGGTGATGGACATGGCCTCGGCGGCTTTGTGGATCGAGCCCAGTTCGTCGAGGCTGATAAGCAGGCGCAACTGACGCAGGCGCAGGCGTGAAGCCATGGAACTCAAGGAAGGCAGCATAGGGATCACTAAAAGTTATCACGGGGTAAACAGCTCTCATTAGGCAGCATCGCCCGGGAAAATTAAAGTGGCCCTCAGACGATCCTCCACAAGAACAAACAGGAGCCCTCATGCGCCTGATCCAATTCGAGACTGCACAAGCCAAACGCCATGTTGGCGTGGTCGAAGGCGACCTGATCCAGGTTGTGCGCAATACCTCCCACATGCGTGAACTGGCCCTCGCCGCCATCCGTAACCAGCGCAGCCTGAGCGCCGAGGTTCTGGAGCGCGGGCTGGACAGCAGTACTGAAAGTTATTCCCTGGTCCTGGCCGAGTGCCGCGTGCTGCCGCCGCTGGACCACGAAGACCCGGCTCACTGCCTGATCAGCGGCACCGGCCTGACCCACCTGGGCAGCGCCTCGACCCGCGACAAGATGCACCAGCAGAAAATCGATGACGCCGCCGCCCTGACCGACACCGCGCGGATGTTCCAGTGGGGCATCGACGGTGGCCGTCCCGCCGCAGGCACCGTGGGCGCGCAGCCAGAATGGTTCTACAAGGGCGACGGTTCCACGGTCGTCCGTCCGGGACAGGCATTCCAGAGCCCTGTGTTCGCCGAAGACGCCGGCGAGGAACCGGAACTGGCCGGCCTCTACGTGATCGGAGATGATGGCCAGCCTTACCGCCTGGGTTTCGCCGTCGGCAACGAGTTTTCCGACCATGTCATGGAGCGCCGCAGCTACCTGTACCTCGCCCATTCGAAACTGCGTAACTGCTCGTATGGCCCGGAATTGCGGGTCGGCGAGCTGCCCCGCCACCTGGAAGGCACCAGCCGGATTCGCCGTGGCGACACCGTGTTGTGGGAAAAACCTTTTCTCAGCGGCGAAGACAACATGTGCCATTCGCTGGAGAACCTGGAGTATCACCACTTCAAGTACGGCCAGTTCCTCCGCCCTGGCGACGTGCATATCCATTTCTTCGGCACCGCGACCCTGTCGTTCGCCGACCAGATCAAGACCGTCGAAGGCGATGTGTTCGAGATCAGCCTGAGCGAGTTCGGCGCGCCACTGCGCAACAGCGTTGCCCGTGCCGCCGAGCCGCTGGAACCGGGCGCCGTGAAGCCGCTCTGACCCGGCGCATGTGAAGCAGGCGCAGGGAGGCGCCGCCCGGCATTTCATAACAACCATAAGAGTGAGATGAGCATGAAGAACAGCCCCTATCCGGCGGCCCCCTCGCCCGCCCTCGCCGCCACTGACAGCGCTCGCCCGACCACCGTGCGCTGGCGCATTTTCCTGATCCTGCTGTTGCTGGCGGCGATCAACTACATCGACCGTGCCTCGCTGTCGGTCGCCCTACCGCTGATTTCCGCCGAGTTCGAACTGACCCCGGCCCTGGAAGGCCTGATCCTCAGCGCCTTCTTCTGGTCCTACGCGCTGATGCAGATCCCAAGCGGCATGCTGCTGGACCGCTTCCAGGTGCGCAATATCGTCGGTGTCGCCACTGTCGGCTGGGGTGCGTTCCAGGCGCTGGGCGGTTTCGCGCACAACTGGATCACCTTGCTGATCACCCGCATTGGCCTGGGTGTCGCCGAGTCGCCAATCATGCCCGCCGGCGCCAAGCTCAACGGCGCCTGGCTGACCCCCAACGAGCGTGGCCGTGGCGCCACCCTGGTGGACGGCGGCGCGCCGCTGGGCACCGCGTTCGGCGCGATCATCATTGCCGGCCTGATTACCTGGTTCGATTCCTGGCGCATCGCCTTCTTCATCGCCGGTGTCGGCACCGTCGTGGTGGGGATCTGGGCCTGGTGGTACATCCGCAACCACCCGAGCGAACACCCGCAAGTCAACAAGGCCGAGCTGGACTACATCACCCAGGCCAACGACGCCGCGAGCAAGAACAACGGCAACCGCAAGGCCGTGCTCAAGGAACTGCTGAAAAGCCGCTCGGTGCTGTGCATGTTCGCCGGCTACGCCTGCTACAACAGCGTGTTCTACGGCCTGCTGACCTGGATGCCGAGCTACCTGCACCAAGCCCACAACCTCGATATCAAGGCCATGGGTGGCGCGACCTTCCTGATCTTCATGTGCGGCTTCGTCGGCGAACTGATCGGCGGCTGGGTCGCCGACAAATGGAAAACCAATGGCGGCCAGCCAAACACCGTGATGCGCAGCATGTTCGCCGGCTCTGCCGCCGTCGCCGCGCTGTGCATCCTGTTGGTGGCCTACACCCCGGATGCCGCGCGGGTCATCGCCCTGCTCTGCGTCGCCCTGTTCTTCATCCGCTGGTGCGGCATGTACTGGTGCCTGCCGGCAATCCTCGGCGGCAAGTCCAAGGCCGGCGTGCTGGGTGGCAGCATGAACTTCTGCGGCAACATGGTCGGCGTCATCGTACCGATCCTGATCGGCCTGATCGTGCAGTTCACCGGTTCCTACTTCCTGGCCCTGATCTTCTTCGTGGTCATGGCTTTCGGCCTGATGCTGTTCTCCGGCCTGATCGACTATCGCGAGCGCGGGCTGGCCTGAGCCCCCGCTGTATTTCTGAGGTAACCGCCATGCAACTCATTACAAGAACAGGCAGTGAAAGCGCTGCCAACGCCGTGATCCGCCTCAACCCGCTGGACGACGTGCTGATCGCCCGCCAAGCGCTGCCCGCGGGCCTGGAACTGGAAGAAGGCATCCGCGTATTGGCACCGATCCCGGCCGGACACAAGGTCGCCGCCCGCGCCATCGCCGCCGGCCAGCCGCTGCGCCGCTACGGGCAGATCATCGGCTTTGCCAGCCAGGCCATCGCCGCCGGTGAACACGTTCACGTACATAACCTGGCGATGGGCGACTTCGCCCGTGACTACGCGTTCGGCGTCGATGCCAAGGGCGTGCAGGCGCCGACCGGCGACACCTTCATGGGCATCGTCCGCGCCGATGGCCGGGTCGCCACGCGCAATTACATCGGTATCCTCACCTCGGTGAACTGCTCGGCGACAGTGGCCCGCGCCATCGCCGACCATTTCCGCCGCGACATCCACCCCGAAGCCCTGGCGGCCTACCCGAACGTCGACGGCGTGGTCGCCCTGACCCACGGCGTCGGCTGCGCGGTGGACCCGGGCGGCGAAGCCCTGGCCATGCTGCAACGGACCCTCGGCGGTTACGCGGTACACGCCAACTTCGCCTCGGTGCTGATGATCGGCCTGGGCTGCGAAACCAACCAGATCCCCGACCTGCTGGCGGCCCAGGGCCTGGAAAGCAGCGACGCCCTGCGCACCTTCACCATCCAGGGCACCGGCGGCACCTCGAAGACCATCGCCAGCGGCATCGCCCAGGTCAAATCGCTGCTGGCCGAGGCCAACCGCGTCGAGCGCGAGCCGGTCAGCGTTCGCCACCTCACCGTCGGCCTGCAATGCGGCGGCTCGGACGGCTACTCGGGCATCACCGCCAACCCGGCGCTGGGCAACGCGGTGGACCGCCTGGTCGCCGCCGGCGGCACCGCGATCCTCTCGGAAACCCCGGAAATCTATGGCGCCGAGCACCTGCTGACCCGCCGTGCGGTCAGCCAGCAGGTCGGCGAAAAACTCATCGCCCGCATCAAGTGGTGGGAAGCCTACTGCGAGCGTATGGGCGCCGAGTTGAACAACAACCCGTCCGCCGGCAACAAGGCCGGGGGCCTGACCACCATCCTGGAGAAATCCCTCGGCGCCGTGGCCAAGGCCGGCTCCAGCGATCTGGTCGACGTCTACGAATACGCCGAACCGGTGCGCGCCCACGGCCTGGTGTTCATGGACACCCCCGGCTACGACCCGATTTCTGCCACTGGCCAGGTCGCCGGCGGCGCCAACCTGATCGCCTTCACCACCGGCCGCGGCTCGGCCTACGGCTGCGCGCCCTCGCCGTCGATCAAGCTGGCGACCAACACCCGCCTCTGGGAAACCCAGGAGGAAGACATGGACGTCAACTGCGGCGGCATCGCCGACGGCAGCATGACCATCGAAGAGCGCGGCGAGCACATCTACCGCCTGATGCTGAGCATCGCCTCGGGCGAGCGCAGCAAGAGCGAACAGCACGGCTACGGGCAGAACGAATTCGTGCCGTGGCAGATCGGCGCCATCACCTGATTTCCTTGTTTTTACCTGATTACGGAGACCCCAATGACCTCGATCCTCGGTCACAACTACATCGGCGGCCAGCGCTCGGCCCAAGGCGACACCTGGCTGCACAGCCTCGACGCCAGCACCGGCGAGCCGCTGCCGCACCGGTTCAGCCAGGCCACCGAGGCGCAAGTGGATGCCGCGGCCAGGGCGGCCAGCGCCGCCTTCCCGATCTACCGCAACCTGAGCGCCGCCACACGCGCGGACTTCCTCGACGCCATCGCTGACGAACTCGACGCCCTGGGCGACGACTTCGTCGCCACCGTATGCCGCGAAACGGCGTTGCCTGCCGGGCGCATCCAGGGCGAGCGCGGCCGCACCAGCGGCCAGATGCGCCTGTTCGCCAAGGTCTTGCGCCGCGGCGACTTCTACGGCGCACGCATCGACCACGCGCTGCCCGAGCGCCAGCCGCTGCCGCGCCCGGACCTGCGTCAATACCGCATCGGCGTCGGCCCCGTGGCGGTGTTTGGCGCCAGCAACTTCCCGCTGGCCTTCTCCACCGCCGGTGGCGACACCGCCTCCGCGTTGGCGGCCGGCTGCCCGGTAGTGTTCAAGGCCCACAGCGGCCATATGGCGACAGCGGAATGGGTCGCCGACGCAATCCTGCGCGCCGCCGAGCGCACCGGCATGCCAGCGGGCGTGTTCAACATGATTTATGGCGGTGGCGTGGGCGAATGGCTGGTCAAGCATCCGGCAATCCAGGCCGTGGGCTTCACCGGTTCGCTCAAGGGCGGCAACGCCCTGTGCCGCATGGCCGCCGAACGGGTGCAGCCGATCCCGGTGTTTGCCGAGATGTCCAGCATCAACCCGGTGATCCTCCTGCCGGATGCCCTTCAAGCCCGTGGCACCACCATCGCCCGCGAACTCAGCAGTTCGGTGACGCTTGGCTGCGGCCAGTTCTGCACCAATCCCGGGCTGATCCTCGGCCTGCGTTCGCCGGCGTTCAGCGCGTTCATCGAACAGTTCACGGCGCACATGGCTGACCAACCGGCGCAGACCATGCTCAATGCCGGCACCCTGGCCAGCTACCGCAAGGGGCTGGAGCATCTGCACGGTCACTCCGGCATTCGGCATTTGGCCGGCGCCGTGCAAACCGGCACGCAGGCGCAACCGCAACTGTTCCAGGCCGATATCAGCCTGCTGCTGAACGGCGACGAGCTGTTGCAGGAAGAAGTGTTCGGCCCGGCCACGCTGGTGATCGAAGTCGAAGATCAGACGCAACTGAGCGCCGCCATCCAGGCCCTGCGCGGGCAACTGACCGCCACGCTGATCGGTGAGCCGGACGAGTTGCGCGCCTATGGCTGGCTGAGTGAGTTGCTGCTGGAAAACGTCGGCCGCGTCCTGCTCAACGGGTATCCGACCGGTGTCGAGGTCTGTGATGCGATGGTTCACGGTGGTCCGTATCCGGCCACCTCGGATGCCCGTGGCACATCGGTTGGTACGCTGGCCATCGATCGTTTCCTGCGGCCGGTGTGTTTCCAGAACTACCCCGATGAGCTGCTGCCTGCCGCGTTGCAGGATGCCAATCCGCTGGGCATTCCGCGCCTGATCGATGGTGAGTACAGCAGGTAAAGGCACTGGGTGTTGGCGCGGTGAACTCGATGCGCCGACACCCAGGTTCAAAGAATCTACCCTTCAAAATCCTTCCCCAAGCCATTACCGTGCATCAATCCTTTCAGTGAGATGCGCCAGCCATGGAGCACAAATCCCTCCGCGAGGCCTTCAGCGGCCTCCCGGTTTTCTTCGCCGTCGCCCGTGAAGGCAGTTTCACCAAGGCCTCCGCACGCCTGAGGGTGACACAAACAGCGGTCAGCCATGCCGTTCGCGCCCTCGAAGCGCGACTGGGGGTGCAGTTGCTGGCCCGCAACTCACGCACCGTCACCCCCACCGAAGCCGGCGAGCAACTGCTGCGCACGGTGGCCCCGCACATGGAAGCGATCGATAACGAACTCGAGGCCCTCAACGCGTTTCGCGACAGCCCCGCCGGTACGCTTCGTATCAGCGCTTCGGACCATGCGATCAACGCGGTGCTGATGGACAGGCTCAGGCAGTTCCTGCCGCACTACCCGCAGATCAAGGTCGAGCTGGTCGCCGACAACGGTTTCGTCGATATCGTCGCCGAGCGCTTCGACGCCGGCGTGCGCATGGGCGAGTCGCTGGATCAGGACATGATCGCGGTGCGCATCGGTCCCGACGCGCCCTTCGCGGTGGTGGCCAGCCCGGGCTATCTGGCCCAGCATGGCCGACCGCAAACGCCGGCGGACCTGCTCCAGCACAACTGCATCAATGTGCGCCTGCCCAGCCTCGGCAATCTGTGGGCCTGGGAGTTCGAGAAGGACGGTACGCCACTCAACCTGCGGGTGGACGGCCAACTGGTGTGCAACAGCAGCTTCGACTGCGTGGAAGCGGCAGTGGCCGGGCTGGGCATTTGCTATATGCCGGCAGAAATGACCAGGCTTCACTTGCAGGCCGGCGCGCTGGTGCAACTGCTGCACGACTGGTCCCCGACCTGGCCCGGGCTGCACCTGTACTACCCGAGCCGACGCCAGCCGTCTGCGGCGATGACGTTGCTCATCGCGGCCTTGCGCTATCCCGCAGCCTGAGTCCTATTTATCAATCCGATGCATAGGTACATGCGCTTTATCCGGGTTTTTGCAGGGCATGCCAATCCCTAGACTGGTGCCATCGTCCCGTAGCCCGCTTGACGACCCGTCAACGTCAAGCGCGACCCCGGCCGTTCCTCACCTGTTTTCGAGCCTGGATTTCAAGCCACTTCAAGGAACCCCCGGATGGCCAAAGAGCCCTACAGCGACTTGCTCGCATTGATCGCCGTGGCCCGCGAACGCAGCTTTACCCGCGCCGCGGCGCAACTGGGCATGTCGCAATCGATGCTCAGCCATACGATCGGTGCGATGGAGGCCCGCCTGGGCGTACGCCTGCTGACCCGCACCACCCGCAGCGTTGCCGTGACCGAGGCCGGCGAACGGCTGATCGCCAGCGTGGCGCCGAGGCTGGAGGCCATCGAGGCGCAGTTGCATGCGGTCGCCGAGTTCACCGATTCCGTCAGTGGCACCCTGCGCATCACCGCCGGCGACCATGCCATCGACTCGCTGCTGTGGCCGAAGCTGGCACCTTTGCTGGCCGTTCATCCCCGGCTGAACCTGGAAATGCACGCCGACTACAACCTCGTCGACATCGTCCAGGGCCGGTTCGATTTTGGCGTGCGCCTGGGTGACGGCCTGGCCCGGAACATCCGTGCGATCCCGATCGGCGCGGACTTCGGCATGGCAATCATCGGCAGCCCGGCGTACTTCGCCCGTCGCGAACCACCGCGTACTCCCGGTGAGCTGATGGATCACGACTGCATCAACTTGCGCCTGCCCACCTACGGCAACCTCTACGCCTGGGAACTGCAGCACGATGAGCAGGCGCTAAGCGTCAGGGTTGGCGGGCGCCTGGTGTTCAACGGCATCTATCAGGTGCTCAACGCCGCGCTGGATGGTCACGGCCTCGCCTATGTGCCGCAAGACCTGGCCCGCCCGCACCTCGCGACCGGCCGCTTGATTGCGGTGCTGGAGCAGTGCTGGCGGCGCTTTCCCGGCTATCACCTGTACTACGCGGCGCAGCGCAAGCCCTCGCCGGCCATGCAGGTGGTGATCGACGCTCTGCGGCTGCCGTCCGACGCGCCCTGATTCATCAATCCCGTTGCTGGACTCATGCGATGAACGCGAAGAATGCCCCTTGCAGCCTTGTGCTAGCGTTTCTGGTTTGGGCCACGCGCCTGTGCGTGGCACCTGCCTATAAGAAAACCAAGACATCAACCGACTGATTAGCAGGTGAACCATGGAGCTACGAATCAACCAGAAGACCTATCAGGTCGAGGCTGACGCCGATACGCCCCTGCTGTGGGTGATCCGCGACGACCTGGGGCTGACCGGGACCAAGTATGGCTGCGGCCTGGCACAGTGCGGCGCCTGTTCGGTATTGGTGGACGGCAACGTGGTGCGCTCCTGCGTCACCCCGGTGGCGGCGGTGAGCGGGCGCGAGGTGACCACCATCGAAGCCATCGAGGCCGACGAGGTGGGCAAGCGCGTGGTGGCGGCCTGGGTCGAACACCAGGTGGCCCAGTGCGGTTACTGCCAGTCCGGGCAAGTGATGGCGGCGACCGCGTTGCTCAAACACACGGCCAAACCCAGCGACGCGCAGATCGACGCGGCGATGGTCAATCTGTGCCGTTGCGGCACCTACAACGCTATCCATGCCGCCGTGCATGACCTGGCGACGCAACAGGAGAACGTCTGATGAACACGCCCATCGACGCGCCCGAAGCATTGACTGCCCTGCTCAAGGGTGAACCGGTCAACCTGTCACGACGGGGTTTCCTGCTGGCATCCGCCGGCACCGCGGTCGGCGCTCTGGTCATCGGTTTCGGCCTGCCGCTGGGTTCGGCCAGGGTCCAGGCTGCCGCCGCCGCGGCCCAGGAGCGCGGCACCCAGGTGCCGGCGTTTCTTGAAATCCGCCCGGACAGCACCGTGCGCCTGCTTTGCCCGTTCATGGAGGGCGGACAAGGTACCTACACCGCCATGGCGCAGATCGTCGGCGAGGAACTGGACGCCGATCCCGCCACCTTCCTCGTCGACAGCGCGCCGCCGGGCGACGCCTATGTGGTGATGGAGAACGGCATGCGCATTACCGGCGGCAGCATGTCGGTGCGCATGAGCTACCCGACCATGCGCCGTCTCGGCGCCCTGGCCCGGGCCATGTTGCTGCAGGCCGCAGCCGAGCGTCTCGGCGTGCCGGTGAGCGAACTGTCCACCGAGCCCGGCAAGGTGCTGCATGTGGCTTCGGGCCGCTCGATGGCCTACGGCGAGCTGGCCGAACGTGCCATGGACCTGCCAGTGCCCGACCCGGCCAGTGTGCAACTGCGCGACCCCAGCCAGTTCCGCTGGATCGGCAAGCCGGTGCGCCGCGTCGACGCCTACGACAAGTCCACCGGCAAGGCGCAGTACACCATCGACATCAGGCTCGACGGCATGCTCCATGCCGCGGTGCAACACGCGCCGCGCCTGGGCATGACGGTCGGCGAGCTGCGC
This sequence comes from Pseudomonas sp. 20P_3.2_Bac5, assembly GCF_025466035.1. Classification (NCBI taxonomy): domain Bacteria; kingdom Pseudomonadati; phylum Pseudomonadota; class Gammaproteobacteria; order Pseudomonadales; family Pseudomonadaceae; genus Pseudomonas; species Pseudomonas sp. 20P_3.2_Bac5. Next base: position 132,507 of record NZ_JANLOA010000042.1, on the reverse strand, counting down.
AATGAAGCGCAGGTCAAGGCGATGAAGGGCGTGCATTCGGTCCATCGCCTGCCCGGCGCGGTCGCCGTGGTCGCCGAACGCTGGTGGCACGCCAAGCGTGCGGCCGAAGCCATCCAGGTCGACTGGCGAGAAGCGGTCAGCGGCGGCAAGGTCCGGGCGATGCCCGCGGACTTCTCCAGCGACGCCTTTCGCGAACGCCTCGCCGCCGAACAAGGGCCGGCCCGGGATGATGAACACGAGGGCGATATCGCCGGCATCCTCGCCACCGCCAAGACCACGGTCGAGGCCACTTATCACAACCAATACCTCAACCACGCCCAACTGGAGCCGCCGTCCGCCCTGGCACGCTTCAACCCCGACGGCTCGCTGGAAGTCTGGCTGCCCAACCAGGCGCCGGACATGTTCCGCGCCGACATCGCCAAACGCACCGGCCTCGATCCCGCCCGGATCACCCTGCACTCGCCGCTGCTGGGCGGCTTTTTCGGCCGGCACTTTCTCTACGAGTCCGCCAATCCGTACCCCCAGGCCATCGAGCTGGCCAAGACGGTCGGCCGCCCGGTGAAGCTGATCTGGAGCCGCGAGGAAGAATTCCTGCGTGATGTGCTGCGCCCGATCGCCGCGGTAAGGTTCCGCGCCGCGCTGGATGGCGACGGGCTGCCGCTGGCGATCGAAGCGATCAGCGCCACCGAAGGCCCCAGCGAAGCCCTCGCCGGCAAGCAGGGCGACAAAATCGACCCCACCGCCCTGGAAGGCTTGTCAGGCAAGTCCTACGCCATCCCCAACAAACGTATCGCCCAGCGTTACGTCCAAGGCCCGATGATGCTCGGCTACTGGCGTTCGGTGGGCAATTCCCTGAATGACTTCTTCTACGAGGCGTTTCTCGACGAACTCGCCGACAAGGGCGGCAAGGACCCCTTCGAGCTGCGCCAGCACTTGCTGCGCGACAACCCGCGGTTGACCAACCTGCTGAATGCGGTGGGCGAGTTGTCCGGCGGCTGGAAGCGCGGCCCGTTTACCGCTGAAGACGGCACCCGGCGTGCCCGCGGCGTGGCCATGGCCTCGCCGTTCGGCTCCGAAGCTGCGGTAATCGCCGAAGTGTCGATCGAGAACGGCCAGGTCAGGGTGCACGACATCTGGCAGGCAATCGATCCGGGCAGCATCGTCAATCCGGCGATCATCGAGGCGCAGGTCAATGGCGCCGTGGCCCTGGGCCTGTCCCAGGCGCTGCTGGAAGAAGCGGTGTTCATCGACGGCAAGCCACGGGCGCGCAACTACGACCTGTACCCGATCCTGCCGCCGTCGCGCATGGCCAAGGTGCATGTGCGCATCATCGAGAGCGGGGCGAAAATGGGCGGCATCGGCGAACCACCGTTGCCGGCGGTCGCGCCGGCAGTGGCCAACGCGGTAGCGCGGCTGACCGGGCAGCGCATTCGCAGCATGCCCCTGAGCCGCTACACCTTCACCTGACGGGGAACGCCCATGACTCGCAGCCGATTCGCAAGAACCGCCGGCTGGCTGGTGCTGCCGTGCCTTGTCGCGGCGGGCCTGCTGGCCTGGTACGTCAACCGCGAGCCCGCCTCGCCGTTCGACGCCGCGCCACGCGCTGACGCCAGTGCCGATGCGGCGCTGGTCAGCCATGGCGAATATGTGGCGCGCCTGAGCGATTGCGTCGCCTGCCACAGCCTGCCGGACGGCGCGCCATTCACTGGCGGGTTGCCGATGGCGACACCGCTGGGCGTGATCCATGCCACCAATATCACCCCCGAACGGGAGACCGGTATCGGCGGCTACAGCCTCGCCGACTTCGACCGCGCCGTGCGCCATGGCGTCGCGCCCGGCGGTCGGCGTTTGTACCCGGCCATGCCCTACCCGTCCTACGCCAAGCTCAGTGACGACGATGTCCGCGCGCTCTATGCATTCTTCATGCAAGGCGTGCGGCCGGTCAGGCAAGCCAACCTTGCGGGGAGCATTCCCTGGCCGCTGAACATGCGTTGGCCCATCGCTCTATGGAACGGTGTGTTCGCCGCGACCAGCCCCTACGCGGACAAACCCTCACAGGACGCGCAGTGGAACCGCGGTGCCTACATCGTCCAGGGGCCCGGCCATTGCGGCAGTTGTCATACTCCCCGCGGCCTGGCGTTCAACGAAAAAGCCCTGGATGAAACCGGCAAGCCGTACCTTGCCGGCGCCCTGCTCGACGGCTGGTACGCGCCGAGCCTGCGCGACGATCACAACACCGGGCTGGGGCGCTGGAGCGAGGCCGATATCGTCCGGTTCCTCAAGACCGGGCGCAATCAGCATGCGGTGGTCTACGGCTCGATGACCGAGGCCTTCAACAATTCCACGCAGTTCATGGGCGACGATGACCTGGCAGCGATCGCCCATTACCTGAAATCGCTGCCCGGCGATGCACAACGCGACGGCGCACCCTGGCAATACCAGGCGGTGTCCGCCGCACAGCACCTGGACAATGCCGGCGCGCATACCTACGTGACCCGCTGCGCCTCCTGCCACGGCCTCGACGGCAAGGGCCTGGCCGAGTGGATGCCGCCGCTGGCCGGGGCGACTTCGGCGCTCGCCCGCGAGGACGCCTCGGCGATCAATATCACCCTCAATGGCTCGCAACGGGTGGTCGCCGCCGGGTTGCCGGATGCCTACCGCATGCCGGCGTTCCGCGCGCAACTGACGGACCAGGAAATCGCCGATGTGCTGAGTTTCATCCGCACCACCTGGGGCAACCAGGGTGGCAAGGTCGAGCCCCAGTCGGTCGGCAAGCTGCGCGGTCACACCGATCCGGCCAGCAGCAGCCCGATCATTCTGCAGATGCGCTGAGGAGGTTATGGCAGTCATGGAAAGTATCGATTTTCTGGTCCTGCGTAGCGTCCGCGACTGGGTCAAGGCGGGCGAGCCGGTGTTGCTGGCCACCGTCGCCCGCACCTGGGGTTCGTCACCCCGGCCAGTGGGTTCGATGATGGCGCTGCGCGGCGATGGCCGGGTGGTGGGCAGCGTCTCCGGCGGCTGCATCGAGGATGACCTGATCCATCGCTACACCACCGCCCATGGCGGCGCCGGCATGCGCGGCGGCTTGCCCGAAGTGGTGCGCTACGGCGTCAGCGCCGACGAAGCCCACCGGTTCGGCCTGCCCTGCGGCGGCACCCTCGAACTGATCCTCGAATTCGACCCAGCACCGGCCCGCCTGGAGCAGTTGCTCGAACTGCTCGACAGCGGCAGCCTGGTGCGCCGCGACCTCGACCTGAGCGACGGCCAGGTCACCCTGACCCCGACCCAACTCCCGGAGCAGTTCAGCTTCGATGGCCGGCACATGTTCAACACCCTCGGCCCCGGCTACCGCGTGCTGTTGATCGGCGCCGGGGCGCTGGCCGAGTACCTGGCGACCATGGCCCTGTTCAACGGTTTCAAGGTCTCGGTGTGCGACCCACGGCCCGAGTACATGGGCGGCTGGAACGTCGCCGGGGTCGAGAAGATCGTCGGCATGCCGGATGACGTGGTCCGGGCCTACCGGGTCGATGTCCGCACCTGCATTGTCGCCCTCAGCCACGACCCCAAGCTGGATGACCTGGCTCTGCTGGAGGCCCTGCACAGCCCGGCGTTCTACGTCGGCGCCATCGGCTCGCGCCGTAACAGCCAGTTGCGCCGCGAGCGGCTGATCGAGCATTTCGGCGAAACCGAGGCCTCGCTCAAACGCCTGCATGGCCCCATCGGCATCTATATCGGCAGCAAGACCCCCGCCGAAATCGCGGTCAGCGTCATGGCCGAAATCCTTGCCGCCAAGAACGGCGTTGCCCTGCCTGGCGAAATCAGCGTCTCGCGGGCCAAGCACAGCCGCGAACTGCAGGTGCCAGCGGCATGAGCACCTGCGTGGCGTTGGTGCTGGCCGCCGGTCGAGGCAAGCGTTTTGGCAGCGACAAGCGGCTGGCGCGGCTCCCCTCTGGCCAGACCGTGCTGGCCGCGACAGTGGAGCGGGTCCTGACGGGCTTCGATCACGTCCATGTGGTGCTGCGCCCCGACGATGACCCGCAGCACTTGGGCCTCGATAACCGGGTCGCGCTCATCCGCGCCGAATACGCCTACGAAGGCATGGGCGCGAGCCTGGCCGCGGGCATTGGCGCGCTGGCGGATAATCCCGCCGTGGCAGTGGCGGTGTTGCTTGGAGACATGCCCTGGATCGAGACGCAGACGCTGCGGCAGTTGTGCGCCCAAGCTGATAGCGAGCGCATCCTGATGCCGGCTCACCATGGCCAGCGGGGCCATCCGGTGCTGTTCGGGCGCCGCTTCTGGCCCGCCTTGTTGCGGGCAAACGGCGATCAGGGTGGCCGACAGGTAATCGGCGATAACCCTCAGGCCTGTGTGCGGATCGAGGTGCAAGACCCGGGAGTTGTGCGGGATATCGATCTGCCTGGGGATCTCACGGGCTAAGTTACACCGACTATCCGCGCCACGGCCTAAGCCAAGCGCCCCGAGGCGCTTACGGCGCCAACCCCTCCACCAACGTCTGGGTCAGCGTGCGAATGCGCCGGTCATGGGCCTCCAGGTCCGGCACGTCGTCCTGCACCAGGCGCATGAACAGCGTCGAGCTGTAGTCATTGAGAAATTCCGCGACGAACTCGACATCGAACGACGCCTTCAACAAGCCCCGCGCTTGCAGATCGCGCAGCAACCCGGCCACTTCGTCGATCAGGCGCTGGTTGAGGTGGGTCGCGGCGTCAGGGCGCGGGGTGAGCACGCCCAGCGGCAGCAATTCGCGCCATATCGCAGCGGGCAAGGCCTGCAGTTCACGGCGGATGATCTGCGATTCGAGATAACACATGGCATCGACGGCGTTGTCGAACACCGGCATCTGCACCCGGGCGTCGCCAAGCGCGCGCTGGTCGGCGTGTTCCATCAGGGCCAGCAGGATGTCCTGCTTGCTGCCGAAGTAGTTGAACACCGTCGGTGTCGACACCCCGGCCTGGACGGCGATCTGCTCCACGGTGGTCGCGGTGAAGCCGTGCGTCTCGAACAGCTCCAGCGCCGCGGTAACGATGGCCTCTCGCCGCAGTTCCTTTTGTCTCTGTCGTAATCCGCTCACGTTCTTCTCCGGGTGGCCTTGGCAAGGTGCCGATTCTAGTAAATTTTCAATCTCGATCAAATATTTTATTTGACTATAAAATTATATGGAGATAAAAATTTCCCACCGCCACCCCACGGAGCTGTCCATGAACACCGATTTCGTCGAGGCAATGCGCAGAGCCTATCGCACCAGCGCACCTTCCGTAGCGCCGTTGATGGAGGGGTTTCCACCGCCCGCCGCGCAACGGGTGACCTGGCACAACTTCATGACGCCGCCGCACAACCGCTGGGCGTTTCACAACCTGGGGCGGATCCGCCCGAGCATCAGCGTGCCACGTGGCCAGGCAGCCACCGGGCCCCTGCCCGCCGCCGGCTATTCGATTGCCGACTTCAGTTTCCTCAGCGCATCGGGCGATGACGTCAGCCTGGCCGATCACCTCGCGGCGACCCACACCGACGGCTGGCTGGTCATGAAAGACGGCCAGGTCGCCCAGGAGCTGTACGCCAACGGCCACGGCGAGACCACGCGTCACATCATGTTCTCGGTAACCAAGTCGCTGATCGGCATGAAAGCCGAAGAGCTGGTGCAGAACGGCCAACTGGACGACCAACGCCTGGCCGCCCACTACGTCGCGGAGTTCGAAGGCAGTGCCTTCGGCGATGCCAGCGTGCGCCAGTTGATGGACATGGCCGTATCCATTGACTACGACGAGGTCTATGACGACCCGGACTCCGGCAGTTCGCACTTCGGCTACGCCTGCGGGCTCACCCCGCCACCGGCCGGTATCCAGGCCTGTCAGTCGCTCTACGAATACCTGCCAGGGATGCGCAAGCGTGGCGAGCACGGCGGTTTCTTCCACTACGTGACCGCGACCACCGAAGCCCTCGGCTGGGTGATGGAGCGCGCCACCGGCCGCAGTTGCGCCGAGCTGCTGGGCGACATCTGGCAGGGCCTGGGCTGCGAGCGCGACGGGTTTTTCCTCGCTGATCCGTGGGGCCGCAACATCACCGGCTGCGGCTTCAACGCGACCCTGCGCGACATGGCCCGCTACGGCAGCCTGTTGCTCGACCGCGGCCATTGCCAAGGCCGCCAACTGCTCAGCGCCGACGCCATCGGCGCCGTGCTGGCCGGTGGTGATCCGGCCATCTATGCCGCCAACGAGAGCTTCGCCCAGTGGAGTCCCGGGGCCAGCTACAAGAGCCAGTGGTATGTCTATCCCGGCGAAGCGCTGCTGGCGGTGGGCATCCACGGCCAGTACCTGTACCTGGATTTCGAGCGCCGCGTGGTGATCGTCAAGCAGTCGTCGATGCCGGTGGCCGAAAGCATCCTCGACATCGACACCGTCCGCCTGCTCCGCGCCCTCGTCCGTGCGCTCTGACCCGACCGACAGGAGAGCCCCATGAAGCATTTGCTGAAAACCATGACCACGGCCCTGCTGCTGGGCGGCGCCAGCCTGCTCGTCCAGGCCCAGGACCAGGCCCCGGATCAAACCCCGGGCGGTGAACTGCGCATCTACAACTGGATCGAGTACCTGCCCAAGGACGTGGTGCAGGATTTCCAGAAACACACCGGCATCAAGGTCATCTACGACGTCTTCGACAGCCCGCAAACGCTGGAGGCCCGTCTGCTGACCGGCACCGCGGGTTACGACCTCGCGTTCCCCGGCAGCAGCCAGGTGCCCAACCTGATCGCCGCCGGCGCCGTGCTGCCGCTGGACCGCCAGCAGTTGCCGAACTGGCATCAGCTCGACGCCAGCACCCTGCAACAGCGCGAGCACCTCGACCCCGGCAACCGCTACTCGGTGCCGTACCTGCTGGGCAGCACACTGATCGGCTACAACAAGGCCAAGGTCGAGGCGGTACTCGGCAAAGACGTCGACATGCGCGACTACGACTGGCTGTTCAAGCCGGAGCGCATCGCCCGCTTGAGCCAGTGCGGCGTGGCCATTCTCGACAGCCCCAACGAGGTCGTGCCGATCGCCCTGCACTACCTCGGCCTGGACCCGAACAGCACGCGCCAGGCCGATTACGACAAGGTCGAGGTGCTGCTCAAATCGATCCGGCCCTACGTGCGCTATTTCAACTCGTCCAAGTACCCCCAGGACCTGGCTAACGGCGATATCTGCGTGGCCCTTGGCTGGTCCGGCGGGATGCTCGCGGCGCGCAACATGGCCCTCGGCGCCAACAACGGCAACGACATCCGCATGGCCTTGCCGCGCCAGGGCACGCTGATGTGGTCCGACGACATGGTGATCCCCAAGGGCGCGAAGAACCTCGCCCAGGCCCATGCCTTCATCGACTGGCTGCTGCAGCCGGAGGTGATCGCCCGGGTCACCAACCAGATCGGCTACCCCAACCCTACCCCGGCGAGCAAGGCGCTGATCGACCCGCAACTGCTCGGCGAACACAACCTGTTCGTCCCGGACGAGGACCGTCACCTGCTGTTCCAGGCCGAGCCGCCACAACGGCAAGTGCTGCGCCTGCTGACACGGCTGTGGAACCGGATTCGCTCCGATGTCTGAAGCACCCGCTCAACCGCACAAGGAGAACTGCACCCGCCGACACTGATCCATGACCCGCTTCACCCGCCCAAAACAAACCTTGCCCGGTGCCTGAGTGGCTCGCCTTCGATCGAGCCAGCGCTGTCGTCATGCCCGGAAAAAGCGCGGGGGCCATCAGGCCATCCAATAACAAGACCTACAACGCGACGCCCTTATCTGCCAGATCAATCACAACAATGGAGCAGAACACATGAACAAATTGACTCTCGGGGGGCTGGCCGGCGCCTTGCTCGGCCTCTCACTGTCCGCCCAGGCCATCGACCTGACCCCGGAAACCCTGCTCGACATCAACGTCGGGCTGGCCAGCGACTACCGCGTCGGCGGCTTTTCCCTGAACCAGGACGACGGCCCCGTCCTGCTCACGTCCGCCACCCTGGTGCACAAGATCAGCGGCCTCTACGCCGGCGTGTTCACCGCCAACGTCGACATGGGCACCCAGAGCAACCGCGAGTGGGACTACTACGTCGGCATCGCCCGACCGATCACCGAGAACACGCGCTTCTCGCTGTCCTACGTCCGCTACGAATACCCCGGCGATAGCTGGATCAACTTCGGCGAATGGATCGGCACCCTCGGCTACCGCAACGCCACCGTGGGCTTCAAATACGCCAACGACCTGCGCAACCCGCCGGCCCGCGCCGCGGCCGCCGCCCAGGTCGACCAATTGATCGGCTGGGGCGTATTGCCCGCCAACGCCGCCATCACCGAGCGCGATGGGCACCGCCTGATCAGTTGGGCCGAATACGACTTCTATCTGCCGTGGCAGACCAAGCTCAACGTCCGCTTCGGCCACACCTCGACCCCGGACGAACAGGCCTGGCGCTCGGCCAGCGGCAAGTACCGCAGCGACTACAACGACTGGCAACTGGCGGTCAGCAAGCGCGCCTACGGCCTGGAATGGAAGGCCGCCTACATCGACACCGACCTGTCCGAGGCCGAGTGCACCAACAACTTCGGCAAGGGCGGCGACTGCTCCGCCACCGTGGTGTTCTCCGCCAGCAAGCGCTTCTGAGCACTGACTGAATGATGCGGGCCGCACGTCAGCGCCCCGCCACCCTACGCAACGACTGATCCGAGGATAGTTATGTCCATGCCCTCCCTCACCCGCGCGCTGAGCCTCAGCGCCCTGAGCCTGGCCCTGCTGCTTGCCGGTTGCGCCGGTGCCCCGCCCGGCGGCGACGGCCTGCCGCCGTCCGACCGCAGCTTCGAAGCCTTCTGGGGCAAGCGCGTCACCGGCTACATCACCGCCGCCGACGGCACCCAACTGCGCTACTCGGTGCTGCTGCCCAAGGGCGACGGCAAATTCCCGGTGCTGATCCGCTACAGCGGCTATGACTCCGGCAGCATCGGCGGCTCGGCCTATTTGCAAGACAACGAAACCTTCTCCGTAGCCATGGACAAGGACCTGGTGGAACGCGGCTACGCCGTGATGGGCGTGCAAGCCCGCGGCACCGGCTGCTCGCAAGGCACCTTCGATTTCCTCGGCCCGGAATACGGCAGCGACGGCCGCAGCGCGGTCGAGTTCGCCGCGCAGCAGAACTGGTCCACCGGCAGTGTCGGCATGTTCGGCTGGTCGTGGGCCGGCATGTCGCAGTTGATGACCGCCTCGGAACGCCCCCAGGGCCTCAAGGCCATCGCGCCGGGCATGATCCTCGGCGATGCCTACACCGACAGTTGGTTCCTCGGCGGCGTGCCGAACCAGGAATTCACCACCACCTGGCACTGGTTCGTCGACCAGCGCTGGGAGGCGGTGAAGGCCAGCGCGAAAAGCGAAGGCGACGAGCGCTGCATCGCCCAGGTGACGGAAAACCAGGCCAAGGTGGTCGACACCTCGCTGATGTACCAGATGCTCCGTCACCCGCAGCACGATGACTGGATGAAGCAGCGCGCCCCGCGCGACCGCGCCAATCTTGTGCAGGTGCCGGTGCTGTCGATGCAGGCCTGGCAGGACGAGGCGGTGCTGGCCCGCGAAGGTTTCTACCAGGAGCGCCTCGACCCGAAAAAGCTCTGGATGGTGCAAACCAGCGGCGGCCACAACCTCTACGAATCGGAGCGTTTCCGCAAAAAGCTCTACGCCTTCCTCGACCACTTCGTCAAAGGCGAGCAGAACAGTTTCGAAAGCACCCCGCACCTGGAAATCTGGCAGGAAACCGTGGCCGACGACCGCAGCGGCCGCCATCAGGCCAACGAAAGCGCACGCCCGGGCTGGACCATCGAACGCAACCAGTACCCGCTGCCGGTCAAGCCGGTGAGCTTCGCCCTCAACGAGGGCGGCGAACTGGTCCAGGGCGGCAAAGGCAGCGGCAAACCGGACGCGTATATCTACCCGATCCCCGGCCCGGACGTGAACACCTACCTCAAGGACCATGCCTGGGGCTGGCAACACCCGCTGTGGCGTGACGGCAGCCTGGCCTACACCAGCGCGCCGTTCGAACGCGACTTCCTCAGCTACGGCAGCGCCAGCGCGGACATCTGGCTGTCGACCTTCCTCGCCCCCGACACCGATGTGCAGGTGACCATCACCGAGGTGCGCCCGGACGACAAGGAAGTGTTCGTCCAGCGCGGCTGGCTGCGCATGTCCAACCGCAAACTGGACGACAGCAAATCCAGCGAACTGCGGCCACAGCAGCTCAACGAACCGGACGGTATCCAGCCAATGCTGCCGAACGTGCCGGCGCTGGGCCGGGTGGAAATCCCGCCGTTCTCCCACCCGTTCCGTGAAGGCTCGCGGCTGCGCATCTGGATCGACGCGCCCTCGCGCACCGGCGGCTACGGCTTCGCCTACTACGCGCTGTCCAGCCGCAACACGGTGTTCCATGACGCGGCGCACCCTTCGCGCCTGGTGCTCGGCGAGCTGACCGGGGTGAACGTGCCGCCAGACCTGCCCGAGTGCAATTCACTGCTCAAACAGCCTTGCCGCCACGATCCGCTGTCGTCCTGGCCGCCGTTCTGACCCTCGCGCCACCCGCGTCGGACGCGGGTGGTCCACCCCCTTATTGCCACGAGCTGACCTTATGAAAGCACTCAACACACTGCGCCTGCTGTGCCTGTTTCTCGCCGCGATCTGCCTGTCACCGGCCCAGGCGCTGGAACTCAAGGAAAAAATCCCCAAGCGCCTGGACAACCAACTGGTCATGCAGATCAGCGTCCAGCTCGGCCCGCGCGAAGACATGGGCAAGGGCCCGGACGGCATGCGCATCAACTACCCGATCATCGGCGGCAGCTTCACCGGCAAGGGCGTCAAGGGCACCGTCGTTCCGGGCGGCGCCGACATGTCGGTGACCCGCGACGACGGCGTCACCCTGATCAATGCGCTGTACCGCCTGAAGACCGACGACGGCCAACTCATCATCATCGACAACCCCGGTATATGGCGCCTCAACGAATCCGGTCTGGCCAAGAAAGCCAAGGGCCTGGAACTGCGCGACATGCAGGAAAGCGATTTCTATTGCCGCACCACACCGCGCTTCAAGACCCAGCCCGGCGCCAATGCCTGGCTCAACGACTATGTGTTCGTCGGCACCATCGACGGCATCAGCGAGCATGAGGTGCTGATCAGCGTCTACAAGGTTGGCGGCGTCTGATGCTGCCAGGGCGCACGCACTCCGCTCCCTGGCGTGCGCCCGTTTTTTTTCCGTTGGGCAGTCGTACCGCGAGGCGCACCATGCTGAGCCTGAGAAACATCGCAATCGAAAGACGCCTGTGGCTGATCCTGCTGGTCGCCATGCTGACCATCGCCGTGCTCATGGCGCTGGTCCTGCTGCAGATCCGCTCCGGTTTGTACGGGGCCAAGATCTACCAGATCCAGACCGCCGTGGAGAACACCGCCGGCATCCTCCAGCGCTTCCACAGCCTGCAGCAGCAAGGGGCGCTGAGCGAAGAAGACGCGCAACAGCAGGCCCGGGAAATGATCCGCGGACTGCGCTATGACAGCACCGAGTACTTCTTCATCCAGAGCCTCGACCAGCGGATGCTTCTGCACCCGCTGAGCCCGGCACTCGAAGGCCGGGACGTCAGCGGCCTGAAAGATGCCAACGGCCTGGCGATCAACGGCGAGATGCTGAAGATCGCCCAGGGCGCCGGCAAAGGCATCGTCGAATACAGTTGGCCGAAACCCGGCGGCGCCGGTGCGGCGGACAAGATCTCCTATGTCGAGCTGTTCAAGCCCTGGGGCTGGATTCTCGGCAGCGGCGTGTACATCGACGACATCCAGGCCCGATTCCACTACGAAGTGCTGCGCATCGGCGCCATTGGCCTGGCCTTGTCGGCGCTGCTGGTGCTGGTGACCGCGCTGATTTCCCGAGGCATCGCCCGGCCGTTGAAAAACACCGTGCAGGCCATGGCCGAAATCGCCCGGGGCAATGGCGACCTGACCCGCCAACTGGCGACTGACGGCCGCGACGAACTGTCCGGGCTGGCGCGGGACTTCAACAGCTTCACCGCGACCCTGCGCGGCATCATCGGTGACATGCGCATCGCCGCGACGGCGACCGACGAAGCCGCGCAGACCATCCACGACAACGCAACGTCAGCCCGGCAACAGAGCGCGCTGCAAGCCCAACAAGTGACGCTGGTCGCCACCGCGCTCAATGAAGTGACCTACAGCATCCAGGACGTCGCCAGCCACGCGCAGGCGTCGGCGAAAGAAGCGTCCGACGCCGAATCCCAGGCGCTGGACGGGCTGAAGAACGTCGAACTGACCCTGCGTGAAATCGACGGGCTGTCGACCCTGATCAACAGCGGCGTCGAGACCATCAATTCCGTGGCGCAACAGAGCGAGCGGATCAGCTCGGTGCTGGCCATCGTCCGGGCGATTGCCGAGCAGACCAACCTGCTCGCCCTCAATGCCGCCATCGAGGCGGCACGGGCTGGCGAACAGGGCCGCGGCTTCGCCGTGGTGGCCGATGAAGTGCGCCTGTTGGCGCAGCGCACCCAGGACGCCACCACGGAAATCCAAGGGATGATCGGCGAACTGAGCGTCAGCAGCGGCAACGCCGTGGCGATGATCAGCCAGACCCGCGCCCTGTCCGGGCACACCGTCACCCAGGCCAGCCTGGCCGGCGAGCGCTTGCGCGCCATCGTCGAGTCGTTGCGGGCCATCGTCCTGCAGGGCAGCAGCGTGGCCGAGGCGACATTGCAACAGTCACTGGCCGTCGAAGACATCAACCGCAACCTGTCCAGCGCTGCCGAACAGGCCAAGCAAGCGGCCGAGTTCGCCCAGCGCACCCGCGAACTGAGCGACCGCCTGCATGCCGGTTCCAGTGATCTGAAACTTACCTTGAACCGCTTCAGGATCGAGCACTGAGTATCGCGAGCAAGCTCGCTCCTACGGTAATGCGGTCCTGTAGGAGCGAGCTTGCTCGCGAGAGGCTCCCCTTTTTCACACCGACACCGAGCACGCCAATGAAACGACTTTCCACCACCCTCTGCGCCCTATTGCTGGCCCATTTCACCGGCCATGCCCAAGCTGCGGCCGACCTTATCCTGGTCAACGGCCGGATCTTCACCGCCGACCACTACCTGCCCCAGGTCCAGGCCATGGCGGTCGAGGGCGACAAGGTCGTCGCCACCGGCAGCAACGAGCAGATCCGCGCCCTCGCCGATGCCGACACCCAGGTGCTCGACCTTGCCGGCAAGCGGGTCATGCCGGGCCTGATCGACACCCATTCCCACGCCATTTTCGGCGGGCTCTCGCTGTCGGCGGCGAACCTGCAGGATGAAGTCGTCGCCCTCCCCGAACTGGAGCAGCGCCTGCGCCAATGGCGCGACAACGGCCAGGCCCGCCTGGGCGCGGACACCTTGCAAGTGCAGGGCATGAACTCGGGCTACTGGGCCCAGGCCGAAGCGCTGGGGCGGCTCTTCAACCAGGGCGAATGGGCCGCGACCCCGGTCATCCTGATGGGCAGCGACCACCACACCGCCTGGGTCAATGCCCGCATGCTCGCCGTCGCCGGCATCGACAAAGCGCTGCTGGCCCGCCTCGACGCGACCGAGCGCGACACTATCGGCGCGCTGCCGAACGGCGAGCCCAGCGGCTTTCTGGTGGACGCCGGATGGGACCGGGTCTCGGCCGTGCTGCCGCCACTCGACGACGCCACCCTGCTCAAAGGCGCCGAAGCCGCAGTCCGCTACAACAACAGCCTCGGCATCACCGGCTGGATGGACCCGGCGGCCAACGCCTCGCCGGGTCAGGCGGTGTTCGCCATCAAGCCCACGGCAACCACCGTCGGCGTGCTGCCGGGCTACAAGGCGCTGGGCCTCAAGGGCCAGTTGAGCGCCCACGTCGCCGCCTTGCTGGTGGCCAACCCGAAAAGCCGCCCCGCCGACCTGGACGTGCTGGAAACGGTTCGCCAGCAGTTCGCGGGCGTACCCAACCTCACCCTGCCGGGCATCAAGATCTTCGCCGACGGCGTGCTGGAATTCCCCGCGCAGAGCGCCGCGGTGATCTCGCCGTACAGCAACAGCCACAAACAGGGCGAACTGCTGTTCGATCCCGAGCACTTCGGCGAATTGGTCACTGCTGCGGACAAACGCGGCTGGCTGGTGCATATCCACGCCGTCGGCGACCGTGCCGTGCGCGAATCGCTCAACGCCTTCGAACAGGCCCGCGCCGCCGGTGACAGCGGGATTCCCCACTCCATCACCCACCTGCAACTGGTCAACCCCAAAGAGTTCACCCGCTTCAAACCGCTCAACGTGATTGCCTCGATGCAACTGCTCTGGGCGATTGGCGACGAATACGCCATCGACATGGTCAAGCCCTACGTCAGCGCCTTTGCCTTCCGCTTCCAGTACCCGGCCCGCTCGCTGCTCAAGGCCGGCGCCACCATCGCCGGCGCCAGCGACTGGCCGGTATCGCCCGCCAACCCGTGGATGGCCATCGCCCAGGCGACCACCCGGCGCGGCAGCAAAGGCGTGCTCAACCCCGAAGAAACCATCCCGCGCGAGGTGATGTTCTACGCCTACACCCTGAACGCCGCGAAAACCATCCGCCTGGAAGACCGGATCGGCTCGCTGGTCAAAGGCAAGCAGGCGGATTTCGTCGTGCTGGACCGGGATGTGTTTACCGTCGACGAGCAGGCCTTGGCCGAGACGCAGGTGGTGCAGACCTGGTTTGGCGGGAAGGAGGTGTATCGGCAACCATAGGCAACGGGCTGAAAGGGAATTGTTGTTTCGCGATGGCGCATTGATATCTATGTGCTATTACTTCTGTTCCTCGACCTTGCAATGGAACTGCAAAAGTCAGGCGTGAGGTCGCCAGTAATATCGCGCAAAAGGAATTGCCATGAGTGAAACAGCAAGGACACAGGCCGCCGCATCGGTTGGTCCATGGAGCAAGCTCTATGAACTCAAAATCGAATTCGCGGACGACGGCGTCCCTAATGCCGGCAAAATCTACAAGAACGGCTATCAGCAGATCGGAGTGCTGCTGACGGCCAAGCCGACAGACGACCAGGGCAACCCGCTGACCGAAAGCAACAGCCCCGGCATCACCGCGCTGGTACGCCGCGCCCTGGGGTTGGTGGACTACAAGGATGCCAGCCGGCTGCAGTTCGTCCAGGCCGGCAACACCGGCGCACACTGGTGCTACACCGACACGGCCAACGGATTCACCACAGGCAGTTCGATGAACACGTTCCTGTTCAGCACAGGCTCCGTGGATGATGCGGACAGTGACGTGCTGCAATTCAGTTTCTACGTCATGTGCCCGCCGGCTGAACATGCCGCGACCATTGCCATCGCCGCGCAAGCCGATGTGCCCAACCCCGACGGCGGCGGTACCTACTCGGTGACCACGCGTGGCGTCGAACCCAACGATTTCCCAAAGAACACGCTCAGCATCGCCGCCGTGCCGCCGGTTCGCTACACCGACCTCAACACTGACCTGGCCTCGTTCCAGGCCTATCAGGATCCGGACAACAGCGAGACGCAAAAGATCGTGGCGCGCAACCATGTGTTTGCCTGCCGCGAGCCAGGCCATGAGTTCATCCGCTTCGACATCGCCCCGGCCAGCGTCGGCGAGTACTGGCATGTCTTCGACGAAAGCACCGCTTACCAGAACCCCGGCGAAGCATTCAAGCGCTACCGCAAATTCAACATCGCCTATGCCTGGAGCAAATCCAGCCCAGCGCAACAGCAGGTGTTCGGCCTGAAGGATCAACCGGGTAGCGCGTCCCACTGGTGGCCGGTTCAGGTCAACCAGGATGACAATTCCTTCTATTTCACCGTGGCCGAGTACGACACGACCCTGGGCGGTGGCCGCGGCTTCGGTTACCCCGGTTCGCCGGTCAACGTCTCTTCGCCGGCTAGCGGCGGCAAGTCCAATGTGTATTTCACCGTGTGGGATCAGTTCGGCAACTCAGGGGACTTCACCCCGGAAACCGAGGGGCTTCTCGATGATTTCAAGGTAAAGCCGGGCAGGTCCTGATCACCCCTGTGATCCCGATGATCGACCTGAACAAACCTTCCAATACTTACGGTGAATACCATGCACGCATTGCAATCAAGAGAAGAAATCGCCGCCAGCATCGACCAGAACGCCTCGGCGGCGAGCAATAGCTGGGCCGGAATCGACAAGCTATCCATTCATTTCAGCGACAACCCGGGCACCTCCGGGGGCCAGTTGTACCGCAACGGCAAGAACCAGGTCGGGGTCACGGTGCAAACCCGTGCGGTAGACAGCCGCAGAAACTGGATCATCCCGGACCAGGACCTGCTCCAGAGAATATTCAGCGCCTTGTGGCTGGTGAACGGGGAAAACCTGGCGCAGTTTTCCTGGAACAACGGGCAGCAGAATAACTGGTGCTTCAGCGATGTCCGCAACGCGTTTCTGACCACGCCGTCCGGGGGGGCCGCGTTTGTCCGTGAGCAGCACAGCTTGAGCGCGACGGTTGGCGATGATGGCACCATCTACTTCCAGTTCTACGTCACCTGTCCTTACCAGGTGACCCTTGCCAGCATCAGCATCGCCGCACAGATCAAAGGCGTGCCTGACGGCCATGGCGGTAGCCAGAACATGGATTGCGCGGGAAAAACCAGCGGCATCACAGCCAGTACGGTGTCGATCACATCGCACGAACCGCCCAATTTTTCCCCGTCAGAGCTGCAATATTTCCCGACCCGGACCATCGTCAACGGCGATGCGCCCTCCAACCACAAAGACTCCAAGAACTGGCTGTTCGAGTACCAATGGTCCGCCCCCCCGGCGTTCCCCATCCACAGCGCGGAATGGGTGAGCGGCGAAAACTGGACGTATTACACCAACTTCCAGTGTGGTAACCCGAAAAGTGGCTACCTATGGATGGCCGGTGGCCGTATCCACCTGCCCGGAACGACCTACAACGGCAACACCCAGAGCTATTTGCTGAGCAATTACTGGTACAGCGGTTCGGTGGATCGGCCCTTTAGCGTGACGACGGCCAACAACGCCATAAAACTGACCCGTTTCATTACCGGCAACTACTCCTACATCGACGGCGATGCCGGCAACTTCAACCGTACCGGGGATCACCAGGTCAAGGTGACGGACATCTATGGCACGGTGCGCTGGTTGACCATCCGCGCCTTTACCACCGCCGACGAGGGCAACCGCCCGCCCATCACCAGCGCCATTGACACCCACGGCTGATGCTGCGAGGGGCGGTGCCCCCACGCACCGCTCCGCTCCCCCGAACCTGAACTTCTACCCCCCCTCGCGCAGTGCCATCGGTGCCGCGCGACGGCAACGCACGCGCAATCGACAGGGAGTTTTGCATGAGCGACTTCTATTCCCAGGCTTTCAACTTCGCAACGGCCGTGGACGGCGGCGTCGATACCCGCACAGGCCTGTTCAACATCAACATCCCGCTGCTGCAAATACAGGGCAACGACAACCTTGGTCCCGCCCTGCCGCTAGGCCTGAGCTACACGCCGCTGAACAATACCGATGTCGGCTTCGGTATCGGCTGGACGCTCGGCCTGAGCTGTTACGACCGCAAGGCCAAGCGCATTTCGTTGTCGAGTGGAGAACAGTACTCGGTCGTGGAAACGCCCAATTCCGTCACTCTGCGCCAACAGAAACTGGACAGCCTGCGCTTCAGCAAAAAGTCGGACGCTTATCTGGTGGTACACAAGAACGGCGAAGTAGAGCAACTTGTCGGCCCCGATAAGGCCAGTGATTTCAAGGTGCCGTGCACGTTGTTCTCGCCCCTGGGTCACCGCCTCGACCTGGACTGGGACCTCAGCCGTTCACCACCTCGCCTGCGCTCGGTTAAGGATGAGCGCGGCCAGACATTCCTGACGCTGTCTTACCCTGACGGGAGGACTACCAGCGTGACCACGCTGCACGTCTGGCCGGGCACGAGTGAAGCCTATGACATCACCCTGTCCTTCCAGAACGGCTACCTGAAACAGTTGAAACATGGCGGTGCGACGCCGGCGCTGTCCTGGAACTTCACCTATGAAAACGTCGGCGGGCGCAACCTGGTCACCACCATTGCCGCGCCCACGGGAATGGTCCAGCGTGCCCAGTACCAGCCTGATGCCCAACGGTTCCCGGACGCCTCGCGGATCAGTGGCGGGCTGCCCGCAGTCATGCGTTTCACCCAACAGGCCAACGCTGGCCAGCCGGCGATAATCACCGACTACAGCTACTCGACCTACAACTACTTGGGATACGCCGGTCAGGGCGGCACCTGGTCCAACGATTCGGATTATCTCTACGGCATGCTGACCGACTAT
Organism: Pseudomonas sp. 20P_3.2_Bac5; assembly: GCF_025466035.1. NCBI lineage: Bacteria > Pseudomonadati > Pseudomonadota > Gammaproteobacteria > Pseudomonadales > Pseudomonadaceae > Pseudomonas > Pseudomonas sp. 20P_3.2_Bac5. The sequence continues at coordinate 114,157 of NZ_JANLOA010000042.1, read as the reverse complement.
GCGTACTGGTGCCGGGCGACCACGGACGGCAAGACAGTAAAACGTACCTACAACAACTTTCACCTGCTGGTCTCGGAAGAAACCCGGGACGCGGGCTGCACCACCAACACCGAAACCCGCTACTTCGCCAAGGCAGCCAGCGGCTTCGACCAGCAGCCGCCGATCTTTCAGTTACCCCAGAGCGTCAAAGTCACCTACACCAATGCCGACAAGGCATCGCGCACCGAGGAAACCGTCAACGACTTCGACGACCAGGGCAATCCGACTTCGCAACTGACCCCCGACGGCACCCTGAACCGCTGGGAGTACTATCCGGCCGAGGGCGAAAAGGGGCTGGCGCCCGCCGAGCCCAATGGTTTTGTCAGATTGCTCAAATGCAAGTCCGTGCAGCCACCCGCCGATCTCGGTCCGGCGCCGCTGCGCAGCACCCGCTATCGGTACGCCAACAAGCCCACCGTCCCTGGCAGCCGCACGGTGCTTCCCGCATCGGCGGCACTTCAGGTCGGCGAAGACAGCTTCGCCGATGACCGCCTGCTCAACAGCCGCAGCACCGAATACGTAAGCGACGAACAGTCGCTCGAACTCGGTCGGATCACCCGCATTCAAGACAGCTTGCAGGCGGGGAAAGACGCGTACGTCACTACCCAGGACTTCACCTTTAGCAACGACGGCGAACGTTCGATTCAATCCGTCGGCTATCGCACCCACGACGACCTGCGCAACTCGACCACCAGGGTCCAATCGCGCCTGAGCGGTCGGCTCTGGTCAACCACTGACGCGCAAGGCAACACGACCTCGTATGACTACGACAGACTCGGCCGTGTGGTGCGAACCCACAAAAACCCGGGGACTGCCTTCGAGGCACAGGGCACCATCCTTTACCAGACCGACGACAGTGGCTTGCCGCAGACCGTCGCCAGCGATCCCATGGGCAACATGACCCGAACCACGTTCGACGGACTGGGCCGGACCATTCACCAGGAACAGAAAGCCGCCGACGCCCAGATCTGGACTGCTGTGTCCGCACAACGCTACGACGCCAGGGGCCGGCTCGTCGAATCCACCACCTTTGACACGATCACCCTCAACGGCGCCGCGCCGCGTGTGCTGCAAGCGAGCGAAACACGCAGCTACGACGGCTGGGGCATGGTGCACACCCTTTCTCGCAGCAACGGCTACCACTTGATCAGCCGCTATGACCCCGTCTCGCGCAGCGCCGAAACGACACTGCAAGGCGACAACCAAGGGATGCGCAGAACCTGGTTCAACGCCCAGGGCAAAGCGGTCCGTGTCGAACGCCTGAACCCCGACGGCAGCGTGGATGGCGTAATTGCCAACGAATACAACGGCGTCGGCTGGCTGATCCGCAGTCGCGACGAACTGGACCATCAAACCGCCTGGCAGTACGACGATTGGGGCCGCGTGATTCGTATCGACCTGCCCGACGGCACCACGGTAACCAAGCGTTATGCCGACGACTCCAGCAGCCCGCAGGCGATTACGGCCATCACCGTCAACGGGGTCAGTCAAGGCAGCCAGCAATTCGACGGCCTCGGCCGGCTCAAGAACAGCCGTAGCGGCGAGCGTCAGTACCGATATGACTTCGCCCACGACAGCGATCCATTGCCGGCACGTATCACCGCGCCGGACGGCAGCATCGCCCATTACAACTACATCACCGAGCTGGGCAATGCAGTCCGCAGCGTCAGCACGGACGGCTGCGAGCAGCGCTTCGACTACCAACCGGCCATGGGCTGGATGCAAAACGCCGGCGAAACCGGCGGCGGCTACCAAAGCGATTACCACAGCGATTACAACACCCAGGGCCAACTGCTCACGGAGTCCTTCAGCGCTACCGGCAACACGCGTCGCACGGCCAGCCGCGTCTACACGCCGAACGGCCTGCCGTTGTCCTACGTCGATATTGCTGGCGCCAGCGAGTCACTGGTTTACGACGATAGTGGCCGACTACAGCGCTTGAAGAACAACCATGCCGATGTCGATATCAGTTATGACACCACCGGCCGCGTCGCCCGTCGCACGGTGACCGACAACCAGAGCGGTGATGTTCTGGAGTTGTCGATGACCTATGACGCCTTCAGCCGCGAGTCCAGTCGCGAGCTGAAATCGGCCAGCGAAACCTGGAAGGTGTGTCGCGCCTACCATCGCAATGGCCAATTGAGCACCCGTGAAACCTGGCACGACGGCCAGTTGGCGCGCCACGAAGCCTACGCTTATGACGCCCGCAATCGCCTGTCCCTGTACCAATGCGCGGGTGAACCGCGCTACTTGCCGCTCGACCCCTGGGGCAAGCCGATCATGCAACAGCACTTCAGCTACGACGCGCTGGACAACATTGTCCAGTGCCATACCGAGTTCACCGGAGGCAGTGACACCGCGACGTTCCGTTATGACGCCAGCGATACCAACCAGTTGATTGAGGTCCGCCATGACCATCCTGACTACCCCACCAGCATCAAGCTTGCGTATGACGCGTGCGGTCGCCTGATCAAGGATGAAGCAGGCCGCACGCTGGACTATGACAACCTTGGCCGACTGGTCCGCGTAACGGGCGCCGGCACCGACGGCGCCTACCGCTACAACGCCATGAATCAGGTGATCACCCAGCTTGCCGGGCCGGGCAATACCCGGGACCTGTATTACCGCAATGGCCAACTGATCAACGAAACCCTCCGTGAAACCGCGCAGACCACCCGCTTTGTCCGCGCCGGTGGCAGTTGTGTGGCAGAACACCGTGACGGCGCGAACGCCGGCACCGCCCTCCTCGGCACCGATACTCAGGGCAGTGTGCTGCTGTCGCGGCACAACCGTGAAACCCGCGCCTGCGCCTACACCGCCTACGGCCACCGACAAGCCGACAGTGCGCTGCAGTCCTCATTGGGGTTTGCCGGAGAACGCCTGGACCCGGTCAGTGGCACTTACCACCTGGGCAACGGCTACCGCGCCTACAATCCGGTACTGATGCGCTTCAACGCGCCGGACAGTTTGAGCCCGTTCGGCGCGGGTGGCCTGAACCCCTATGCCTATTGCGTTGGCGACCCGATCAACCGTACCGACCCCACGGGCCACCTGAGTTGGCAAGCCTGGCTGGGTATTGGTCTGGGCGTCGTCGGTATTGTCGCCACGGCGGTGACCTTCGGTGCAGCGGCGGCGCCGTTGCTGGCGACAGAGGGCGTGCTGGCCGCGGCAGCCAGCGGTGCCTCCGCAGTCGGCGTGATCGGTGGTCTGGGCCTGGTGGCCGATGTCACCGCCATCGCCAGCGGCGCGTTGGAGTCCGCCAGCCCCATCGCGTCCTCTGCGCTGGGGTGGGCGTCGCTGGCCTTCGGTTTGCCAGGCATGGTCTCCGGAGCGGCCAGCCTCGCCCGCTCCGCCAGCCGTTGGCTGCCGGCCGCCGGCGAGGCGGCGCAAGACACGGCCCGCGCGGTACGTGGAGTGCAGGTGGAAAGCGAGCACTTGGTGGTGCTAGGCGGCGAAGTGAGCAACGTCCTTCACGAGAACCCGTACGGCAGGAGCGGCATAACTCTGTTCGAAGATACGTCCACACGCGGAGCGGGCAAGCGCCTGAACATCGTATCGCACGGAACGTACGGTAAGTTGGCGGTCGAGGTAAAACCAAAAGTCTATAGGTACGTCGACGCCCCCGAACTAGCCAAGAACTTGACCTCTGTTCGTGGCGGTTCATTGAGTGATATCGACAGCGTTCACATCATCGCGTGCTGTTCTGCGGACATTAACCCGAAAACAGGCCTCAGCTTGGGACAGGAGTTGGCGACCGAGCTGAACAAAACCGTGGAAGCTCACCATGGCCTTGTATATTTCAAAGGCCAAGGATTGCCGAAGCTAATAGATACGCTCAGTAGAACCGACGGCTTGCAACCGTTGGAATGGCTCTGGGGGGCGAATGGCGTGGTCAAGGAAAGCGGCGGGATAAAGACGTTCTATCCCCACGGCGTCCCCATGGAGTTTTGACCAGGCACCTCACCGGCAAGCCGGCTCCCACAGTTCAATCGCGTGGACCACCAAACTTGTGGCTGGCAAAGAACTCTGCGGGAGCTGGCTTGCCAGCGATGAGGGGCTATCGCCTAGCGCATCATGCTCTTCACAACGCCACATATGGGAGACAAGCCCCACGACCGACACTAGTCTGGTGCTAATCACCAGCGCAGGAGTCGAGAAAGATGTTTAAAGGGATTGGGCTGGCGAGCATGGCGCTGCTCTGGACACTGGCGATGCCGGCAGGCGCGGCCGAGGAAAAAACGGTCGCACAGACAGAACCGGCACCCCTGAAGATCGCCAACCGCACCATCATCACCTTCCAGGCCGATCTGCTCGGCGAGACCCCGGAAATCCGCGCCCAGCGCGCCGAAAACGTGATTCGCCAGGTCATGGACAGCCAGGAAGACCCGCACGTCCACCTCGACAGCATCAAGGATCAGTACCTGGTGCTGATGGGCCAACGCCGGGCGTTTATCGTCACCCCCGACGACCTCGTCGACAGCGAGGGTTCGGTAGCGGACCTGGCCGACGGCGCCGCCGCGAGGCTGCGCCAGGTGCTCGCGGAAAACCACGAAGCGCGCAACCTGCAATTCATGCTCAAGGCCGGCGGCTACGCGAGCGCCGCGACGCTGTTGTTCCTTGGCCTGCTGCGCCTGTTTGGCTGGGGCCGTGCGCGGCTGTTGGGCTGGCTGCCCATCAGCGTGCGTAAACACACCGGCGTGTTACGCATCGGCCAGACCCAGTTGCTCGACACCAGCAACTTGCTGCTCGCCTCGCGCCGGTTGGTCGACCTGGTCTACTGGCTGCTGGCGTTGCTGGTCGGCTACGAGTGGCTGAGCTTCGTGCTGCAGCGCTTCCCCTACACCCGGCCCTGGGGCGAAAGCCTCAACCAGTACCTGCTGAACCTGGCGGGGTATCTGCTGGAGGCTATCGCCAGCGCCATTCCCGGGCTGGTGATCGCGCTGCTGATCTTCTTCATCGCCCGCGGCATCAGCGCCTTCAGCAAACGCCTGTTGGCGCGCCTGGCACGACCCGGCAACATCAACTGGCTCAACGACGAAACCCTGCCGCCCACCACCCGCCTCACCTCGCTGGCGATCTGGCTGTTCGCCCTGGCCATGGCCTATCCCTATCTGCCCGGCTCCGGCACCGAGGCGTTCAAGGGCCTGTCGGTGCTGATCGGCCTGATGATTTCCCTCGGCGCCACCAGCGTGGTGGGCCAGGCCGCAGCCGGGCTGATCCTGACCTACACCCGCACCCTGCGCCCCGGCGAATTCGTGCGCATCGGCGAGCACGAAGGCACGGTCACCGAGTTGGGCATGTTCACCACCAGCATCCGCACCGGGCTCGGCGAAGTGCTGACCATCCCCAACTCGATGATCACCGGCGCGGTGACCAAGAACTACTCGCGGGTGGTCCAGGGCGCCGGCTATGTGGTCGACGCCACCGCCACCATCGGCTACGACACGCCCTGGCGCCAGGTCGAGGCGATCCTGCTGGAAGCTGCGCGGCGCACACCCGGTGTGCTGGATACCCCGCGTCCGCAGGTGTTCCAGATCGCCCTCTCGGATTTCTACCCGGAATACCGTCTGGTGGCCCAGGCCGTGCCCAGCGAGCCGCGACCGCGGGCGGAGTTGCTGAGCGTGCTGCACGCCAATATCCAGGATGTGTTCAACGAGTACGGCGTGCAGATGATGTCGCCTCACTACATGAGCGATCCGAACCACGAAAAACGGGTGCCGAAGGAGCGCTGGTACGCGGCGCCGGCGCACGAACCCGAGCCGCCACAACAGCAGTAATGAAGGGTTTTCTGTCGCTTCGCTGAACGCGCCGCAAACGGCCTTGACGCCCGGCACAACCGGGCCTTGACTGAGCTCATCGGAGGGCGTACTTTCCGCTCCGTTTTCTTCCCACACAGGAGTCCTGCCTTGGACAGTAGCCCCAGTCGATTGCGACAGGTCTGAACAGCGAGCATGTCCGGCAGCACTCCCCTGCCACTGTCTCGCTGATTACAGCGGACAGTGGCGATTCGCATCCCTGACGGGATGACGACTCCCCATTTTCCCTTGCAGTTTTCCTCCGCGGCGCGGCTGTTACGCGCGGCCTTGGGAGCCTTGCGACCGCGCAATCCATAACCCCGAATAGCGTGCCAGTTTCGTCTGGCGCACCCGCCGGCTGCGGCCGGAAAAACGAGGTGAATCATGGATTGGAAAGTCTTTCTGCTGCGCGCCGCCGCAGCGCTCATCCTCGGTGCCCTGATCGGCGCCGAACGTCAACTGCGCCAGCGCCTCACCGGCCTGCGCACCAACGCACTGGTCAGCACCGGCGCCTGCCTGTTCGTGCTGATGACCCAGGCCGTACCGGGCCTGGGCGGCGACGCGTCACGCATTGCCGCCTATGTGGTTTCCGGCATCGGCTTTCTCGGGGGCGGCGTGATCATGCGCGACGGCCTCAACGTCCGTGGCCTGAACACCGCCGCCACGCTCTGGTGCACCGCCGCCATCGGCGTGCTGTGCAGCATGGGCCTGTTGCTTGAAGCGGTGATTGGCTGCCTGGTGGTGCTCTGCGCCAACATCCTGCTGCGCGACATCGCCCAGCGCCTGAACCAGCAGGACGTGGTCCCCGCCAGCGAAGTCGAACAGCGCTACGGCGTGGAAATCGTCTGCCGCGCCGAGGACGAAATCCAGGTGCGCAGCCTGATGCTGCACAGCCTCGACGGCGTTGCCCTGCGCCTGCAATCGCTGCACAGCGAAGACCAGGCCAACCCGGCCAAGCTGGAAGTGCGCGCCGAACTGCTCGGCAATCACGGCGCCACCAGCCAGCTTGAGCGCTTGGTCAGCCGCATCAGCCTGGAAAAAGGCGTCAGCTCGGTGCGCTGGCAAGTGTTCGACCTGGCCGGCGAGTGACCCGGCCACCCCCTCCACCCCAAACTCATCCACCCCAAACAGGAGCTTCCGGAGCCCAGTCATGAATCCAGACCCCAGTCCCGTGTCACCCAGACCCGGGCCGGGCGGCGGCTGACGCGTTTTCTCGCGCCGCTGCCCGGCCTGACCGGCAGCGGCGGCAATTGCCGTGCTGCACAACACCATCCGGTGGTCGCGTCCTTGCGACCGCCCAGGAGTGCATCATGCTGTTCAAACGTTTCGGCCGGCGCCTGCTGGCGTTCTTCGACCACGGCCTGAGCCGGCATTTCCGCCGCCAGGCAATGCTGGAACTGCTGCGTAACGGCAGCGCCCGCGGCAACCTGCCGGTCGAATTCATTCGGCAACTGTCCACCGTCGCCGGCCTTGAAGCCGGTGCCCTCTACCAGCGCTTCGGCACCGGCGCCGAAGGCCTCGACGCGAGCCGCGCCGAAACCGTGCGCGACCGGGTCGGGGCCAACGTGGTCAACCAGGAAAAACCAGTCCCGCAGTTGCTGCACCTGTGGTGGTGCTACCGCAACCCGTTCAACCTGCTGCTCAGCCTGCTGGCCCTGGTGTCCTGGCTCACCGAAGACCTCACCGCCGCACTGGTGATCGGCAGTATGGTGCTGGTCTCGACGCTGCTGCGCTTTTTCCAGGAAGCCCGCTCCAACCGCGCCGCCGAGCGTCTCAAGGCGTTGGTCAGCAACACCGCCAGCGTGCTGCGCAGCGGCGACCCGGCTGTCGATCGGCGCGGTGCGGTGGAAGTACCGTTTCGCGATCTGGTCCCCGGTGATCTGGTGCTGCTGTCGGCGGGCGACATGATCCCCGCCGACCTGCGGGTGCTCGAAGCCAAGGATCTGTTTATCAGCCAGGCGGCGATCACCGGCGAATCACTGCCGGTCGAGAAATTCGCCCATGCCCGGCGCGCCGTCGGCAGCCCGCTGGAATGCGACAACCTGTGCTTCATGGGCACCAACGTGGTCAGCGGCAGCGCCCGCGCCCTGGTGGTCGGCACCGGCCAGCACACTTACTTCGGCAACCTCGCCGAGCGGGTGTTGAGCAGCGACCGCGAGCCCACCGCCTTCCAGCAGGGCGTCAACAAGGTCAGTTGGTTGCTGATCCGCTTCATGCTGGTCATGACCCCGCTAGTGCTGCTGATCAACGGTTTCACCAAGGGCGACTGGCTGGAGGCCTCGCTGTTCGCGCTGTCCATCGCCGTCGGCCTGACCCCGGAAATGCTGCCGATGATCGTCACCTCGACCTTGGCCAAGGGCGCCGTGGCGCTCTCGCGCAAGAAAGTCATCGTCAAGCGCCTGGACGCCATCCAGAACTTCGGCGCCATGGACGTGCTGTGCACCGACAAGACCGGCACCCTGACCCAGGACCGCATCGTCCTCGAGCGCCACACCGATGTGTTCGGCGTGCCCTGCGAGGCGGTGCTGGACGATGCCTGGCTGAACAGCCATCACCAGACCGGGCTGAAAAACCTGCTGGACGTCGCCGTGCTGGAACATGCCGGCCCGCAGCGGCAGGCCCGCCTGGGCAGCGCCTTCAGCAAGGTCGACGAGATCCCCTTCGACTTCCAGCGCCGGCGCATGTCGGTGGTGGTCGGGCACGACGGCAATGGCCATCGGCTGGTGTGCAAGGGCGCGCTGGAGGAAGTGCTGGCGGTGTGCACGCGGGTGCGCCTGGGCGACGAGGAACGTCCGCTGGACCCGCAACTGCTGGCACGCATCCGTGAACACACCGCCCTGCTCAATGACGAAGGCCTGCGCGTGGTCGCGGTGGCGGTCAAGCCACTGCCGGGCGGGCGCGAGCAGTATCGAGTCGCCGACGAAAGCGATCTGCTGCTCACCGGCTACATCGCCTTCCTCGACCCGCCCAAGGAAACCACGGCCGCCGCGCTGCGGGTTCTGGCCGAACAGGGCGTGGCGGTGAAAGTGCTGACGGGTGACAACGAGCGCGTCAGCCAACGCGTCTGCCGTGAAGTCGGCCTGCCGGTCGTCGGCCTGTTGCTGGGCAGCGAAATCGATGCCCTCAACGATCGCCAGCTCAGCGACCGTGCCGCCGAAGGCAACCTGTTCGCCCGCCTCACCCCGGCGCACAAGGAACGCATCGTCCGCCTGCTGCGCCAGCGCGGTCATGTGGTCGGTTTCATGGGCGACGGCATCAACGACGCCCCGGCGCTGCGCGCGGCGGACGTCGGCATTTCGGTGGATTCGGCGGTGGACATCGCCAAGGAGGCCGCGGACATCATCCTCCTGGAAAAAAGCCTGATGGTCCTGGAAGAAGGCGTGGTCGAAGGCCGCAAGACCTTCGCCAACATGCTCAAGTACATCAAGATGACCGCCAGTTCCAACTTCGGTAACGTCTTCAGCGTGCTGGTGGCCAGCGCGTTCCTGCCCTTCCTGCCGATGCTGCCGCTGCACCTGCTGGTGCAGAACCTGCTCTACGACCTGTCGCAGACCGCGATCCCTTTCGACAACGTCGATGCCGAGCAACTGACCCGGCCGCAGCGCTGGCAGGCCGAGGACATCGGGCGGTTCATGCTGTTCTTCGGACCGCTCAGTTCGATCTTCGACATCCTCACCTATGCCGTGATGTGGTTCGTGTTCGCCGCGAACACGCCGGAGCACCAGACCCTGTTCCAGTCCGGCTGGTTCGTCGAAGGGTTGCTGTCGCAGACGCTGGTGGTGCATCTGATCCGCACCCGCAAGCTGCCGTTCGTGCACAGCCGCGCGGGCTGGCCGTTGCTGGCCATGACGCTGCTGATCGTCGCTGTCGGCGTGCTGCTGCCGATGTCGCCGCTGGCGAGCTACTTCAAGCTGCAGGCGCTGCCGTTGAGCTACTTCCCGTTCCTGCTGGCGATTCTGCTGGGGTACGTCGGCGTGGTGCAGGCGATGAAAGGCTGGTTCACCCGCCGCTATGGCTGGCAATAAGCCGTTTCCGGGATCGCCTGTATTTCATCAACCGGCGCGGGACAGCTCCCGCGCCATCAACCATTGCGCCTTGCCCCATGCCTCGAACCGCTCCACCACCTGCCATCCGCGCTTGGCGTAATACTCGCTCTGGTCGTGGGTGTGCAGGTACAGGCGGGCGATGCCGGTGGCCCGGGCGTGATCACAAATGCCTTCGATCAACTGCTCCGCCAACCCTCGCCCCCGTGCTTCGGGGCGGATGAACACACAGGCGAGCCACGGTCCAAGATCGGGGCGCTCCGGCAGATCATCGCGGGCCAGCGCGGCACCGCCGAGCAGTTCGTCCTGGTCGAGGGCGATCAGGCATTTCCACTCACCGTCATGCTGCCCCGCGGCGAATTCCGCCTGCCACTCCGCCAATGGCTGTTCGAACTCGTAGCTGAACTGGCGATGGAGCCAGGTGGCCAGGGTGTCGCTGTGGTGCAGGTGGTGTTCAAGCCAATCCAGGTGCGGCATGGGAAGTCCTTGTTGACGCGCGGGTTTCAGTTTCGGTAGCCCTGGGTTACCAGGCCGATCAATTCACGCAAACTCCCGGTGCCGAGTTTGCGGTACAGCCGCTTGATATAGGTCGCCGCGCTGGACGGCCGCACGCCCAGGCGCCGGGCGATTTCGTCGTTGTCGATGCCGGTCAGCAGCAGGCGCAGCAGCTCAAGGTCGCGCGGGGTCAGCTCCGGGTACAGGGTAGCGAGGCGTTCGGCCAATACCTGCGGCAGTTCGTCGACCTGTCGCCAGGCCAGGTAATGCATGCGCACGATCTGCATCAACAAAGGTGCCCAGGCTTCCAGGTGGTCAAGCTCCTGGTTGCTGAAGCAGCCATGCTCCCGGCCCCGGTAGAAGTTCACCGACAGCCAGCGATCATTGTCGCAACGGGTCAGCAGCGCCAGGCGTTCGGCGATCTTCGGCTGCTCGTAGCAGATGCGCCGGTATTCGGCGTGGCCGATGTCATCGATGTGCTGGCGTTGCACCATGATCCGTTCACCGCCGCCGCCACTCATGGCCTGCTGGTTGCCATCCTGGTTGTAGAAGCGTTCGGCATAGTTGGAGGAGATCTTCGGCAGCGACACTTCCCGCGCCCGGTCGGCGAAGGTGAACACCTGCGGGTTGCGGCGCGGCGCATAAGCGAAGACCGTGCACTGAGCCAGCGGAATACCGTTGCCGATCAACTGCAACAGATCGCCGGCCAATTGCCGGCGATAGTCGTGCCCGACATGAGCAAGCAGCCTGGCGGCCTGGCCGATATTCAGGCTCTGCGGCGGCGGCACGGTACGCAACGGCCAGAACTGCATGGCGTTTCCCTCTCGGGGGTTTCGAAGAGCGCGAGTCTATCAGGCTGCCCGGGCAAGCTGGACGCCCTTCCTCGTCCAGGCCCATATGAGGAAGGTAGCGGGCCGTTACAAGTCGCGGCCGGCGATCACCGTCAGTTCGCTGAAGCGCTCGACATCGCCCAGGGCCTCGGCGGCCAACAGGGCGAGCTTGACCAGCAGCAGCTCACGCTTGCCGTCAGGCGCCTGGTCCAGGCTGTCGGCCAGGCGGTCATAGAGGATTTCCAGTTCGGGGGTGGTCAGGTGTGCCATGGCGATGTCCTCAGTCGTTTCCCAATGCAGCGTGGAAGGCGGCGGTCAGTGCGTCAGTGCCCAGTGCTCGCCAGCGGGCGCAGACATGCTGGTCCGGGCGGGCCAGGTAAGCGCTGCCGGCCTGCGCAGCGTATTTGCGCCGCAGATGGCCCTCGGGATCGACCAGGGTCAGATCGGCAGCGTCGACCGGGAGCGCGCTCCCCACCGCGATCAGCCGCAGGGGAATACCCCGCGCCTGCACTGCCGCGACCTGCGCCTGGATCTCCAGCGGCAACGCCCCGTCATCGGTGAAATACAGCAAGTGGAACGCCGCCCCCAAGTGATCGAACAGGTAATCGTCGTCGCCCAGGCGCACGTTCAGCAGCGGCGCGCCGGCCCGTGGGCCGTGCTGGAACAGGTTGTCGTCGGCATTGGCGCAATTGAGCGGCGAGTCGGCGTAGTCATGGGGCCGCGAGGTGCGCCAGTGAAACAGCGGTCGCACAAAGTCCTGGGTCAGTGACAACGACAGCACCGCGTCGCGCAGCAGGCGCTGGCCGGGGCTGGGCGGCGTCATGAAGCGCGTGCTCTTGCCCGCCTCCTCGATGATTTCCCGAGCCGCCGCCACCCGCTCATGACTGTAGGACGGCAACAGCCGCGGCCCGGCCAGGCCCTTGATCTGCAACGCCAGCTTCCAGCACAGGTCGTTGACGTCCTGAAACCCGGTGTTGGCCCCGCGAACACCGAAGATCGGCAGCAGGTGCGCGGCATCACCAGTGAAAATCACCCGCTGGGCAAGATAGTCCACCAGGGTCAGGGCGCGGGCGGAATACACCGAGCACCAGTCCAGTTCCCAGGTGCGATCCGCCACACCCATCAAGGCGAGCTGGGCGTCGATGCGCTGTCGCAAAGAGGCTGGGGCCAACGCCTGTTCCGGGGTTTCATCGGCGGGCAATTGATAGTCGATGCGCCAGATATCCCCCGGCTCGCGGTGCATCAACACGGTGTTGCCCGGGTTCCAGGGCGGATCGAAGTAAGCCAGGCGCTCGGTGGGCAGGTCAAGCTTGATGCGGATATCAGCGATCACGAAACGGCCTTCATAGGCCGCGCCCTCCAGCTTCAGCCCGAGCAGGCTGCGCAACCCGGAGCGGGCGCCGTCGGCGGCGATCACCCAGGTGCTCTCCAGTGCATACACGCCAGCCGGGGTGTCCACCTCCAGGCGGGCATGGTCCGGCGCTTGGGTCAGGCCGACCACCTTGTTGCCCCAACGCAGCTCGATCAGCGGATTGGCTTCGGCTGCCTCCACCAACGCGCGTTCCAGGCACGGCTGCTGCAGGTTGGTCATGGGCGGGAAGCGGTCGTCCGGGTCATGCGGCGCTTCCATGCGGAACACCAACTGATTGCGGTAGAACGAGTTGCCGAAGCGCCAGCCGAGGCCGACCTCGGTCACCCGCCCGGCAACGCCGACCTGCTGCAGGATCTCCATCGAGCGACGGGTAAACACAATGGCGCGGCTGCCCTCGCTGACCTGTTGCTCGGCCTCCAGCACCACCGAGGGAATACCGTAGCGGGCCAGTTCCAGCGCGGCGGTGAGGCCGATCGGCCCGGCGCCGACCACCACCACCGCCTCGCACCGGGTTGCGCTGGCCGCCATGTCGGCGGTGAAAGCGGGATAAACCTGATAATCGAAATACAGCGAGCGCCGCGGCTCGGTCGAGGGGCTGTGCATCGTCAATGCGTCTCCGGTGTTCTTGTGGTTATGGGACGGCATGCTAAGCGTGATCGAGGCGCGGGCATGTCCCCAAAAGGAGACAACCGGTCAGGCTTGTTGCGCGCGGACAATCCGGCCCGGCGCCCGTGCCTGTTTCGCCCGACGCCGCCACGGCGTAGGCTCGGGGCCACGTTCATTCAGGAAGGGTCCCATGGCAGACAAACAACACCGCTACGACGTCAACGTCACCTGGACTGGCAACCAGGGCACGGGGACCTCCAGCTACCGCGGCTACAGCCGCGACCACCTGATCCAGACGCCCGGCAAGGCGCCGATCGACGGCTCGTCCGACCCGGCCTTCCGTGGTGATCCGGCGCGCTGGAACCCCGAAGACCTGCTGGTCGCCTCCCTCTCCGCCTGCCACAAACTCTGGTACCTGGGCCTCTGCGCCGAAGCCGGCGTGGTGGTGCTCAGCTACGAGGACGACGCGCAAGGCGAGATGGTCGAAGAACACAGCGGCGCCGGGCAATTCACCTCGGTGGTACTGCGGCCGCGGGTGGTGATCGCCGCCGGCTCAGACCTGGGAACCGCCCGCGAACTGCATCACCTGGCGCATCAGAAGTGTTTCATCGCCCGGTCGGTGAATTTTCCGGTGACGCATGAGCCGGACATCAGCCAGCAAGCCTGAACCCGCCTCGCCAGGCCGGCAACGACTGTAGCCGGCTTGCACTGACATCATTTCGCCACAATACTCCCGAAAACACGGCGGATCCGTGCTGACAGGGAGGCTGGAACATGGATTTCGTTTACCGGCATGCATGGCGCGGCGCGATGTTCGCCACTGCCTTGGCGACAGCTTCGCTTCAGGGCTGCGCCTGGATCGGCGACTCGGTTGCCGAGAAGGTTTACCCGGACTTGCAGGAACCTGGCGACCTGGAGCCGCCGCCCACCTTCAAGCAGTTCCCCTCTTCCGCCATTACCCAGGCAATCCTCGGCGGCCGCGGACAAGGGCTGAATTGCTCCATTCCCTCGCTAGGCAAAAGCTTTTTCAAGACCCCCGCCGAAACAGCAGATGTCAGCCTGCACTTTCGCCCGTCCTGCGTGATGCATGACCTGTGCTACCGCCATGGCTATGCCACCTATGGCTATACGCAGGCCGATTGCGATCGTGCCCTGCAGGCGTCCGCTTACCGGATGTGCCGGCAGATCAATGGGCTGAAGGACCAGGGAAACGTCTTTGAAAACTGCCAGGTGCAGGCCAAGAAAGTGCTGTTCGGGGTGTCGCTGGGCGGCGCCGGGTCTTATAAGCCCGGCGGCGAATCGACCTACTTCGAATACGACCCGATGCCGGAAAAGGCCAACGACTATGTCGTCGCCCGCGCCTATGACCTCGCCCGCGAGCAGGCCGCGGCAGGCGATCTCGGTGTGCTGACCTACCGTTTTTTCCGTAACACCGTTGTGGCCAGAACGTTGCGGGTCGATCCCGCTGACCCGCAACGTCTGCTGGATGGCAAAAGCCCTGCGGTCCCCTGGCCCGAGCAGTACATTCCGACCGCGCCGACCGAAGAATCGCTGGGCAACGCCCAGACCGGCATGATCGCCCTGTCACGCAAGGGCGCCAGCAATACCAGTCAACGCTTCGTGCAGTTCCTTACGACCGTCGAAGACGGCCGCACGACGCTGAGCTTTCAGCGCTGTCCTTCGCCCCTGAGCGGCTGCCCGAGCGATTCGCCTAGCATCGGCAGAATGGCCAATGTCGCAGGACACCCTGTTCTGGTGTCCCTGGCGCACAGTAACTCCGCCACCGACGGCGCCTCCATGGCGCTGGAGCGTCTGAGCCTGGAGACAGGAAAGAACATCGGCGATTACCGGCTCGATGGCGACAATCGCATCGGTGACCGCTACCGCTTCCTGCAGAACGAACTGCTGCTGGAAAAGGACCGGCAGGGACAAGACACCCACGCCTGGGTGTTGGTGCGCGGGATGAAACTGGACGCTCAAGGTCACATCACCCGCAATCCCGACGCACAAGGCTATGCAGAGCGAATGCTGGTGATCCGCCAGTCTCTGGCGGATGGCGAAGCCAGCAATACCCAACGTTTTCTCATCGATGCCGCCGAAACCGGCGATCCGCTTTCCCTGGTGCGGTTGGCACCGGGCGCCGGCGTGGCACTGGTCGGCCTGAGCTGGAAACCCACGGACCTGGCCAGGTTCGACGATCAACAGAAAAATCTGGAACCGCCGATTCTCTCGGTTTGGCAATTGCGCGAACGCTCTCAGCAGTTCGTCAGGCAGGAGCCCGTGGTCTTGCCTGCTGATTTGCACGAAGGCTTCGTTACCCGCCCTCCCGTCGTCGTCGATGCCGGTATCGCGGCACCCGTCGTGGTCTGGACGCGCATGACCGCCACCGGCGATACGTCACGGCCGACCGTCTCGTTCGATGTCAGGCTGACCCGTCTGGACCCCGCCAGCGCACCGTTACCGACGGTTGGCGCGTTCAGTTGTACCCTCGACCTGACGAAGCAGATCGATTCATTGGACGCGGCGGCCATTCGCGGGGCCGCCAACCGCAAGGCCGGCCAACCAAGCAAGAAGGCGTTGACGGAACAGACCCGACAAACCGCCACGGCCGACCTTGCCAGCCGCTGGCAGATGAGTCAGACGGTCGTCTCGCAACGGCCCTCGGCCTCGGGCGGTGCCGATGACCTGGCCGTCACCACGGTGTTCAGCGGCTACCCCGGTATGTCGTTTCAGGCCGTGCTGAACAACGACGCCGGGCACTTCAGGTTTGTCCGGACCTTGCCGCAAGCGCCGCACCTTGATTGCCGGGAGAACGCTGACAGGCAGGCCAGCCGATAATTGACCGGGTCGCGCCTGGCTTCACGGTCGTCTCATCTGGATCGCCCGGATCAAGCGCTGACAGCGCGGGTCCGGCGAGCCATCGCAATAACCCAGCGCCTCGTCGGTGCGACCCGCCCGCGCACTGAGGTAAGCCAATCCATAGCGCAGGTCGGCATTGTCCCGGTCCTGCTCCAGCCCTTTCAAAAACGCCGCCCTCGCCTCTTCCGTGCGCCCCATCCGGCTCAACAGCAAGCCCAGGTTGTACTGGGCCCGCGGGCCGTCGGCGCGTTGTAGCCAGGTGATCGCTTCGTCATTCTTGCCCTGCTGGCCGAGCACAAGACCTAGGGAATAAGCCAGCTCAGGCTGTTGCGGCTGCAATGCCAGGCCGGTGCGCAGCAGTTGCTCGGTTTCGGCGACTTGTCCTTGCGCCATCAACAGCCGCGCAAGCCCCGTGCGCGCCGGGACGTAGCGCGAATCCTGCTTCAGCGCCTGACGGTAGTTGTCGATCGCGTCGACGGGACGGTTCAGGCGCTCCTGCAACACAGCGAGATTCAAGCGCGCAGCGGGCAAGTCGGTGTTTTCTCGAAGGCGCTCCAGGTGGTCGTTCAGTTGCGCTTCCAGGCGGTCGGCGACGGGTTGCGCAAGGTCGGCACTGCGTTGGTCGGCCAGACCTCTCGCCGCCTGATCGCGTACTGCGAGGCTCGGGTCCTGCAGCAATGGCAGCAGGTATTTCAGGCGCTGCGCCGGCGTTTGCCCTTCCAGGGCGCGGGCCGCTTGCAGGCGCACCTGCGGGCTGTCGTCGCCCAGCGCCGCAAGCAGGCTGTGCTGGAGGGCATCACCGTAACCCGCGCCCAGTTCGACGGCGCTGGCGCGGACAATCGCCGGTTTGCTAGCGTCTTCGATCAGCTTCGCCAGTTGCGGGATGACACTGGGGGCGTGGCGGCGGGCGGCGGCGAAGGTTTCGCCGTAGTGCGGCTCGCGTTTCGGCTGGCCAAACCAGCCCTCGATGGCGTTGGCCGCCCATGCCGGGCGCTTGTCCTGGTGGCAGGCGGTGCAGGCGTCCGGGGCGCCGGTCGTGCCGTCGAGGTCGGGGCGCGGAATGCGCAAGGCATGGTCGCGACGGGCGTCCACGCCCATGTAGGTGCGGGTCGGCATGTGGCAACTGACGCACTGCGCACCCGGCGTTCCCGGTGAATGGTGGTGGTGCTGCGGGCTGTCGTAGTCCTGCTTGACCAGGCTCGGGAAGCGCGGGTTGCCCGCCGGGTTGTGGCACGCCTTGCACAGGTCGTTGCCTTCGGCGCGCAACGTTGTGGAATGCGGCTCGTGGCAGTTGCTGCAAGTCACACCCTTGGCGAACATCTTGCTCTGGGTGAAGGAGCCATATTCGAAGACTTCGTCGAGGATCTGTCCGTCGGCATGGTAGAGCCCGTCGGACAACACCGCCGGACGCATGGCGTCGAGCAGCGGTTTGCCCGGCTGGCTGCCATTGCCCAGCGGCTGGCGCCGGCTGTGGCAGCGGGCGCACTGCTCGACCAGATAGCCTGGCTCGGCGCGATGGAAGTCCACCGCCAGGCCCATTTGCGCCGGGCTCATGGCGGGCGACGGTTTGTCCGGGTGCTGTTCAGCCCAGTCAAGATGACGCTGGCCAGGGCCATGGCAGCTCTGGCAACCCACCGCCCTTTCGCTCCAGGTGGTCTGGAAGGTGTCGCTGGCCGGGTCGTAGCCTTTGCGCAGGTTGCCGGAATGGCAATCAGCGCACATGGCGTTCCAGTTCTGGTAGCGGCCGGTCCAGTGCAGGGCGTCATCCGGGGTGAAACGCTGTCCGGGATGTAGCGAAAACCAGCGTTGTCCGCCTTTGTCGCCGGGCCGGCTGTCCCAGGCGACGGTGAGGCTTTGCAGGCGGCCACCGGGGCGCTCGATCAGGTATTGCTGGAGCGGATCGAAGCCGAAGGTGTAGGCAATGGCGAAATCCGCGGGTTTGCCGTCTTCGCCCTCGGCGTTGACGAAGAAGCGCTCGCCGCGCTTGAAAAACCGCATGCGGATGCCGTCGGCGTCGCTGAAGGTGGTGTCGTTGAAGTCGCCGAGCACGTTGGCGCTGTTGGCCTCGCGCAGCGACCAACTGTGATGGGAGTTGGCCCAGGCGCTGGCTTGGGGTTGGTGACAGGCGGTGCAGCGTGCCTGGGCGACGTAGCCGTCGGAGAGGTGTTCGCTCGGCGGGCGCGGCTCGGCCGCGCCGAAGGGGGACGCGAGGATCAGTAGCAAGGTCAGGCAGTGCAGGTGCGCACGCAAAGGCATTGTTGTTCTCTGTCTTGAGGAGCGCTTTGCTGAGATCGCTGCGGTTCGAGGCCCCGAACCGCAGCGAGGGATCAGTAACCGCTAACGTGGTCCGGCAGGATCACATGGTTCTCCTGCGCATACTGGTCCCAGACCTTTTTCAGTTCCGCCACTTTCCCTGGTTCCTTGGCGCTCAGGTCATGCCGCTCGGCCATGTCCGACTGCAGGTTGAACAACTGCCAGTCGCCCGTGCCCCAAGGTTTGGGCATGTGTACCAGTTTCCAGTCGCCCTTGCGCACGAAGCGCTTGCCGAACAGTTCGCCGCCCTGGGTGCGCTCGGCGACTTTCTCGCCTTTGAGCAGCGGGATGATCGAGGTGCCGGTCATGGGCACCACATCGCGCCCCTTGTACTGCTGCCCCGGATGCTTCACCCCCGCCAACTCCAGCAGGGTTGGCGCGAAGTCCTTGACGCTGACCAGTTGATCGAGCTTTTTCCCCTGCGAATCTGCCCCCGGAATGCGGATGATCCCGGCCGTACGCGTGCCACCCTCGGTCGGGAAGCCCTTGAACAGGCTCAGGGTCGGCGCGGACACCCGCGACCAGTTCGGGCCAAGGAAGGTGTAGGAGCCCGGCTTGCCCATGTGGGCGTAGCTGAAGTCGTTGGTCTCGTCGATCACTTTGCGGATCTCCGGGAACTGGTCCGCCGGCCAGGTCTCGTCGAGGTCGTGGCCTTCGGCACCGTTGTCGGAGATGAAGATCACCGCGGTGTTGTCGTACAGACCGTTCTGACGCAGGTAGTCGAACACCCGGCCGGTGTTGGCGTCCATCTGGTCGACCATCGCCGCGTAGATCTCCATCGCCCGCGCCTCACGCTGGCGTTCTTCGGGGCTGAGGCTGGCCCAGGCACGGCCTTTCGGCGAGCGCGCGGCGGGCTCGGCGTCCTGCGGCACCAGGCCGAGCGCTTTCTGTTTGTTCAACCGTGCTTCGAGCAATGCGTCATAGCCGGCGTCGTAGCGGCCGCGGTATTTGGCGATGGCCGCGTCGGGCGCCTGGAGTGGCCAGTGCGGCGCAGTGAAGGCCAGCATGCCGAAGAAAGGTCGGCCGCTGTCTTTGTCGGCGGCGATGTAGCGGATCATCTTGTCGGCGTAGTACTGGCTGGAATAGCTGAAATCAGCCGGCAGCGCGTCCAGGCGCTTGCCGTCCTGGGCGTAAGGCGCCTTCGCGTCCGGGGTCGGCGCGTAGGCCGGTTTCATGTCCGGGTAGTGGCTGGCGCCGCCGCTGAGCAGGCTGAAGGAATGCTCGAAACCGCGCTGGTCAGGGCCGGTCTGTTCAGTCTTGCCCAGGTGCCATTTGCCGGTCAGGTAGGTGTCGTAGCCGGCGTCGCGCAGCAGCGACGCGATGGTCACCGCGCGGTCATTGAGGTAACCCTCGTAGCCTTTCTTGCCTTCCTGGTTGGGCGCGGTCTCTTCGGCCATGTTGCCCAACCCGACCTGATGCGGGTCGGCGCCGGTCAGCAGCGCGGCACGGGTCGGCGAACAGGCCGGCATGGCCTGGAAGTTGGTCAGTTGCACGCCCGAGGCGGCCAGGGAATCGAGGTTCGGCGTCTCGATCTCGCTACCGAAACTGCCGAGGTCGGCGTAGCCCATGTCATCGGCGACAACCAGCAGGATGTTGGGGCGCGCGGGATCGCTGGACGCTGCCTGGACCGAGACGACGGCCAGCGAAGCGGTCATGCCGACGGCTGCGGCAAGCGCCGTGCGGAAAAAGGGAACACGCATCAGGAATGTCCTTTTTTATAATTGGTTTTAGGAAGTGGGAAGCCACTCGGGCCGGAAAAGTCATTAAAAGGCGAAGGAAATTACCAACTGGCTGTAGAGATTGAGGTCATCACTGCCCAGTTGCGATCCGCCGTCCTCGGCACTCTTCTTCGGTTTGTACAGGCCGACCAGCGGACTGACGGTGAAATTGCCTATGGTCCAGTCGACGTAGAGGTCGAGTTCCTTGGCATCCAGGTCGCCTTGCGTGCGGTCGAGGGTGTTGAAATCGAAATACAACACGCCCATCGCCACGTCCGGGTGCGGCGTCAGGCCGAGGCTGAGCATGTGGATACCGGCGTTGCGCTGGAACGGCCCGGAGTAGTTGGCCGCCACTTCGCCCTGGAACCAGGTGCCGTAGCCGCGACTGAAACCGCTGAACAACGGGTCGTAATCCTCCGAATAGCGACTGTAGCGATAGCCGACCCGTGGCTGCCAGGGCATGCCCGAGAAGGTCCAGCCGGCTTCCGCATACCAGGCGTGTTCGTCGCCCAGGCGTTTGTCTTCGTGGGCGTACTCGAAGGACAGGAACAGGTCCTTGACCCCGGCATTGCCCTGGGCTCGCAGGCTGGTGATTTTCAGGCCGTCGCGCTGGCCGCTGAAGGCGTTGGCCAGTTTGTCCTCGACATCGAGGCCCTTGACGTAGGTCAGGCCCACCGTGCCCTCCGGCGCGACATGCTCGAGCACGGCGACGCCCAGTTCAGGCTTGGCCTTGATTTCGTTGTCGGATTTCAGCCAGATCAGGTCGCCGCGCCAGCCCTGCTGCCCACCGAGGCGCAGCCAGGCGGTCTTGTCGAACGCGTTGCGCGCGGTGAGGTAATAGGCGCCGCCGCGATTGGCGCTGCCACCGGCGAGGTTGTTGCCGACGCTCAGGCCGTCGCCATTGATGATGAAGCCGTCACCGACCTTCACTTTCTGGCTGCCTACGGAAATATCCACGCCGTCCTTGCCCAGCGCCGGGAACAGATCCCCCGAGCGCCAGCCGGCGTAGGCACGGTCGACGTCGGTGCGACGCTCGGTGCCATCGGTGTAGCCGGCGGCATCGCCCTCGCCCCAGGTGCCGTTGCTGACCAGATTGAACTCGCCGTACAGCGACGAATTGCCTGCCTCCGGGAAACGCGTGGTACCGCTCAGACCATAACGCAGGAAGGCTTCCTGCCAGGCCACCGACCCCGGGTCGATCGGTCCGCCCTGGTTGTAGCTTTCGTCGCTGTGGAAGAAGCCCAGGGCACCCTGGACATTCAACTTCAGTGTGGAATCCGCGGTGGAGTACAGCTCGTAGGCCGACGCGCCGGAAGAAATGGCGCTGAGGGCCGCGGCCAGTAATGAGCCATGGCGAAACCTGTTCACATCAATCCCCTTTGTTTTTATCGTAAGGATTACCGCAAGGTGCGATTCATCTGAATCTTGATCGCTGGGGGATTAACTCATCTGGGTGGACAGGATTCTTGTACCTGGCTGCCGGGGGATTTGCAGGTCCCTGCCACTGAACCTCCCCCCCCTGTAGGAGCGAGCTTGCTCGCGATATGCGCTGATGGCCCTTCGCGAGCAAGCTCGCTCCTACAGGGGTGTGGGTGGAATGGTGCGTGGGGGGCTCCAGGTGCCTGCGACACTCCGCCACACCCCTGCCCATCTGTCAGCCACCCTCGAAAACCCATTAGAATCTCGCGCCCTTTTTCGCCTGGTCACTTCGAGCAGCGACAATCCCAACAACGAGCAGCCCCGGTCCGCAACGGTCCGGCTGACGTGCGCGCGCGTACCAAGGGTCTGACCGCTAATCGAAACTCTTGAGGTACGTATGTCTCCGCGTTTGCTGGCCATGGCGCTGGCACCCCTGCTCGGGCTGTTCATCATGGCCCTGGGTAATGGCTTTCTGTCTTCCCTGACCACCCTGCGCCTGGATGAAGCCGGCGAGTCGGCCACCATGATCGGTGTGGTCTCGTCTGCCTATTTCATCGGCCTGACCCTCGGCGCCGTGTTCAATGACCGGCTGATCCTGCGCATCGGCCATATCCGCGCCTACAGCAGCTTCGCCTCGCTGATCGCCGTGACCATCCTGGCCCAGGGCCTGTTCGTCGACACCTGGGGCTGGATGGTGCTGCGGATGATCAACGGCTGGGCCACGGTCGGCGTGTTCCTGGTGATCGAAAGCTGGCTGTTGATGGCCGGCGACACCAAGGTCCGCGGGCGTCTGCTGGCGCTGTACATGATCGCGTTCTATGGCGCGGGCGTGGTCAGCCAGGCGGCGCTGGGTGAAATTGCCGGCTGGGGTGACCAGGCGCCGTTCATGATGGCCGGCATGCTGGCGGCGCTGTCGGTGCTGCCGATCGTGATCCTGCCGCGGGTGTCGCCGCTGCTGGAGCACGTCGAGCCGCTCAAACCGCGCCAGTTGCTCAGCGTGACCCCGACCGGCCTGGTCGGCTGCTTCGGTTCCGGCCTCGCCATCGCCGCGGTCTACACCTTGCTGCCGCTGTACCTGCAACGCATCGGCCTGGCAGTCGGTGAAGTCGGCACCATGATGGCCTGGGTGATTCTCGGCGCCATGCTGCTGCAGTACCCGGTGGGACGCTGGTCGGACCGCAAGGACCGCCAGGATGTGCTGATCGTGCTCGGCATGCTCTGCACCGTGCTGTCGGTGGTCATCCTGCTGCTGCCGTCCGATTCGGTGCTGCTGCCGGTGATGCTGTTCCTGCTCGGGGGTGGCGTGTTCGCCGTCTACCCGGTGTCGGTCAGCCATGCCGCCGACCGTGCTCCGGTCGAGGCGCTGGTGCCGATGATCCAGGGCATGCTGCTGATCAACTCGCTGGGTTCGGCGATCAGTCCGGTGGCGATTTCGCCGGTGATGAACCGCTACGGCGAGGTCGGTCTGTTCTGGGCCATGGCGGTGATCAACCTGGCGCTGGTGAGCTTCTTCCTGTGGCGCCGCGGCAAGCGCCCGGTGCCGGCCAATCCTGCGCCGTTCGTGCCGTCCGCGACCTTTTCGCCGACCGGTGCCGAACTGCGGGTGACCGACGATTTGCGCCACGCCGCCCAGGAACATCCGCCGGTACCGGAAATGGGCGAATACGCCGGGTCGCCGCCGGTGCCCCGCGCCGGCGTCGAGTAAGCGTCTACACTGCGGTTCCCCGAAGCTCATTCAAAGGTGAACCGCAGTGAAAACACTGATCCCCGCCCTCGCCCTGCTGGCCTTCGCAGGCGCCGCACATGCGGCGCCGCTGTCCATCACCTCCACCTCCTTCACCGATGGTGGCCGGATTGCCCTGGCCCAGGTCGGTCCTGATACCGCCTGCGGCAAGGGCCAGGAGCGCTCGCCGCAGTTGAGCTGGTCGAACCTGCCCGAAGGCACCCGCTCGGTGGCCCTGGTGATGTTCGACCCGGATGGCGCCAAGGGCCTCGGCGTCGTCCACTGGGTGGCCTACAACATCGATGCCAAACGTGGCGAACTGGCCGAAGGCGTCAGCGAAGGCATCACCGTCGGCAAGAACGTCAAGGGCGCCACTGTTTATCGCGGCCCCTGCCCGCCCGCCGGGGACAATCCTCATCATTACGCCCTGACCCTGATCGCCACTGACCTGGCGCCCGGAACGCTGCCCGACGGGCTCGACCGGGACGGCTTGCTCAAGGCGTTGCAAGGGCACGCGCTGGGGGCGCAGAGCCTGGTCGGCTTGTACGGGCACTGAGGCTCACCAAACAAAATGTTGCAAGAGCCATCGCCATATAGAAGTCTATACAGCGAAAACACCCAAGAGCCCTTGAACAGAGAGCCACCGATGAACACCGCCGTGTACCCCAAGGAAGCCACTGGCGCGAACTACGCGCTGGAATTGATGCAGTACGCCCAGGCCCGCACCTGGGAAGCCGTGGACGCTATCGCCGCGGTCATCCGCCCCGGCATGAGCGAGTCCGAAGCCACCGCCCGCGGCAAGGAGATCCTTGCCGAGCTGGGCATGGAACGCATCTGGCACCCGCTGCTGGTGCGTTTCGGCGCCAATACCCTGAAAGCCTTCAACCAGCGCTCGGACGGCGATCCGGTGCTGGGCGACAACGACATTTTCTTCATCGACATGGGCATCGTCTGGAAAGGCCATGAAGGCGATGCCGGCGCCACCTTCGCCGTGGGCGACGACCCGGAAATGATCGCCTGCGCTGCCGCAGCCAAGACCCTGTACCAGCGGGTCGAAGCACACTGGCGCGGCGAGAACTGCAGCGGCGTCGAACTCTACGACTTCGCCCGCCAGGAAGCCGAAGCCATGGGCTGGACGCTCAACCTCGACATCAAGGGCCATCGCGTCAGCGACTTCCCCCACGCCATCTACCGCGCCGGCGACCTTGGCGACCTGGCCGAGCGGCCGAACCGCGGGCTGTGGATCCTGGAAATCCAGATCGCTCACCCGAGCAAGCCGTACGGGGCGTTTTACGAAGACCTTCTGAGCTGAACCGACCCCGGCTACACTCTCCCTCTTTACGGCCAGGCCGATGCTCACAATCGAGGGAGAGACGATGAAAGTCAGCGCACGCAACGTATTCAAAGGCAAGGTCAGCGAGGTACGCCCCGGCGCCGTCAACAGCGAGGTCATCCTCGAACTGGGCGGCGGCGAGACGCTGGTGGCGGTGGTCACCGTGGAAAGCGTCAAGAGCCTGAACCTGGTGCCCGGCGCCGAAGCCATCGCACTGGTCAAGGCGCCCTGGGTGATGCTGATGACCGATGCCGACGGCATTCGCTTGTCGGCGCGCAACTGCCTGGAAGGCAAGGTCATCAGCGTCACCGATGGCGCGGTCAATGCCGAAGTGGTGCTGGAGTTGACCGGCGGCACCCGGGTCTATTCCATCGTCACCCGCGACGCCGTGCAGGAGCTGGGCCTGGCCAAGGGCGTCAGCGCCACTGCGGTGATCAAGGCTTCCCATGTGATTCTCGGCGTCCCCGCCTGATCCACTGCCCCGGAGCACCTGCCGGTGCTCCACGTCATCCCGCCACGGGAGCCCGCCCATGCCTGACCACAACCCCGAATCCCTGATCCTCTCCAGTTGGCAAACCAACGCCGAACCCTGGATCACCGCCGTGCGCGAAGCGCGGATCGAAAGCCGCCGGCTGGTCACCGACCACGCGATGTTAAGCGCCATCGATGCGCGGCGGCCACGACGTGTTCTCGATCTTGGCTGTGGCGAGGGCTGGCTGTGCCGTGCGTTGCGCGGCTGGGGCATCGCGACCTGGGGTGTGGACGCCACGGCGGGCCTGATCGAAGCCGCCCAGATCAGCGATCCCGAGGGTGACTACGAATGCCTCGACTATGCGGCGTTCAGCCAGCAGACGCCGCACCGTCAGGTCGATCTGATCGCCTGCAATTTCTCGCTGTTCGGCGCCGAGGAACTGCAGCGGTTGCTGGCGGCGCTGCCGGCGTGGCTGGAGCGTCCGGGCCATCTGCTGATCCAGACATTGCACCCCCACGTGGCCTGTGGCGATGAGCCTTATGTCGACGGCTGGCGCGCGGGTTCATGGGCAGGCTTTGACGCGGCGTTCCGTGACCCGGCGCCCTGGTATTTCCGCACGCTGGAAAGCTGGGTGACGCTGCTGCACGCCAGCGGATTGCGCCTCGACGCCATCATCGAACCGCCACACCCGCTTACCGGCAAGCCGGCCTCGCTGCTACTCGCCGCGCGCGCTGCCTGAGGCTTTCCAGGCCACCATCAGCGGACCGTCCCGGCCGGCTACCGGGTCGGCCAGCGGCAGCGCAACACGGGCGATGCGTGCTTTCGAATCGGCATGGCTGGCGCTGCCGGGGCGCTGGATATCGTAGTCTTCCTGTCCGCGCGGATACGCCCCCACCACCAGGAAATCCCGGCTGCTTTCGACACAGCGGTGGCCGGTTCCGGCCGGCAACACCAGGACATCGCCGACGGCAATGCTCAGGGTCTGCCCGGACTGCCCGCCCAAGGTCACCCGCGCCTCGCCACGAACCACGGCCAGCGCTTCATGGGCGGTGGAATGGTAGTGGTGATAGTCGAAAATGCCGGCACGCCACAGCGGCGTCCACTGGTTGCGGTTGAACAGCGCCTCGAACGCCGCCGCCATGTCGCTGCCGGGCTTGGACCGCAGGTGATAGCGAATGACCGGCAACGGGCTGTTGGGCGTGGCCCCGTCATCGTGGAAGTGCAACTGCCGCATGGTCTCGGCAACGTGTTGTAGATCGACGAAAAGCGCGTCGTTCATCAGTCAGTCCTCTCGGGCCTTGCGCTTGCGCGGGCCCAGTTCGATCCAGGCCGGAGCGTGGTCGCTGGCCTTGGTTTCATTGCGCACCCAGGCATCGACGCCGCCGTTTTTCAGGTACGGGGCCAAGGCCGGGTTGAGCAGCAGGTGGTCGATGCGAAGGCCGGAGTTTTTCGGCCAGTGCTCGCGGAAATAGTCCCAGAAGGTGTACAGGCGCTGGTCCGGATACAGGTGGCGCAGCGCGTCGGTCCAGCCCTGGTCGAGCAGGCGCTGGTAGCAAGCGCGGCTTTCCGGCTGCAGCAGCGCGTCCTTGAGCCAGGAGCGCGGGTTATAGATGTCGAAATCAGTGGGCACCACGTTGTAGTCGCCGGCCAGTACCACCGGATGGTCGCTGTCCAGCAGCACCTGGGCGTGTTCGATCAGGCGTTCGAACCAGGCCAGTTTGTAGTCGAACTTGGGGCCGGGTTGCGGATTGCCATTGGGCAGGTACAGGCACGCCACCACCACACCGTGGGCCGCGGCCTCCAGGTAGCGGCTCTGGCCGTCGTCTTCCATACCGGGCAGGCCGCGGCGGATTTCCAGCGGCTCGGCATCGCGAGCCAGGATCGCCACGCCATTCCAGGCCGCCTGGCCGTGATAGAGGCTGCCGTAGCCGGCGTCGGCAAGTTGCTCGCTGGGAAAGTCCTGCGCTTTCAATTCCTGCAGGCAGGCGATGTCCGGCTGTTCGCGCTCCAGCCAGGCCAGCAGGTTGGGCAGGCGGGCGCGGATGCCGTTGATGTTGAAGGTGGCAATCTTCAGCGCTTTCATGCGTCGGGGTCCGCGACACGGCTGTCCACCGCGTCTTCCAGCGCGCGGGCGTGGCCGCCCTCGGCAAGGGCTTTCAGCGCCTGGCATTCGTCCCGATCCACCACGCCGCTGGCCAGCAACTCATCGGCGCCGCGCAACAGGCTGGCGTGCCAGGCATCCGGCGAGTCGAGGCGGTAACCGTCGTCCGTCAGCATCGCGTGCCAAGCGTTGAGTTCGGGGCGTTGCGCGGTGTCGTTCATGGCCGTGAATCCTGTGGGTGCCTTTTAGTTCTGAGCGCCGCCGCGCCGAGGACGTTCAATCCGCTGCTCGCAGATCGCTGCCCGCTGAAAAAACCAAACTTTTCTGCGGAGCCATGCCTCAACAGTAAGGCGGCGCGATCCGCCGTCTCACCGACTTCGCAGAGGACTGTCATTCATGAGTCACGCATTGCAAGGCAAGAAGATTCTGGTCATCACCTCGAACACCGGCATCGAGCGCGATGAACTGCTCAAACCACTGGAGGCCTTGCGCGCCGAAGGCGCAACCCTGGTCCACGGGTCGATCAAGGGCGGGAGCGTGCAGACCTTTCTCCACGACACCGAGAAAGACCGCACCGTCGAATCCGACACGCGGCTGGAAGGCCTGGACAGCAAGGATTTCGCGGCGCTGGTGATTCCCGGCGGCACGGTGAATGCCGATACCCTGCGCCAGGACCGCGATGCCCGGCGCCTGATCAAGGAATTCGTCGGCGCCAACAAGGTGGTTGCGGCAATCTGCCATGGCCCGTGGGCGCTGATCGACGCCGGCGTCGCCCGTGGCAAGACGCTGACGTCCTACCCCAGCGTCAGCATCGACCTGAAGAATGCCGGAGCGGAATGGGTGGATGCCGAGGTGAAACACTGCACGGCCAATGGCTGGACCCTGATTACCTCGCGCAAGCCGGATGACTTGCCGGCGTTCAATCAGGCGATTGTCGACGCGTTGCGGGCCGCTTGAGGTTTCGGGGCCGCCTGGCGGCCCCGGATACAGCGGCGGGATCAGTGATCCATTTCATCCTTCACGATCTTGCCGGTGTGCGGATCGACCTTGAATTCATATTTCATACCGTCGGCCTTGGTGCCCTCGCCTTCCCAATGGCCATCGTCGGCCTCGATCTTGGTGATCTGCGTGTAGCCGGCGGCCTTGAGGGTCGCGGAGGCCTGTTCCTGGGTGACTTTCCAGTCGGCACCCGGCTGGTCCGCCCAGGCCGGGGCCGCGAGCGCACCCACCAGGGCCAGGCCAGCGAACATCGAGGTGATAGGTTTCATTGCACTTCTCCTTGTTTTGCATGAAAGGTCCTGATTGGGACTGGTCCCCGGCGCCGAGGGTTCAAACGAATTCGCCGCAAGCCGGCTCGCGGCTTACACTGTGCGGCCTGTTTTACTCAGTCATCGCAAGAGATCCCATGGCCAATCAAGACATCACCTACATCCCCGACCCGGATGCGGACTCCATTTCCTCCGACGTAGCCGGTTTCGGCGGCATTCTGGTGTCCACCCAGATCCCGACCCGCGCCGACGGCAGCCTGGAACTGGGCGACATCACCGCCCAGAGCGAATGCACCCTGCAGGCGCTGAAAGTGGCCCTGGAAAAAGCCGGCAGCGGCATGGACCGCGTGCTGCACCTGACCATCTACCTGACCGACATGGCCGACCGCCCGGCGTTCAACGAGGTCTATCAGCGGTTCTTCAGCAAGCCGTGGCCGGTACGCGCAGCGGTGGGCGTGTCCGAGCTGGCAGTGGAAGGCATGCGGGTGGAAGTGACGGCAATGGCGGCCAAGGGCTGATTGCTCGGGTAAATGGCCTCATCACAGCGATGAGGCCGGACCCGCCAGCACGGTTGTCACTGCCCCGCAAAAACCACCGGGCAGCATTCGGGTGCCGGTCAGGCATTTCGCCGCTACAATGCGCGCCTTGACCGTGTTGAAGCCTAGAAAAACATCATGTCCTTGCCCAAACATCACCTGGAATTGCTCAGCCCTGCCCGCGATGTCGCCATCGCCCGCGAGGCCATCCTGCATGGCGCCGATGCCGTGTACATCGGCGGCCCGAGCTTCGGCGCACGGCACAACGCCTGCAACGAGGTCAGCGAAATCGCCGAACTGGTGGAATTCGCCCGGCGCTACCATGCGCGGATCTTCACCACCATCAACACCATCCTTCACGACAACGAGCTGGAACCTGCACGCAAGCTGATCCATCAGCTCTACGATGCCGGTGTCGATGCGCTGATCGTCCAGGACCTCGGCGTGATGGAGCTGGACATTCCGCCCATCGAACTGCACGCCAGTACCCAGACCGACATCCGCACCCTCGGCCGGGCCAAGTTCCTCGACCAGGCCGGCTTCTCGCAACTGGTGCTGGCCCGCGAGCTGAACCTGCAGGAAATCCGTGCCATCGCCGACGAAACCGACGCGGCGATCGAGTTCTTCATCCACGGCGCGCTGTGCGTGGCCTTCTCCGGCCAGTGCAACATTTCCCACGCCCAGACCGGACGCAGCGCCAACCGCGGTGACTGCTCCCAGGCGTGCCGCCTGCCGTACACCCTCAAGGATGAAAAAGGCGGTGTGATCGCCTATGAAAAACACCTGCTGTCGATGAAAGACAACAACCAGAGCGCCAACCTGCGCGACCTGGTGGACGCTGGCGTGCGCTCGTTCAAGATCGAGGGCCGCTACAAGGACATGGGCTATGTGAAAAACATCACCGCCTGGTACCGCCAGCGCCTGGACGAAATCCTCGAAGACCGCCCGGACCTCGCCCGCGCCTCCAGCGGCCGCACCGCGCATTTCTTCCTCCCGGACCCGGACAAGACCTTCCACCGCGGCAGCACCGACTATTTCGTCAGCGAGCGCAAGATCGACATCGGCGCCTTCGACTCGCCGACTTTCACCGGTCTGCTGGTGGGTACGGTGGACAAGGTCGGCAAGCGCGACATGCAGGTCGTCACCCATGACCCGCTGTCCAACGGCGACGGCCTCAATGTCCTGGTTAAGCGTGAAGTGGTGGGTTTCCGCGCCAACATCGCCGAGCTCAAGGGCGAGTTCGAGGAAGACGGCGAGAAGCGCTACCGCTACCGCGTCGAGCCGAATGAAATGCCCGAAGGCCTGTTCAAGCTGCGGCCGAACCACCCGCTGAGTCGCAACCTCGACCACAACTGGCAACAGGCGTTGCAGAAGACCTCGGCCGAGCGCCGTATCGGCCTGTCGTGGGTCGTGCGCCTGCGCGAAGACCGCCTGCAACTGACCGCCATCAGCGAAGAAGGCGTTGCCGCCAGTGCCAACCTGGACGGTCCGTTCGGCGAAGCCAACAAGCCGCAACAGGCACTGGACCAACTGCACGACCTGCTCGGCCAGTTGGGCACCACCCAGTACCACGCCGACTCCATCGAACTGGACGCGCCACAGGCGTTCTTCATCCCCAACTCGCAGCTCAAGGCCCTGCGCCGCGAGGTCATCGAGTCGCTGACCAACGCCCGCGTCGCGGCCCATCCACGCGGTGGCCGCAAGGCCGAGGCCACGCCGCCGCCGGTGTACCCCGAGGCGCACCTGTCGTTCCTGGCCAACGTCTACAACCAGAAGGCCCGTGATTTCTATCACCGTCATGGGGTCAAGCTGATCGACGCGGCGTACGAGGCGCACGAGGAAACAGGCGAAGTGCCGGTGATGATCACCAAACACTGCCTGCGCTTCTCCTTCAACCTGTGCCCCAAACAGGCCAAAGGCGTGACCGGCGTGCGCACCAAGGTGGCACCGATGCAACTGGTGCATGGCGATGAAGTGCTGACCCTGAAATTCGACTGCAAACCCTGCGAAATGCATGTGGTGGGCAAAATGAAGGGCCATATCCTCGACCTGCCGCAGCCCGGCAGCGCCATCGTCGGCCATATCAGCGCCGAAGACCTGCTCAAGACCATTCCTCGCGCGCCTCACTGAGGCCAGGGCTGGCATCGATGTTGCCTGCCTTGAATCATCGGTGATCATTTCGGGACCGCGGCGCGGTCCCGAAAATTATCCACTTCCTCTGCTCCAGCCGACCATCGACCGGTTGTGCTTTGCGCAAACTGTAGGAATTATTGATATCATCTGTACGCTTTTTCCTACACGGGTCAGGGTTCCCCTCAGGGAAATTTGTCAGGCTATTCTTTAGCGCTGTTCAACTTTCGGAATTGCGGGCCGATGCAACGAATAACAGGCCGATTTAGAGCCTTCGCTGAAAAGGTCAAAAATCCGGCGTTTATTTTCTTCATGCCGGCACTCGAAATGACCCGTAGCAAATAACCAAAATATTGACACAATCATTTTGATATCACACCCTTACCCACTTGGAAGACCCGAACCTGCCCTTCTGTAGTCCAGATAGCCGTAGGCTGGAAGTACATATATGAGTCAAGCAGACGATATTGGAAACCTGTTCCACCGCTTTGGGGCAAGTGCTGACAGCTACAAAGAAATCAACACCGAATTCGAATTCCTCGAACCGCTGCCGGTCGCTGCCGTCCCTGCTCCACCGCCGCCCGCCGCGCCCGCGCCGGCCAAACCGGTGGCGATGAGCCTGGTCGAAACCAAGCGCCCGCCTGTCGCCGCCGCCCTGCCGGTGGTGTCATCGCCGCCGATGCCTGTACTTCCGGCAGCCACGGCAGACAACAGCGACGACCTCGCGCCCGGCAGTTCCCTGCGTGAACGCCTCGCCGTGGTGGCCCGTGATCGCCGCGCCGCCGCCGAAGAAAACAACCGCCGCGCCCTCGACAACGCCCTGCGGGCCCAACCGCCGCAACGGCCCAAGGCCCATGTCATCGTTGTGCTGTCCGCCAAGGGCGGCGCCGGCAAGACCACCGTCGCGGCGTCCCTGGGCAAGCTGCTCAAGCGCACCACCGGCCGCACTCTGGTGCTCGACCTGGACCCGCAAAATTCCCTGCTCAGCCATTTCAACCTGTCCCGTTCCACGCCCGGTATCAATCAGGCGCGGCTGCAGGATGCTGGCTGGGACGGCATCCGCGCGTTGACCGAAAGCGGTATCGAATGCCTGCCCTTCGGCCCGAGCAACGCCGCCGATGTGCGCGCCTTCGAAGCGCAACTGGCGGCCAATCCCAACTGGCTGATGCAACACTTGGCGACCCTCGAACTGGGCGCCGATGATCTGTTGGTCATCGACAGTGCAACCGGCGCCACGCCCTGGTTGCACCAGATGCTCGGCGTTGCCGACCAGGTGATTGCCCTGACGCTGGCCGACGCCGCGTCCTATCGGGTGCTGGACAAACTGCAAGCCTGGCTCGCCCCGCTGCGCCCCGGCACTTGCGGTTTCCTCGTCAATCAGGTCGATGCCCAGCGTCCGCTGAGCCTGGACATGGCTGAAGTGCTGCGTCAGCAACTGGGTAACCGCTGGCTGGCTGCCCTGCCGCTGGACCACCAGTTCGACGAGGCCCTGGCCTACGAGTACGACCCCCTGCAACAACCGCTCGACAGCCCTGCTTGCCAGGTGCTGCGTACGGTTGCCCATGATTTGGCTCAACGAATCGAGCAATACCGCGAAGAAACCAGCGCCTCATGACTGCCCAACTTAAACCGACGCCGGTCTTGCCGACGTCCAGGAGGGCGCGGGCGATAGCCTGGTTTGCCCGCGTGGAGCAATTGCCGCACAGCCTCAAGCTCGGTCTGAAGATCGCCGCGGCGGTGTTGGGGGGGCTGCTTCTGGTTGCCGTGGTCACCACGCCACTGGAGCTGGCGTCGCAGGTCGCCTTCGCCGGGCTGTGCCTGGCGCTGCTGCTGATCCTGCGCAAAATCCCCGGGCGCATCGCAGTGATGGCGATGATCGCCCTGTCGCTGATCGCCACCCTGCGCTACGTGTACTGGCGCCTGACCGACACCCTCGGCTTCGATAACTGGCTGGACATGTTCTTCGGCTACGGCCTCGTGGCCGCCGACATCTACGCCCTGATCATCCTCTCCTTCGGCTACATGCAGACCGCCTGGCCGCTCCAGCGCAAACCGATGATCCTCACCGCGCCGCCGGAAGAATGGCCGGTGGTGGACGTGTTCGTGCCGACTTACAACGAAGAACTGAGCATCGTCAAACTCACCGTGCTGGCAGCCCAGGCGATGGACTGGCCGCGGGACAAGCTGCGCGTTCATGTGCTCGACGACGGCCGCCGCGAGGAGTTTCGCGAGTTCTCCCGGCAGATCGGGGTCAACTACGTGGTTCGTGACAACAACCACCACGCCAAGGCCGGCAACCTCAACGAGGCGCTGAAAGTCACCGATGGCGAATTCATCGCGATCT
This sequence comes from Pseudomonas sp. 20P_3.2_Bac5, assembly GCF_025466035.1. Taxonomy (NCBI): domain Bacteria; kingdom Pseudomonadati; phylum Pseudomonadota; class Gammaproteobacteria; order Pseudomonadales; family Pseudomonadaceae; genus Pseudomonas; species Pseudomonas sp. 20P_3.2_Bac5. Next base: position 80,761 of record NZ_JANLOA010000042.1, on the reverse strand, counting down.
TTGACGCCGACCACGTGCCGACCCGCTCCTTCCTGCAAGTGACCATGGGCTGGTTCCTCAAGGACCCGAAGCTGTCGCTGTTGCAAACACCGCACTTCTTCTTTTCGCCCGACCCGTTCGAGAAGAACCTCGACACCTTCCGCTCGGTGCCCAACGAGGGCGAACTGTTCTACGGCCTGGTGCAGGACGGCAACGACCTGTGGAACGCCACCTTCTTCTGCGGCTCCTGCGCGGTGATCCGCCGTACCCACCTGCTGGAAGTCGGCGGCGTGGCGGTGGAAACCGTGACCGAGGACGCCCACACCGCCCTCAAGCTCAGCCGCAAGGGCTATAACACCGCCTACCTGGCCATTCCCCAGGCCGCGGGCCTGGCCACCGAAAGCCTGTCGCGCCACATCAACCAGCGAATCCGCTGGGCCCGGGGCATGGCGCAGATCTTCCGTACCGACAACCCGTTCATCGGCAAGGGCCTGAGCTTTGGCCAGCGAATCTGCTACGTGAACGCCATGATGCACTTCTTCTACGGCCTGCCGCGCCTGGTGTTCCTCACCGCGCCGCTGGCCTACCTGATCTTCGGCGCCCAGATCTTCCAAGCGTCAGCCATGATGATCACCGCCTACGTGCTGCCGCACATCTTCCACGCCAGCCTGACCAACTCCCGGATCCAGGGGCGCTTCCGCCATTCGTTCTGGAACGAGGTGTACGATTCGGTGCTGGCCTGGTACATCATGCGCCCGGTGCTGGTGGCGCTGATCAACCCGAAGATTGGTGGTTTCAACGTCACCGACAAGGGCGGGATCATCGAGAAGGACTACTTCGACTGGAAGCTGGCCCGACCCTATATCGTGCTCCTGGTGCTGAACCTGATTGGTATCGTCTGCGGCATCGTGCAGTTATTCATCGGCGACCCCAACGCCGTGCTCACCATCGTCATCAACCTCGGCTGGACGCTCTACAACGTCATCATGAGCAGCACCGCCGTGGCAGTGGCCAGTGAAAGCCGCCAGGTGCGCACCGAGCCGCGGGTCCATGCCGAACTGCCGGTGCGTCTGAACCTGCCGGACGGCCGCGAGATCGACTGCCACACCCTCGACTTCTCGCAGAGCGGCGTGGGCGTGAAGCTGCCGCCGGGCGTGAGCCTGAACAAAGACATGGAGCTGAACGTCACCCTGCACCGCCAGGGCCAGGCCTGCGTGCTGCCGGCGCGGGTGATGTTCGCCCGCGGCAATACGGCCGGCATGCGCTTCCACGAACTGACCCTGCGCCAGCAGAGCGACATGGTCCGCCTGACGTTCTCCCGCGCCGACACCTGGGCCTCGTCCTGGGGCAGCAGCAACGTCGACACCCCGCTGAGCGGCCTGCGCGACGTCAGCAAGGTCGGCCTGCGCGGCATGGCCGACCTGGCCAAGGCCACCCTGGCCGCGCTGCGTCACCGTCACTACTTCCGCAAGACCGACAACCCCAACATCGAACCAGCACTGGAAACGCAATGACTGTCACGGCTCTCACCGGCGAAAAAGTGAATCCGCTGCGCCGTTCGCGCACCCTGTTGGCCTGTGCCCTGCTGCTGGGCGGCCTTGGACAGGCGGCCGTCGCCGAAGAAACCGCACCAGCGACGACAGTCGCTGCCAGCCCGGGGACCACCGCCCTGCCCGCCAATGAGGCCCCGGGCTACCGGCTGAGCTTCAAGGAGTTGGGCAAGGACTACACCATGAGCCTGCGCGGCATCGAGTCGAGCGACACGATCAACTTCGACATGCGCGCCGATGAAGTGGTGACCGGTGCGCAACTGACCCTGCAATACACCTATTCGCCGGCGCTGCTCAGCGACCTGTCGCAGATCAACATCATGGTCAACGACGAGGTGGCCGCCAGCCTGCCGTTGCCCAAGGAAAACGCCGGCACGGTACAGAAGCACACCATCGAAATCCCGCCGTACCTGATCACCGAATTCAACCGCCTGAGCGTGCAGTTGATCGGTCACTACTCCATGCAGTGCGAAGATCCGGCGCATTCGAGCTTGTGGGCCAAGGTCAGCAACGACAGCCAGTTGAGCATCCAGGTGTCCCAGGTCGAGTTGCCCAACGACCTCGCCGGCCTGCCCCTGCCGCTGTTCGACCGCCGCGACCGCCGTGCCATGGCGATGCCGTTCGTGTTTGCCACGGCGCCGGACTCCGCCACCCTGGAAGCCGCCGGTGCGGTGTCGTCGTGGCTGGGTGCGCTGGCCAGCTACCGTGGCGCACGTTTCTCCAGCCAGGTGCAGAGCCTGCCGGCCAAAGGTAACGGTATTGTTCTGGTCAACAGCGTTGAGGCCAGCCATCTCGACGGCCTCGACCTGCCGACGGTGCAAGGCCCGACCCTGTCGCTGGTGAGCAACCCGAACGACCCGTACGGCAAGCTGCTGGTGATTGCCGGCCGCGACAGCGACGAGATCAAGCGCGCCGCCACCGCGCTGGTGGTGGGCAGCCGCAGCCTGTCCGGGCAAAGCGTGCAGATCGACGCCGTTGATATCCTGCTGCCACGCCAGCCTTACGACGCGCCGAACTGGTTGCCGAGCGATCGCCCGGTGCGCCTGGGCGAATTGCTCGAACCGCGCCAGCTCAACGTTTCCGGCTATTCACCGCCGATGATCACCGTGCCGATGCGCCTGCCGCCGGACCTGTTCAACTGGCGTGAAGACGGCGCCCGGCTGAACCTCAAGTACCGCTACACGCTCCAGCAGACGTCGACCAGTTCGTCGTTGATGGTGGCCTTCAACGACCGGTTCATCCGCTCGATGAACCTGCCGTCGATCCAGAGCATGAGCACCGGCGAGAAGCTGATGACAGCGCTCAAGGCCGACGACAGCTTGCTCCGCGAAGCCAGCATGCTGCTGCCACTGGACTCGGTGGCGCTGCAATCACGCCTGCAGTTCCGCTTCATGTACGACTACATCAAGCAAGGCGAATGCAACGACATCATCATCGACAACATGCGCAGCGCGATCGACCCGGAATCCACGGTCGACCTCAGCCACTATGACCATTTCATGGCCATGCCCAACCTCGGCGTGTTCAAGGACAGCGGCTTCCCCTTCACGCGCCTGGCCGACCTGTCGCAGACCGCGGTGATCCTCCCGGACAACGCCGGCCCCGCCGACTGGGACGCCTACCTGACGGTACTCGGCCGCTTCGGCGATTCCACCGGCTACCCGGCCACCGCCGTCAGCGTGGGCCAGGCCGACAACGTCGCGCAGTTCGCCGACAAGGACCTGCTGGTGCTGGCATCCGGCAACAACCAGCCGCTGCTCAAGGAATGGGCCGACTTCCTGCCGAGCCGCGGCGAGGATGCCAAGCGCTATGTGGAGTTCTCCGACCTGCCGCTGCGCCTGCGCGAATGGATCAGCCCGGACCCGGTCGCCAACCAGCGCAAGGCCCGTGGCGCGCTGACCTTCAGCGGCGAAAACGGCAGCTCCTACGTCAGCGGTTTCGAGTCGCCGCTCAAGCGCGGTCGCAGCGTGGTCCTGCTGTCCAGCCCGCAGCCCCAGCACCTGGCAGAGGTTACCGACGCACTGATCGGCGGCGAACACTACACCCAATCGCTGCAAGGCAGCCTGGCGATGATCAAGGGCAAGCACATTCAGTCGCTGGTGGCCGACGAGTCTTATTACGTCGGTCATCTCGGCCCGTTCAAATACATCCAGTGGGTGTTATCGCAGCACGTCTTCCTGCTGCTTGGACTGACCGTACTGGGTGTGGCCCTGGTCAGTTGCGCGGCCTACTTTTCGCTGCGGGCAATCGCCCGTCACCGGCTCAAAGACGAGTAATCCATGAATATCGTCAAATCCGCCAAACGGCGCGCGCCGCTCAAAACCCTGCTGGCCGCTGCCTTGAGCGCCTGGCTGCTACCCGGCGCAAGCCAGGCCGCGAGCCAGTGCGCCGTCTCCGAGTGGCCGCTGTGGCACAGCTTCACCCAGCACTTCATCCAGCCAGACGGCCGGGTGCTGGATGCCAGCACGCCGCAGTTGCACAGCTCTTCGGAGGGCCAGTCCTACGGCATGTTCTTCGCCCTGGTGGCCAACGATCGCGCCGCCTTCGACAAGCTCTGGGCCTGGGCCAAGAACAACCTTGCCGGCAGCGACATCGGCAACAACCTGCCCGGCTGGTGGTGGGGCAAGGATGAAAAGGGCCAGTGGCGCCTGCTGGACACCAACTCGGCCTCCGACGCCGATTTGTGGTTCGCCTACGCCCTGACCGAAGCCGCGCGGCTGTGGCAGGACGACAGCTACAGCAAGGAAGCCGCGCTGCTGCTGAACAACATCAAGACCAAGGAAGTGGCCGACCTGCCAGGCCTCGGCAAGATCATGCTGCCCGGCCCGCAAGGCTTCGCCAAACCCGACCACTTCTGGCACCTCAACCCCAGCTATCTGCCGGTGCCAGTGCTGCGCCGCATGGCCGGGGTCGATCCGCAAGGTCCGTGGAACGACATCGCCCGCAGCACCGCCACGTTGATGAAAGGCGCCGGGCAGCACGGCTTCGTCGCCGACTGGGTTGGCTACCGCGGCACCGGGCCGGGCAACGGCCTGTTCGTCATCGACCCGGTCAAGGGCGAAGTTGGCAGCTACGACGCCATACGCGTCTACCTGTGGGCGGGCCTGACCCCCAACAGCGACCCCCTGTTCAAACCGATGCTCGACAGCCTCGGCGGCATGGCCCAGACCGTCGCGACCCAAGGCACGCCGCCGGAAAAAGTCCAGGTCAAAAGCAACACCACCAGCGGCGACGGGCCCTTCGGTTTCTCCGCCGCCCTGCTGCCCTACTTCAAGGCCCGCCAGCAACCCTGGCTGGAGCAACAGCAGCGCGCGCGCGTCGATACGCTGCTGGCCAAGAGCCTGACCCCGGAAGCGGTCCAGGCCCGACAACCCCCTTATTACGACGTGGTGCTCAGCCTGTTCGCCCTCGGCTACATGGACCAGCACTACCGCTTCCTCGCCGACGGGAAGCTGCAACCTCTCTGGGAGACTTCATGCGCTCGCGCCGCCAAACCATAGCCGTCGGCCTGCTCGCCGCCCTGATCCACAACAGTGGCCACGCCGAACTCAACGAGAACGGCAAGGCGCTGCTCGAACAGGGTCAGTACTGGCAAGCGCGCAAGGACCGGGCCCGGGCGTCCGAAGCCTGGCGCAAGCTGCTGCTGATCGATCCGCAACAGGCCGATGCCATCTACAACCTCGGCCTGCTGGAACTGGACGGCAATCGCCCGGACGGCGCCAAGCGCTACCTGGAGCAATTGAAAAAAGCCCATCCCGGCGAGCGCCAGGCGCTGCTGCTGGAACAGGAAATCAAGCTGCACGGCGACGACAACGCCGAGCGCCTGAACCAGGCGCGGGTACAGGTCGAGTCCGGTGAAGGCGACAAGGCCGTGGCGGGTTACCGCGAGCTGTTCGACGGCAGTGCTCCGCAGGGCGAACTGGCCCTGGAGTTCTACGGCACCCTCGGTTATACCGCCAACGGCTGGCAAGAAGCGCGTCAGGGTCTGGAACGCCTGCAACGCCAGGACCCCGACAATGGCCGGATCAAGCTGACCCTGGCCAAGCTGTTGCTGAGCAACGAAAGCACACGCGCCGAGGGCATTCGCCGACTGGCGTCGTACCGCAACGACCCGGCCATCGGCAGCCAGGCCGTGGAAGCCTGGCGCCAGGGCCTGTCCTGGCTCGGCGGCGGCAAGGCCGACATCGCGCTGTACGAGGATTACCTGAAGGCCTACCCGGACGACGAGGAAATCCGTGAACAGATGCGCACCGGCCTGCGCCAGGCGCAATCGACCTATCAGCAGAATCCCCATCTGCAGCGCGGTTTCAAGGCGCTGCAGGACGAAGACCTGAACGCTGCCGAACAGTCTTTCCAGGCGCGCCTGCGTGAAGCCCCGCAAGATGCCGACGCCCTCGGCGGCCTCGGTCTGGTGCGCCAGCGCCAGGGCCGGCTGAACGACGCCGACGCCCTGCTGCGCCAGGCCATCAAGCAAGGCAACGCCAGCCGCTGGCAGAGTGCGCTGGTCGCCAACCGCTACTGGGTCTGGCTGGACGAAGCGGCCGAAGCCCGCGAGGCCGGCAATCCCCAAAAGGCTCGCGAGCTGCTGCAAAGGGCCATCGCCGCCAACCCGCGAGAAGTCCAGGGCCACCTCAGCCTGGCCGACCTGCAGGCATCCCAGGGCCAGTTCGAAAGCGCCGAAACCACCTACCGTCATGCCCTGAGCCTGGACGCCAGCCAGCCCGACGCCCTCGCTGGCCTGGTCAGCGTACTCGCGCAAAACGGCAAGCTCAGTGAAGCCCAGCGCCTGATCGATAACCTCAGCGATGCCCAGCGTCAGCGCCTCGGCGACCTGCGCAAGCTGCGGGCCGCCATCGCCGTCGGCCAGGCCAAGGACGCCGAGCGCCGCGGTGACTTGGAAGGCGCGCGCAAGTCCCTGGAAGACGCGGTGCGCAACGACCCGCAAAACCCGTGGACCCGCTCCGACCTGGCGAACATCTACCTGAAGACCGACGCGCCGAACAAAGCGCGGCAGATCATGGACGAGCTGGTCCAGGCCAATCCCAACAAGGCCGAAGCGCTATACGCTGGCGCGCTGTTCGCCAGCCGTCAGGAGCAATGGTCGAAGGCCCGGCAATTGCTCGACCGCATTCCCGTCGGCCAACGCACTGCGCCCATGGCCAGCCTCGCCGAAGAAATCGACCTGCGCCTGCTCGCCAGCCAGGCCCAGGCCCTCGCCAAACAGGGCAAGCGCTCCCAGGCGCTGGGCTTGTTGCAGCGGGCGGAAAGCGGCCTTCGCGCCAGCCCCGATTTGTACGCCGCACTGGCCTCGGCCTACATCGACATCGGCTACACCGACCGTGCGGTAACCCTGCTGCGCAACGCCATCGCCCAGAGCAGCCAGCCGACCCCGGGCCTGCGCATCGCCTACGGCGGCGCCCTGCTCAAGGCCGGCAAGGACGTGGAGGTCAGCGACATCCTGCGGGAAGTCCGCGGCGTGCCGCTGAGCCGCGCCGAACAACGCAGCTACGACGACCTGCTGTTCCAGTACACCGTGCGCCAGGCCGACCTGCTGCGGGAAAAAGGCGACCTGGTCGCCGCCTACGACACCCTCGCCCCGGCCCTGGCCCAGCGCCCGGACGACGCCCAGGCCGTCTCGTCGCTGGCGCGCATGTACCTCGACAACCGCAACCCACAGAAAGCCGTCGACCTGTATCGGCCACTGCTGGCCGCGCAGCCGGACAACGCCGATGTGCAGATGGGCGCCGCCCTGGCCTTCCAGCAAAACGGCCAGACCGCCCAGGCCGAAAAGGCCATCGAGCGCGGCCTGCAACTGGCCCCGGAAAACCCGCAAGTGCTGAGCACCGCCGCCGCGTGGTATCGCAGCCGGGGCAAGCTGGCCAAGGCTCAGGAGCTGTATGCCCAGGCACTGGCCCTGCAAGGGCCGAAGGATGAGCTGATCGACAACCCGTTCGGCCAGGCCATCGCCGCCAACCCCTTCGTCGGCCAGCCCGGCCAGCGCAAGGCGTCGCGCCTGGAAGACATGGCCTTCAACGAGATTCCCGAGCCGGCGCAGGTCCAGGCCAGGGCGCGCAAGGCCGCAAGTGTCGCCGCCGCGCCAGAGGACCGCGAGCCGTTCGACGAACCCGTGCTGGTCGCCAGCCGCGAGGTCGAACCCGGCCAGCGCCGCCGCGCGCTGCCGGTGGACGAGCCCGAGCGCGCGGTGGTCAACCCCGACCCGCGTGCCGCGATCGAAACCGAACTGGACAGCATCCGCGAGGCGCGCAGCCCGCAGATCAAGCAGGGCTTCACCGTGCGGACCAACAACGGTGAGTCGGGACTGAGCAAGATCACCGATATCGAAAACCCGCTGGAAATCAGTTTCCCGGTGGGTGATGACCGTATGGCCGTGCGCGTGACGCCGGTGTCGTTGAATGCGGGCGGGCTGGACGAGAATGACTCGGGCTACAGCCGCTTCGGCGGGTTCACCGCGGCCCAGGTCGAATCCATCCTCGCGCTGCCAACCCTCGATGACCAACTGACCGCGCTCGACAGCTTTGGCGACAGCGTTGGCTCACAAAAAGACACCGGCGTCGGCCTGGCCGTGGCCTATGAAATGCCGTCGCTGGGGATCAAGACCGATATCGGCACAAGCCCGATGGGCTTCCGGGAAACCAATGTGGTCGGTGGTATCAGCCTGGACCGGGCGTTCGCCGAGAACAGCAACTTCCGCTACAACCTCAACCTGTCACGGCGCTCGGTGACCGACAGCCTGGTGTCGTTCGCCGGCGCACGGGACGCGCGTACCGGCGTGGAATGGGGTGGCGTCACCGCCAACGGCCTGCGGGCCCAGGCCAGTTATGACAACCAGCGCTTCGGTGCCTATACCTACGCTGGCTGGCACAAGCTGACGGGTAACAACGTCGAGAACAACGAGCGCGTCGAACTGGGCAGCGGCATCTACTGGTACCTGCTCAACAACCAGGACTGGCGACTGACCGGCGGGCTCAGCCTGTCCGGCTCCACCTACGACAACAACCAGAGCTTCTTCACCTACGGCCACGGCGGTTACTTCAGCCCGCAGACCTTCTTCTCCATTGGCCTGCCGGTCAGTTGGGCACAACGCGGGCCGAACTGGAGCTATCAGATCCAGAGTTCGGTCGGCCTGCAGCACATCGAGCAGGAAAGCGCGCCGTACTTCCGTAAAGGTGGCGGCCAGGCCTACCTGGAAGCGGCCGCGGACATCGCCGACGCCCTGGGCACCACGATCAACACCCGCTACGAATCGCAGAACAAGACCGGCATCGGCTACTCGCTGGGCGCCAGCGGCGAATACCGCCTGGGCGACGGGTTCTTCTTCGGCGGCACCTTCGGCGTGGACAACGCCCGCGACTATCGACAATTCACCGGTGGCCTCTACCTGCGCTACCTGTTCGAGGACGGCGGCGGCGCCATGCCGCTGCCCGTCAACCCTTACCGTTCGCCTTATTCGAACTGAGCCAAAAAAGGAGTTAATGAAATGGCTGCTTCTCTTCTCGCTGGTCTGACGATCCTGATGATCGGCGACAGCCACCTGGCAACGCCGGACTATCTGATCAAAAGCCTGCACGACAACCTCGTGCAACAGGGCGCGCAAGTGCACTCGCTGGGCGTCTGCGGCTCCAAGGCCGGGGACTGGACCAAAGTCACGCCGGGCGAATGCGGCGGCGCCGAGCGGCGCAACAAAGACAAGGCCGTGGTCCTCGGCAACAAGGCCACTACCCAGCCGATCAGCCAACTGATTGCCGCCGACAAGCCGGACCTGATCGTGGTGGTCATGGGCGACACCATGGCCGACTACACCAAGCCGGCCTTCCCGAAGACCTGGATCTGGCAACAGACCACCAGCCTGACCAAGGAAATCAAGAACGCCGGCACCAAATGCGTCTGGGTCGGACCGAACTGGGGCAGCGAAGGCGGCAAGTACGGCAAGACCTACGCCCGCGTCGAACTGACCTCGAAGTTCCTCGCCAGCAACGTCGCCCCGTGCGATTACATCGACTCGCTGAAGTTCTCCAAGCAAGGCCAGTGGGCCACCATCGACGGCCAGCACTTGACCAGCATGGGCTACATCAGCTGGAGCAAGGCCATCACCGACGCACTGCTGGCCAGCCCGGCGGTCAAGGACGTGAAGAAATGAGCCGCTTGACCGCACTGCTCGCCGCCCTGCCGCTGGCCCTCGCGGCCGGCGTCGCCAGCGCCGACGTCGCGCTGTACCCGACCGGGCCGAGCGAAGATTCGGCGTTTCTGCGCTTCGTCAACGTCGCCCCGGGCGTGCTGAAAATGGAAGCCAGCGGCTCCAAGGCCAGCCTCAACCTGGACGACAGCCAGAAAGTCTCGGCCTACCTGCCGGTGCCGGCCAACAAGGCGATCAAGGGCACCCTCAGCAACGGTGCCGCCAGCGCCGCGCTGGACCTGCAGGTCGCGCCGGGCGAATTCGCCACGGTGTTCGCCTTCAACGACGGCGGCAAGATCAGCCAGCGCGTGGTGCGCGAGCAACCGGACGACTTCAACGCGTTGAAAGCCTCGCTGGCCTTCATCAGCCTCGACCCCGCGTGCCAGGCCCCCGGCCTGCGCCCGGCCGGTCGCAACGCCGACCTGTTCAAGGACGCCGCCGATGGCAGCGTGCAGCGCCGCTCGATCAACCCGGTGAAGCTCTCGGTGCAACTGGTCTGCGCCAACGCCAACGTCGGCAACCCGCTGGACCTGGGCGAGTTGAAGGCCGGCGAGCGCTACAGCGTGATGCTGCTGCCGGGCGCCGAAGGCCCGCGCCTGCTGAACACCACCGACACGTTGTCCAACTGACAGGACGTCCGCTGCGCCATGGTTTTCGCCTCACTTGAGTTCCTCACCCTGTTCCTGCCGCTGTTCATGCTGGTCTATGCGCTCAGCCCGGCGCGCGGGCGCAACCTCGTGCTGCTGCTGGGAAGCTGGTTCTTCTATGGCTGGCTGAGCCCGCTGTTCCTGCTGCTGCATGTGGTGCTGACGGTGATCGCCTGGGCCGGCGGCCTGGCGGTGGACCGCAGCCGCGAGGACTCACTGGGGCGCCTGCGGCTGCTGGCGGCGCTGATCGTGTTCAACACCCTGGTGTTGTGCTGGTACAAGTACGCCAACATCCTCGCCGCGACCTACAACCAGTTGATCACCCACTACGGCGCGCTGCCGATGGAGTGGCAGCGCGTGGCGTTGCCGGCGGGGCTGTCGTTCATCGTGCTGCAGGCCATTTCCTATCTGGTCGATGTGCACCGTCACACCGTGCCGGTGGAACGCAGCCTGGTGAACTTCGCCACCTACATCTCGATGTTCGGCCACTCCATCGCCGGCCCGATCATTCGCTATGACTGGGTGCGCCGCGAGCTGAACCAGCGCTACTTCAACTGGCAGAATTTTTCCCTCGGCGCGCGCCGGTTCATGATCGGCATGTGCATGAAAGTGCTGGTGGCCGACACCCTGTCGCCGCTGGTGGACGTGGCCTTCCACCTGGAGAACCCGTCGTTCCTCGATGCCTGGCTGGGCTGCCTGGCCTACTCGCTGCAACTGTTCTTCGACTTCGCCGGCTACAGCGCCATGGCCATCGGCCTGGGCCTGATGCTCGGTTTCCATTTCCCGGAAAACTTCAACCGGCCGTACCTCGCCAGCAGCATTCAGGACTTCTGGCGGCGCTGGCACCTGTCGCTGTCGAGCTGGCTGCGCGACTACCTGTACATCGCCCTGGGCGGCAACCGCTTCGGCACCTGGAACACCTACCGCAACCTGTTCCTGACCATGGCCATCGCCGGCCTCTGGCACGGTGGCGATAGCTGGAACTACCTGCTCTGGGGCGCGGCCCACGGCGTGGCGCTGTGCGTCGACCGAGCCTGGAACCGCTCCAGCCTGCCGGCGATCCCGAAAGCGCTGTCGCACACCCTGACCCTGCTGTTCGTCTGCCTGGCCTGGACCCTGTTCCGCGCGCCGGACTTCGACACCGCGCTGTCCATGTACGCCGGCCAGTTCGGCCTGCACGCCTTCGCCCTGGGTGAAGCGCTGGCCGCCACGGTGCGCCCGGTGCACGCCCTGGCGGCGGCGCTCGGCGTGTTCTGCGTGGTCGCGCCGCTGTACCAGGCGCGCCTCGAACAACGTTTCGGTCACAGCGCGCTGTACGCGGTGGTGGCTGCCCTCTGGCCCGTGGCCGGTTTCCTGTTGGCGTTCTCGTTGATCGCCAGCCGTGATGCCGTGCCCTTCCTGTACTTCCAGTTCTGATGACGACCAAGACGCCTCCGCCGAGTACGGCACCGACCCCGCCGAGCGAAATCGCCCTGCGCACCAGCCCGCTGGCGGGCGTCACTCTGGCCGCGTTTCTCGCCGCCGGCCTGCTGTCCTGTGGCTGGCTGGTGGTCAGCGGCAAGCTCGAACTGCTGCCCGGCAAACCGCTGTCCAACGACGCGATGCTGGAAGGCGAGATCACCCACCGCATCGCCAAGGAACTGGCCAAGGCGCCGTTGCCGGAAAAAGCCGCGCAACTGGAACGCGGCGGCAGTTGGCTGACGCTCGGCGACACCGGCCCGCGGGTGCGTGAAGGCTGCCCACAGTGGCTGTTCATCAGCGACGAACTCAAAATCAACCGCCACCGCGATGACAACGCCCGGGCCAAGGCCGAGGCGGTGATCGCCCTGCGTGATCAGTTGAAACAGCGCGGGATCGAATTGCTGGTCAGCGTGGTGCCGGACAAGAGCCGGATCGCCGCCAGCCAGTTGTGCGGCCTGCCGCGACCGGCCAGCCTGGCGCTGCGGATTCGCGACTGGACCATCGCGCTGCAAAACGCCAGCGTCGCCGTCCTCGACCTCACCCCGGCCCTGCAACCGCTGGGCGCCGAGGCCTTCCTGCGCCTCGACACGCACTGGAGCGAAGCCGGCGCCCGCGCCGCGGCCATCGCGGTCAGCCAGAAAATTGCCGCCATGGGCATCGAAGCGACGCCCAAGCGCACCTTCGCCGTCAGCCCGCAACCCGCCGCGCCGCGCCCCGGCGACCTGGTGCGGCTGGCCGGGCTGGACTGGCTGCCGGCGCACCTGCAGCCGCAGCAAGAACAGGTGGCGGCATCCGCCATCAACGAAGGGACCCCGGACGCCGACAACGCCGGGGACAGCCTCGACGACCTGTTCGGTGACGACAACCTGCCGAACCTGGCACTGATCGGCACCTCGTTCTCGCGCAACTCCAACTTCGCCGGATTCCTGCAACAGGCGCTGTCGGCGCCGATCGGCAACTTCGCCAAGGACGGGGGTGAGTTTTCGGGTGCGGCCACGGCGTACTTCGCCAGCCCGGCGTTTGCCCAGACCCCGCCGAAGCTGCTGGTCTGGGAAATACCGGAGCGGGACTTGCAAACGGTACTGGTCGGCGCCCCAAATCTGTAGGAGCGAGCTTGCTCGCGAACAGCGCCGCTACCCCGCACACCCCGCAGCCGGCGCCGGCCCGTCCAGGTACTCGCGCGTCCACTGTGCCAACGGCAACGGCGGTTGCTGCTCGACGATCCTGTGCAGGATCAACTTCAGCGCCTCGGGATTACGGATCGAGTCGACCCCCGCTCCCGGCCACGAACCCGGCGTCTGCACCTGCCAGTTGCCTTCGCCGTCACACCCCGCCATGCGGAACCGGAAGGTGTAATTACCGGGAATGCCCATGCGCAGATCGCTGACCACCAGCGCATCGCCGACCACGTCGTAACGCAACCAGTCCCCGGTGAACCAGCGCAGCCGCTCATGCAGCGGCGAATCCTGCAACACCTTCGCCGCATCGAGGTTCAGCGGCTGGCGCTGCCACTCCGGCGGTTCGCTGTCGAACAGGCCGCTGACGCCTTCGTAGTAATGCCCGTCCGGGGTTTTCGCGATGACCCGCCACAGCAGCGTATTGAATGGCATCGGCACCGCGCGCAGTTGCGTGACTTCGATCTGCTGGGCCCGCAAGGCGGAGTGGAAACGTTGTTCGGCGATGTTCTTCGACAGCAGGCCGAAGCCCAGGTAAGCGGTGCTGAACAGCAACAGGCCGGTGAGCACCGCCCTGACACGGCCGGTCATGCCCTTTGCCACGGCGTAGATCACGCCCGCCAGCAATGGCAGGGTGTAGACCGGATCGATGATGAACACCGCGGCCCAGCTTTGCGGCGTCGGCTGGAACGGCCACAACAGTTGCGTGCCGTAGACGGTGAAGGCATCCAGCAACGGGTGGGTGACCAACACCAGCCAGTACGCGAGAAACACCCGCGGCCCGCTGTAGCCCGCGTCGGGGCGTCGCCTGCGTACCACCAGCATAGTGAGCCAGGTCAGCAACAGCGCCAGCCCGGTGAGCACGAAGAGTGAATGAGAAAAACCGCGATGGAACGTCATCTTCGACACCGGGTCGGCGTAGCGGATGGCCACGTCCAGATCCGGCAGCGTCGCGAGCATCGCGCCATACAGCAGGGAGCGGCGGCCCTGCACCTTGCCGAGCACAGTGCCCTGAAGCGCTGCGCCCAAAACGGCCTGGGTCAATGAGTCCAACGGCGTCCCCTTCCGATTGCGAAAGCGTCGATGCTAGCGCAGTGGGCTGCAGGAAAACACCATGCCGTGAACAACCCGCGATGAGGACATCCGACTAATCCATCACCACATGCGGCAAAAACCGGCTCGTATCCTTGGTGATCAAACTGTCGTCCTCGCGAATCCCGATCCCCGACGCCACATCCCCGATCACCCACGAACCCAGCAACGTATAGCTGTCGCCAAACCGCGGCAGCGGCACGAATTCCTGGAGGATGAACGGCGCATCGGTATACGGCCCGTCCTCGGCAACGAACTCACCCTCGCGGGTGCGCAATTCGATATTGGCGCCTTCGCGGGAAAAATACGGCTTGCGCACCCAGCCGGCAGGCACCGGCCGTTGCGGTTCGCGATCAACGAAGGCTGGCAGCAGATTCGGGTGTCCCTCATGGAACTCCCACAGCAAGGCGAGGATGCCCTTGTTGCTGATGATGGATTTCCACGCCGGCTCGACGAACTGGGTATCGCAGCCCGGCACCGCCTTGCCGAATGCCTCGTGGAAGATGTGCTCCCAGGCATGCAGCTTGAACAGCCGCTGAATCCACTGGCCGTCGAGGTCGACAAAGCGACCGTCGCGCAGGCCGATGTCCTCGATATCGATATGCCGCGCATCGATGCCGGCATGCGCCGCCATCTTGCGCAGGAAATCGGTGGTGCCGCGGTCTTCCACCGAGCCGGACATCGCCGAGAAGTGAAACGGCCCTTGCGTGGGAAACGCGGAGAACGCCTGCACCAGGTCTTCGGCAATAGTGTTGAACTGCGTCGCCGACGCCGGTAACACACCCGCGGCGATCTGGCTTTCCAGCCAGAGCAACTGCACCGAACCCGCTTCCAGCAGGCTGGTCGGCGTGTCGTAGTTGGCTTCGATGCACTTGGCCGGGCCGCTGCCGTCGTAGCTGAAGTCGAAACGGCCGTAAAGGTGCGGATGCCCTTCGCGCCACGAATCGCGGACCAGATCGAAGAACGCCGGCGGGATCGCCAGGCGGGTCAGCAATTCCTCGCTGTGCACCACCCGCTCCACCGCGTCCATGCACAGCTCGTGCACGGCCTTGGTCGGCGCCTCGATGTCGCGACTGATCTGCGCCTCGCTGAACAGGTAGTAGCCGCGCTCATCCCAGTAGCGTTCGCCGTCGATGGTGTGAAAGTCGAAGCCTTCGGCCTCGACGGTCCGACGCCAGTCCGGGCGCTCTTCGATACTGATCTTTTTCACCGCCGGGCTCCCTCAACCACCAAAGCTGTAGCCGGACGAGCGCTTGCCGCTCCAGCCGCTGCGGGCCGTGGCCTGCTGGCCGAAACCGCCGCGGGAGATGGTCGAGCCGACGTTGGAGTTGTAGCTGGAAGAACTGGCGGAACGGCTGTTCGAGGTGCCGAGGCTGCGGCCCAGGGTCGAGCTGCTGTAGCTGCCGCTGTCGTCGCGACGGGCCTGGGTCGAGCGGCTGAAAGTTTTGCCCTGCTCGATCTGCTTCGACAAGGTCGAGGTCTGATAGGCGCCGCGGCTATCGCGGCTCTGGTAGACCGGCTGCGACTGGTAGCGTGGCACGCTGCGGTTGCTCATCGCCTGGCCGATCAACATGCCGGCCAGCGCACCGGTGGCCGCCGCAGCGACACCGTTGCCGAGACCGCTGCCGCCCGACTGCGCGGCCTGTTGCTGGGCCTGCTGTTGCACCTGCTCCATCTGATCCTTGGGCATATCACCGCTCATGGCCAGCTCGAAACCGGCCAGTTGCGGCATGTATTTGCCGTCGGAAGTGGGCTGGCAATAGCCCTCGATGAAGTCGGCATCACAGGCAGCTTGATCGTCGTAGGTCGGCGCGACCTGGCGGTGATCGACCATCGCCTGGATATAGGCGTCGGAGCAGACGTCCGCCGGGAAGCTGGCGTCGACGCAGGCCTGGACGTTCTTGAAGTTGCTTTTCAGCGAGTAGGTGACGGTCTGCTCGGGGTCGCTGCAGCCACTGATCGCCAGGGGCAGCGCGCTGGCCAGCAGCAGTTTTGCGGAACTACGGGCTCTCATGGGCTTCTCCTTGGGGTTCAGGCTGCTGGGGTCATGCAGGCCGAGTTGAGGAAGCCGACGCTGATGGCGACGGACGCTGCGTAGATCGCCGCGGCCAGTTCACCACGGGCAATCCGCGCCGCCAGGCCCTTGAGCACCAGGCCGGTGCCGACGAAGGCCAGCAGTTGCACGACCGCAGCGATCAGCACCCAGACCACGAAGTCCACCACGCTGACGCTGTAGGAAATGATATTGCTGGCCGGCAGGGCGAAACCGATCAGCGAGCCACCCAGGGCAATCGCCGCCGCCGGGTTGTTCTCGCGGATCAGCTCGAACTCCTTGTGCGGGGTGATCCGGGTGTAGAGGAACTGGAACAGCGCGAACAGCGCCACGGCGACGACGATATAAAGAACGAATCCGAATACGGCGGTCGCGTTGAGCGACATACGGAGTGCTTCAAGCATGGTGCTTCCTTGTCAGATGACGGTGATATCGGTGAGTTGCAGCGTGACGCCGATGGCGGACGACAGGGCGACATTGCCCTCCTCGTCTTCCTCGACGGAAAACAGCAGGAATTCGCGGCGGTGGGTCAGTTCGAGGTCACGGGCGTAGAGCATGCCGCGATGACGGACCTGATAGCTGGCCTCGGGGTTGCTGACCCGTTCGAGCATTGGCACCAGCTCGGTCTGGCCGTCTTCCGAGCCCCACTGGCGCTGGTACTCGACGCCGTCCAGTTCGAAGAACGGCAGGCCGACCTTCGAATCCGGGCCGGTCAGGCGCAGCAGTTCGTCACGGCTGGCGATGGTGGTGACCTGGTGATAGCCGAACAGGATGATGTCTTCGATGTCATCGGCGCCATTGCCGTGCATCACCACCTGCAGGAAGTAATCCTCGTTGTCCAGGTAGAAGCGCTCGAGGCGCGTGCCCTGGCCGAGATCGACAGTGCCGGTGGCCCAGACCTTTTCATCCTCCGGGACGACGACGCTGGACGCGTCCGCCAGCAACAGCGCGAGTTTCGAATCCAGGCAAAGCATACGCCCGGATGCCAGGCCCAGCGGAGCCTGGGGCCCCATCGCCGGGCGGCCGTCCGCTTTCGCGGGCAGCGGAGCCTGCATCCCCAGCAGGCGTTTTATCCAACTCATTCAATGGTCCTTTATTACGTCAGTTCGTGCCGTGTGCCAGCAGTCTTTTCGAATGCATCAGCCAACTGGCGAAGATGCCGGCGAATGCCCCGGCGAGGTGCGACTCAAGCGACACCCCGCGCGCCGGCAGCAAGCCGAACACCAGCCCGCCATACACCACCAGCACCCCCAGCGCGACCAACACGCTCGCCAGGCTGCGCTGATACCAGGCGCGGGCCAGCAGATAGCTCCACAAACCGAAGATCACCCCGCTGGCGCCGACATGCACGCTGGTACGTCCCAGCGCCCAGACCAGCACGCCACCGATCACGGCGATCAACAGCGCCACCCGGATAAAGCGCGACAGCCCTTCGCTCAACACCAGCCAGCTCAGCACCATGAATGGCAGGAGATTGCTCAACAGGTGCGCAAGGGAGCCATGCAGGAACGGCGCAAACGCCACGCCCACCAGTCCGTGCAGGGTTCTCGGAACAATGCCGAACTGCACCAGGGCGTAGCCGCTCAGCCAGTTGAGCACTTGCACGACCACCAGCAACACGCCCAGGCCGAGCACGACGCGCAGCCGATTACCGAATGCCATGGGTCACCTTAGAATCCAGGCCATGAAAAAAGGGCAGGCGGATCACTCCGCATGCCCTCGCGCGCACTGTCACTCGACGGTGGCGCTACCTTGCTGCCTGGCTTTCAAGCGTGCCAGCACATCACTTGCACCGCCAGTCTTGGCGCCGATGCCGGCGTCCTGGAGACGACGCTCCAGATCATCGCCACTGGACACTTCGGCCAGTTCGCGGGCGGCGTCCAGCTTGGCGTCCTGCTCGTCCTGGCGCTGCTTGATCCGCGCCAGCGAGTTGACCGCGGTTTCCACCTTGCCGTTGGCACCGCCGGTGGCGCTGGCGGTTGCGATACGGGCTTGCTGCACGGTCTCGCGGGCCTTGGCCATTTCGGTTTGCTGGCGGATGCCCTTGAGGCGGCTTTCGGCTTCGATGATCTGCGCTTGCAGCAGGTCGACCTGACGGCCGAACTGGCTGGCCATCTCGCGCTCCTGAACCAATTGCGCCTCGACTTCCGCGACGCGGCCCGCGCATTCGGTGGCCAGGCCTTCCTGATCCGCGTTCAGCGCGGCGATGGCCTTGCCTTCCCAACTGGCGACATCGCCTTCGAGGCCGGCGATACGTTGCAGAGCCAGCTTGTGCTTGGCCTTGATCTCGATCAGGCCGTTGCGCGCCTTGACCAGCGCCGCGTCGGCGTCGCGCTGTTCCTGCTCGAGGATACGAATGGCGTTGGCGTCGATGATCGCTTCACCAACTTCCGAGGCGCCGCCACGCAGGGCGGTCACCAGTTTTTTCCACATGCTCATGGACGAACCCTTGTACTCAAACGTCAAAATGGTCTTCGAAGGCTTCAACGGCGTGAATCACGTTGTCGGCCAGGGTGGTGATTTCGTGCTCAACCACCGCCTGCGCGGACGCGGCTCTCAGCGCGCCGAACATGCAGTACACGTCGGTGCCGTCGGCGGGGGTCTCGATATTGATCGACTCTCGAAAGAGCGATGTCGCGCGTGTCAAGGGTGCGGGTTTCCCGCTACCCAAGGCTTCTCTACTGCGATGCGCGCGAATCCTGCCTGCGCAGGGGCGCGACGGTACAGGTGAATTTTTTAACAAGCAATTTCTTTGGGGGTTGGGTGGGGTTAGTGCATGTCGGAAGTTTTCCAGTGCCGGTTAGATCGAGCGCCGCCCGCGCGGCGCATCGCGACGGTTCGGCGCCCCGACAAGCTCGCTCCTACAGTGGTTTGCAACGTACCTATGTCTGTCAGGCCATGGTTGACTGCCTTGTTTGTACGACAGCCTCCCTGCGGTTCATCGCCAATCGCCAAAGGAGGGCAACACCCTTCTGACAGGCCATGGCACGTTGCAACCAATGTAGGAGCGAGCTTGCTCGCGATGCGCCGCGCGGGCGGCGCTCGATCTTGAGAGCGCTGATAAAGCTATCGACTAGCGCCTAGTCGCCCCTCAGTAAAACCCAAAAAAAAGCCCCGCCAATTCCCGGCAGGGCTCAAAAACAACACTCAACAGCAGATCAAATCACCGCCCAATCGCCCGCGCCGCATCAGCGGTGTACATATCCGGGCTGTACTTGCCTTCGTTGAGGATCGGCCCCTTCTTCGCTTCGTTGGTCATGCCGTAGCCGGTGTACTGCCCGGAGTTCAGGTCCATGAAGAACTGCGAGCCGGCCTGCCAGCCGCTCATGTCGGGGTGGTAGTAGTAGTTGATCATGGCGTGCTTCCACAGTTGCCCGCGGGCATCGAAGTTGTCGGCCATCACGGCGTTCCAGGTGTCTTCGTCGATGAACAGCACGCGCTTGCCATAGACGTGACGGAAGCCCTCCTTCAGGTCCGCTTCCACCACCCAGACCCGGCGCAACTCATAGCGCATGACATCCGGGTTCGGATGGTTGGGCGTCAGAATGTCGCTGTACTTGTAGCTCGCCGAGTTGGCCTTGAAGGCGTTGGCCGGGCTGTAGATTTCACGCTTGCCCAGCAGCTTCCAGGTGTAACGCTCGGGCGCGCCGTTGAACAGGCGGTCTTCGTCCACGGTCATGGTGCCGTTGGTGCCAATCATCGGCTGGTCGTAGCCGTAGCCGGGCATCTGCCGCACACGCCGGGTCGACGGGCTGTAGGACCAGGCCTGGCGCGACGAGGTGACGAAGTTGTAGGGCTCGTGGGCGATGCTGATCACGCCGTTGTCGCGGGCCGGTTTGAGGGTGGTGTTGTAGCTCATGGCCTGGACGCCGTCCTCGGTCTTCGGTTCCACGGTCGGCGAGTTGGCCTGCGACAGGTTGCGGGCGTGGGCCCGGCCCCAGCCGATGCTGCCGTTGGGCAGGACCGAGGCGAGGTCGGAGATTTTTTCCTCGGTGTAGGCCCGGGCCGGAAGCTGGTGGTTCCACAGCACTTCCATGCCGTTCTTCGGAATCGGGAACGGCACCTGGCCAAGGCCCTCGATACCCAGGCCGTCATTCACCAGCTTGGCGTTGAGAGCGTTGGACATGGCCCGCTTGCACACGTAGTCCGGGTAGCGGAAATCGCGGTGGCCGGGGTAGATGTTCATCTTGTAGGTGGTCGGGTATTTCTTCAGCAGCGCCTTCTGCCCCTCGGTCAGGTGCGACTCGTACTGGCTCATGTTGGCCGCGGTGATCACCAGGATCGGCTTTTCATCGGCGTAGGGATCGACCGGCTGGTCGCCGGAAAATTTCACGTGGTTCCAGCCCGGCACTTCGCCCAGGTACTTGCCGGTGTAGGGCGGGATGGTGCCTTCGGCGTTGCCGGCCACTTCGCCGCCAACACAGTTCAGGTCCTTGCCCAGGCGGGCAGCCTCGTCGGGCGATACAGCGGCGCATGCGCCAGCAATAGCCATGCAGTTGGCAGTGAGAGCGACCGCGAGCATGACACCTGTTCTTGTTGTTTTCATGTATTGCCTCCTTCGCTGATAAGCCTTTCGGATGTGCTTCATTGTTGGTTTTCCGGGGTAGGAAACATCGTCCGGAAAGACTAAGAAATTGCGGTTTATCAACCAGAAATCCGCTGCTTCAACTCCGCCTTGAGCACCTTCCCGGTCGCATTCCTCGGCAGTGCCTCCGTTACCCGGTACACATGCGCTGGCACCTTGTACCCGGCCAGCCGCGCGGCGATGAACAACTGGGCGTCCTGGACCGAAGGCAGGCGCGCGCCCTGGATGACCAGTGCCACCGCCTCCCCCAGCAACGGGTCCGGCACGGCAAACACCGCCGCGTCCTCGACGCCCGGCATCTCGCTGATGCACGCTTCGATTTCCGCCGCCGAGATTTTCTCGCCGCCGCGGTTGATCAATTCCTTGACCCGTCCGCTGATGCAGAGAAACCCTTCGTCGTCGAGGTAGCCAATATCGCCGGTGTTCAGCCAGCCGTCGCAAAGGGTCTCGGCACTGGCCACGGGCTGGTTCCAGTAGCCGCTCATCAAGGTCGGCGAGCGCAGCCAGATCAGTCCGGGCTGGCCGTTGGGCACGGGGTGTGCCGGGCTGTCGCCGATGCGCACCTCGACGATCGGCAGCGGCCAGCCGCAACTCGCCGGCTTGTAGAGGAACGGATCGCCGCCGATCGCGGCGCCGATGCCATTGCTTTCGGTCAGGCCGTAACCGCTGCCGCCGATCACGTCGGGCTTGCGCCGGGCCATGTCGCCGAGCAGCCCGGCGGATGACGCGCCGCCGCCCAGGCCGAGGCCGAACAGGCTGGCGGTGTCGGCACCGCCGAAGCGCGGCGAGGCCAGCAGTTGCTGCATCATCACCGGCGCGCCGTTGAACTGGGTGCAACGCTCGTCACGGATCAGGTCGATGGCCCGCTCGACGTCCCACTTGTACATCAACACCAGGCGCCGGCCGCCGCGCAGCGCCGAGAGAAACTGCGCATGCAGGCCGCTGACATGGAACAGCGGCACCGCCATCAGCGAGGTCGGCGCAAAGCCGCTGTCGATCACCCGGGCGATTCGTTGCGGTGAACTGAGGGCGCAGAAGGCGCTCTGGAAATCCAGCGCCGCCAGCGCCTGACACACCGCGCGGTGGCTGGACAGCGCGCCCTTGGCCCGGCTGGTGGTGCCGGAGGTGTAGAGGATCATCGCAGGCGCGTGCGGCTCCACCGGCACCGCCGGCACCACCAATGCCTCGGCGGCCAGCAGGTCTTCGTAGCGGAAGCAGTAATCGGGCAGCCCCGCCGCGGATGCCAGGCCGACCACGAGGGTGGTCCGCTGCCGCGCCGTGAGGTCATCGCGCAGCAGCGCCAGGCGTGGCTCGTCGCACAGCAACAAGCCGGCGCCGCTGTCTTCCAGGCCATGCAGCAATTCATCGCGCAGGCCCCAACTGTTGAGCGGCACGCAGACCGCGCCGCAGCGCTGGATCGCGGCAAACGCCACCAGCCACGCCGGCTGGTTGCGCATGGCGATCGCCACCCGCTCGCCGGGTTGCAGGCCAAAGCGGGCAATCAATTGCCCGGCCAGGCGATCGACCTGATCGAAGAAACCGGCGAAGCTCAGGCGCTGGTCTTGCCAGACCAGGAACTCGCGCTCGCCATGCACCCGCCCCGCGTCGATCACCTCCTGCAGGGTCCGCGCCGCGTGACGAAAGTAACGCGGCGCGCCGTCCGCCGGGGTCACCACTTCAAACGGCGCGCCTGCGGCAGTCAACTGCTCCCACGCCGTGCGCCACTGTTCAATGCTCATGTGTCGTTCTCCTGAACGTCAGGCGCGGGCCGGGTCGAGGGCCCAGTAGCGCTCGCAATGGAAATCCCGGTCGCCGAGGCAGGCTTGGGCCACCCGTACCCGCTTGAGGTACAGGCCGACGTCCAGTTCGTCGGTGACGCCGATGCCGCCGTGCATCTGCACCGCCTCGTTGGCGACCTTGAGCGCGGTGTCACCGGCCTTCCATTTCGCCAGGCTGACCAGGCGGCCACAGGCGGCGGCGTCGAGGTTGTCGTCGTCCAGCGCCGAAAGCCCGGCCATCACCGCGCTGCGGGCCAGGGCCAGATCGACATAGAGCCGCGCCGCGCGATGCTGCAGGGCCTGGAACGAACCGATAGGCGCGTCGAACTGCACCCGCGTCTTGAGGTAATCGAGGGTGGTGTGGAACAGGTGCTCGGCGATGCCCAGCAGTTCCGCCGCCAGGCAGGCGCGGCCACGGTCGAGGACCGCGTCGAGCAGTGCCCAACCCTGCCCCGCTTCGCCGAGCAACGCAACGCGGCCGACCCGCACCTGCTGCAATTGCAGGCGAGCGCTGTTGCGCGCGTCGATCAGCGGCAAGGCGCTGCAGATCAGGCCCGGGGTGTCGGCCGGCAGCAGGAACAGGCTGATGCCCGCCGCCTGCCCGGCGTTGTCCGAGGTGCGCGCGGCGACGATAAAGGCATCGGCGCCGTTGCCGTCCACCACCCAGTATTTGTCGCCGTCCAGGCAATAGCCGTCGCCTTCGGCCACGGCGCTCAGGCAGGTGTCGAGCGGCTTGTGCCGGGCGCGCTCATCCACCGCCAGCGCCAGACGCAAACCGCCGGCGATCAGCCCCGGCAACCAGCGCTGCTGTTGCTCGGCGTTGCCGGCCAAGTGCAGCAGCGAACCGCCGAGGACCACGCTGGACAGCAGCGGGGTCGCCGACAAGTTGTGACCGATGGACTCGAACACCGGCCCCAGGCCCATGCAGCCGAATGCCAGGCCGCCGAGGTCTTCGGGGAAGGGAATCGCGCTCCAGCCCAGGTTGACCGCGTCCTGCCACAGTTGCGCATCGAAGCCCTGTCCCGCGCCTTCGTCGCGCAAGCGCCGCTGGGCGGCCACCGGGCTGCGCGCGGCGAGGAAGTCGCGGGCGCTGTCAGCGAGCAGGCGCTGTTCTTCGCTGTAACGCAGGTTCATGCCGTCGCTCCTTTTTTCGCGTCAGGCAGGCCAAGCACGCGCTTGGCGATGACATTGAGCTGGATTTCCGAGGCGCCCCCGGAGATGGTCAGGGCGTAGCTGTTGAGCCAGCCGCGGGTCACCGCCAACTGGCGCTCGTCGAAGGCCTCGCTTTGCCAGCCGAGGGCGTGGCCGCCGAGGATGTCGAGCAGCACTTCGAACTTGTCGCGCTCCTGCTCGGTGTGGACCAGCTTCATGATCGCCATCAGGCCGCTGACGTCGTCGCCGCCTCGTGCTTCCTCGGCCATCCGTTGCACGGTCAGGTTGTAGGCCTGTTCGTTCATCGCGCAGGCCACGGCACGCGCCTGCAAGGCCAGTTCGCCCTGGCTCTCGGGCTGCGGCAGGTACTCGCGGACCAGCGCCGGCAGGTCGAAATGCGACGGCAGGCTGATCTCGCCGAATTTCGACATGGCCTTGCGTTCGTGCTGCAACAGGTACTTGCCGAGGTTCCAGCCACCGTCCAGCGGGCCGATCAACTGGCTTTTCGGTACTTTCACGCCATCGAAGAACACCTGGCAGAACGCCGACTTGCCGCTGATCAGGTCGATCGGCACGGCGTTCACCCCGGCGCTGCGCATGTCCAGCACGATCAGGCTGATGCCTTCGTGCTTGGGCTTGCTGGTGTTGGTGCGAACCAGCGCGTACATCCAGTCGGACTTGTCGCCGTAGGACGTCCAGATCTTGCTGCCGTCCACCACGAAATGGTCGCCGGCGTCGCGCGCGGCCATCTTCAGGCCGGCTAGGTCGGAACCGGCGTTCGGCTCGGAGAAGCCCTGGCACCAGCGGGTTTCACCACGGGCCATGGGCGGCAGCAGGCTGCGTTTCTGTTCGTCACTGCCGTAGGCCAGCAGCACCGGGCCGAGCATCCAGATGCCCAGGTTGATCTGCGGCGGCCGGCACTTGAGGCGGCGCATCTCGCTTTCCAGCACCGCCAGTTGCTCCGGGTTCAGCCCGGCGCCGCCGTATTCCTCGGGCCATTCCGGGCAGAACCAGCGCTTGTCGCGCATCCGTTCGAACCACAGTCGCGCGTCTTCGCTGGGAAACTGCGGCTCGCGGGCGCCCCAGACCACGTCGCCTTCGCCCATGGCGGTGCGCATCGACGGCGGACAGTTGGCCTCCAGCCAGGCGCGGGTTTCATGCCTGAATTGCTCAATCGTGCTCATGACTTGACCCTCGCCCCGGGCCTGACCCGGGGCTGGTTATTGTTGTTGTGGTTGGCTCAGCGCTGGGTGCGCGGCATGCCCAGGCCGAACTGGGCGATCAGTTCGCGCTGGATTTCATTGGTGCCGCCGCCGAAGGTCAGGGTGACCGAGGCACGCAGCTCGTATTCCAGCTCGCCGTGCAAGGCCGCGGCGGCCGAGCCGGAACGCAACGAACCGTTGGCGCCGACCACCGCGGACAACCGGCGCAGGATCTCGATGGCCGATTCCGAGCCGTAGACCTTGGTGGTCGAGCTCAGCGCCACGTCCATGCGCTCGTGCTCCAGGTTGGCGGCGATCCGCAGGTTGATCAGGCGCATGGCTTCCAGCCGCGCATAACATTCGGCCAGCGAGCTGCGCACCCAGGCCTTGTCCATCGCCCGGCGGCCCTGCTCGTCACGGGCCCTGGCCCACAAGTAAATGCGGCGGAACAGCCCGGCAACCTTGTCCGACCACGACCCCAGGCCCAGCCGTTCGTGGTTGAGCTGCGCGGTGATCAGCTTCCAGCCGCCGTTCAGCTCGCCCACCAGCATGTCCTTCGCCACCCGCACGTTGTCGTAGTAGGTGGCCGCCGTGGGGTTGCTGGTGGTCGGGATCACTGTGCTGGAAAAGCCCGGCAGCGTGGTGTCGAGGATCAGGATCGACACGCCCTTGTGCCGCGCCAGGTTCGGGTCGGTGCGCGCCGCCAGCCAGATGAAATCGGCGGATTCGGCGCCGGAGGTCCACAGCTTGTTGCCGTTGACCACGAAGCTGTCGCCGTCGAGCCGGGCGCTGGTCTTCAGCACCGCCAGGTCGCTGCCGGCATCCGGCTCGGAATAACCGATGGCGAACATGATTTCACCGGCGGCGATGCCAGGCAGGAAGCGCTCCTTCTGCAGCGCGCTGCCATGTTCCATCAGCGCCGGGCCGACGGTGCTGATGGTCACGAACGGCAATGGCGCGCCGGCGATATTCGCCTCTTCGAAGAAGATCAACTGCTCGGTGGCGGCGTAGCCCTGGCCGCCATGGGCCTTGGGCCAGCCCACCGCCAGCCAGCCGTCGCGGCCCATCTGGCGGATGGTCTGGCGAAACAGCTCGCCGCCCTCCTTGCCGCGCAGTTGCTCACGCAGCTCGGGGGTCATCAGGGCCTGGAAGTAGTCGCGCACCGTGCGGCGCAGGGCGTGTTGTTCGGGGGTGAGGTCGACGAACATGGACTGCTCCTTAGGCCGCGCCGAGAATCAGGCCGCTGGTGGGGACGCCGGTGCCGGCGGTGACCAGCACGTTCTCGACGTCCGCCACCTGGTTCACCGCCGTGCCACGCACCTGGCGCACCGCTTCGGCGACGCCGTTCATGCCGTGGATATAGGCCTCGCCCAGTTGCCCGCCGTGGGTGTTGATCGGCAGCTTGCCGCCACGGGCGTGGTGGCCGGCGCGGATGAATTCCTTGGCCTCGCCACGCGGGGCGAAACCGAATTCTTCCAGTTGCGGCAGCACGAACGGGGTGAAGTGGTCGTAGATCACCGCGGTCTGGATCGCCTCCGGGCCGAGGCCGGACTGGCGATACAGCTCGCGGGCGACCACGCCCATCTCCGGCAGGCCGGTGATGTCGTCGCGGTAGAACGAGGTCATGATTTGCTGGCCGCTGCTGATGCCCTGGGAGCCGGCCTTGATGGTCACCGGTTTCTGCCGCAGGTCGCGGGCGCGCTCGGCCGACGTGATGACCAGGGCCACCGCGCCGTCGGACTCCTGGCAGCAGTCCAACAGGTGCAGCGGCTCGCAGATCCAGCGCGAGGCCTGGTGTTCTTCAAGAGTGATCGGCTTGTTGTAGAAGAACGCGTTGGGGTTGGTCGCGGCGAAATCGCGCACCGCCACCGCGACCCGGCCGAAGTCCTCGGAGGTGGCGCCATAGGTGTGCATGTAGCGCTGGGCGAACATGCCGACCCAGGCTGCCGGGGTGTGGAAGCCGTGGGGCATGTACCAGCCGTAATTGACGTTCTCGAAGATCGGCGTCGAGGCGAAGCCGTAGCTGCCACTGCCGAAGCGGTACCAGGAACGTTCGTTCATTGCCCGGTAAACCACCACCACCTTGGCCACGCCGGTGGCCACGGCCATCGCCGCGTGGAGGATCGGCGCGCAGGCGGCGCCGCCGCCATGGGGCACCTGGGAGAAGAACTTGACGTCCTTGCAGCCCAGCAGCCGGGCGATTTCGTACTCCGGCACCTTGTCCACCGAGTAGGAGCTGAAGCCCTCCACTTCCGATGGATCGATGCCGGCGTCTTGCAGCGCCGCGAGGGTGGCTTCCATGGCCAGGCGCAGTTCGGTGCGCCCGGAATTCTTGGAAAACTCGGTCGCGCCCAGTCCGACAATGGCGGCGCGCCCGGAAATCGACGATTGCGTCATGACAGTGTCTCCGGCTGTCAGGGCAGGACCAGCGCGACCGTGCCGGTCACGTGGTTGCCCATGGAATTCTTGCCGCCAAGGGTCACTTCGACCGTGCGGGTTTCAGGATCGAGGTGGGTCACGCTGCCACTGAAAGTCATGCAGTCGCCGGGGTAGTTGGGCACCCCGAGCTTGATCTTCAGCGACGCGAAGCGTGCCAGCGGGCCGGCCCAGGCCTCGACGAAGCGCTGCACCAGGCCATTGGTGGTGAGGATGTTCATGAACACGTGGGGCGAGCCCAGTTCACGGGCGGCGTCCAGGTCGTGGTGGCCGGGAAAGTAGTCGCGGGTGGCGATCGCCCCGCCGGCAATCAGCGGCACGGTGATGGGCACCGCCAGCTCCGGCAGCAACTCGCCGGGACGCACGTCTTCAAAGCGCTTGGTGTTCTTCAAGGTCATATTTCCATCCCAGCTTGTCGTTATCGCTCAGCCAGTCGCCGAGACGTTCCAGGCATGCCGCCGATCCGCCGAGGGCAAGGCCCAGGGCGCGGCTCCAGTAGAGAAAACGGTGGATCGGGTAGGTCAGGTCGACACCGATGCCGCCATGCACGTGCTGCGCGACATGGCCGATGCGGTGACCGGCCTCGCAGGCCAGCCACGCCGTGGCCAGCGCTTCCGACGGCGCCGGCAGCCTGGCGTCAAGGCGGTAGCAGAGCTGCCAGAGGCTGCTGCGCAAGGCTTCGAGGGCGATGTGCGCGTCAGCCATGCTCATCTGCACCGCCTGGAAGCTGCCGATGCGCCGTTCGAACTGCTGGCGCTCGCTGACGTACTCGACGGTGCGGCGGATCTGTTCCTGGCTGACCCCCAGTTGCAGCGCCGCCTGGGCGGCGATGGCGCGGGATTCCAGCCAGTCCAGGGCGTCCACCGGCAGCAGGTGGCTGACGCTGAGGCCCTCGACCCGCACATCGGCCACCGCCTCGCCGTGGGTCATCACCGCCGGGGTCAGGTGCACGTTGGCTGATTGCAGTTCCAGCAGCATCAGCCGGGGCTGACCATGCAGCAGCACCGGCACCAACGCGGCGCCGGATTGCGCCGCCAGCGGCAAGGCGGCGACGCGGCCGTTGACCTGCCAGACGGCGCCGTTGGGCGTGGCCTCCAGCTCGATGCCGCAGGCGGCGTTGATGCCTTCCAGCGACAGGCTCAGCAACGCCTCGCCGCTGGCCGCCCGCTCGATCCAGGCCGGGTAGGCGTCGCTGGCAAAGGTCGCCAGGGTCGCCGCCGCCAACTGATGCCGCCACAGCGGCACCTGGCCCAGGCCACGGCCTTGGGCTTGCAGCACCAGCATCAATTCGGTCATGCCCAGGCCGCTGCCGCCCGCGGATTCGGGAATTGCCAAGGCATGCAGGCCGGTTTCCCGGCACAGGTCCCACAGTGCCGCCATCATCGGTTCGCCGCGGGTGTCCCACTGGCGCATGGCGTCATCGTTGCAGTAATCGACGAACAGGCTGTCGGCCATCTGCTCGATGGCGCGCTGGTCTTCGCTCAATTCGAAATCCATGGGCGCTTACTCCGGCTCGGCCACGGGACGGAACAGCGGCAAGGTCTGCTGTTCGTCGAAGGTCTGGAATTCCACCTGCAGGCGCTGGCCGATCTTCAGTTCGTCACGCTGCACGCCGGTCAACCCGGCGACCAGGCGCACGCCCTCCTCCAGCTCGATCAGCCCGATGGGGTTGGGGTGATCGAACGGCGGGACTTCCGGGTAGTGCATGACGACGAAGGAATACAGGCTGCCGCGACCGCTGGCCTGCACGGTGTCCCAGTCGAAGCTGTGGCACTGGATGCACACCGGCGCCGGCGGATGGCGCAGGGTCGAACAGGCGGTGCAACGCTGGATCAGCAGCTTGCCTTCGGCGCAGCCTTCCCAGAAGAACCGGGTGTCGTCGCTCATCCCCGGCAGCGGACGCTTGGGCTTGGCCAGCGCCTCGGCCGGCTTGGCCGCGGGCTGCGGATTGGCCGGGCGGAACTTGAAGACGCGGAACAGCAGCTCGCCCACCGGCTCGTCGCCCTCGGGTTTCTCGACGAAGTGGCTCATCACCAGGGTGACGAAGAAGCCGGTGCCCAGGGCGGTGGTCTTCTCGTCGCCCACCGCGTCCAGCCGGGTCGTGTAGTACAGCCGCTCGCCCAGGTGCACCGGGCGCTGGAAGGTCAGTTCCGAGTTCACCGCGACCACCGAGGCGTAGCCGTGTTCCTCGAACAGCTTGAGCACTTCATAGGGGTTTTCGTCGGTGGAGCCCGGCGGATAGTTGTTGGCGTGCAGGCCTTCCATGGTCCACACCTGGAGCATCGCCGGCGGCGCGACGATGCCGTCATGCGGGCCTTGCAGCGCAGCGGCCGGATCAGTGTAGAGCGGGTTCTCCAGGCCCATGATCTCGCACCACTGGCGGATCATCGGCGCGTTGACTTCGTCCCAGGCATACACCCGACCGTATTGGCGCCCCACCAGGGCGCGCACGTTGGACAGCAATTGTGGATCAGCCACAGTCGTCTCCTGCAAAGTGAGGGCGGCCACCGGGTGGCGCCGCCGTGGGGTCGATCAGGTGGGCGTGGCCTGCGCCGCACCGAGGAAAGCCGGTCGCTCGCCGCCGCCGTGCAGCAGCAGGTTGCAACCGCTGGCGTAGCTGGCCAGGGGCGAGGCGATGTACAGGCAGGCGTTGGCGATATCCTCGGCCGCCGCCATGCGTCCGGCGGGAATGCCGGCGCTGACCGCGGCGACGCCGGCCTCGCTGCCGTAGTGCAGGTGAGCCTGGTCGGTCAGCACCAGGCCCGGACTGACGGTGACCACCCGGACCTTGGGCGCCCACTCCACCGCCAGCGAGGTGACCAGGGCCACCACGCCGGCCTTGGCTGCGCCATAGGCGGCGGTGCCCGGCGACGGACGCTGGGCGGCGACGCTGCCGATAAAGACGATGCAGCCACCCGTTTCCTGCGCTTGCATCAGGCGGTTGGCCTGCTGGGCGACGTAGAGCGGCGCGATCAGGTTCAGGCGGATGATGCTTTCGTGAAAACGCGGCGAGGCTGTCGCGGCATCCGCCGCCGGGGCGCCGCCCGCGTTGTTGACCAGCACATCGAGGCGGCCGAAGTCGCGCTGGATGCTGTCGAACAACGCCTGCAACGACTCGCCGTCGCGCACGTCGACGGCGAAAAACACCGCCGTGCGTTCGCCACTGGCCGGTAGCTGTTCAGGGGCGTTGCGGGCACAGACGATGACCTGCGCACCGGCGTCGAGGAAACCCTGCGCGATACCCGCGCCGATGCCCTTGGTGCCGCCGGTGACCAGTACCACCTTGCCGCTGTAATCAAGACCGCGTTGCTGCCCCATTTCAGGCTCCTTGTTTTGCTGACAAGGCCCACTCTAGGGACAAAGGCCGGGGCAAACTTCGTCTGAACGGACGATGAATCGACACCCGCGCACGCCCGACACTGCCTGGCAATCCCCCCGGTTTTTCACGCGTGAGAAGGCTTATGTCCGCAACCGATCGTCCCTCCGTACTGCTCGAATTCCCGGCCCCCGGCGTGGCCCTGCTGCGCCTCGACCGACCCCAGGCGAGCAACGCCCTGAGCCTGGAATTGCAGGCATCGCTGTCGCGGCACTTCAGCGAACTGGGGGCCGATCCCGAGGTGCGCTGCATCCTGCTCACCGGCGGCGACAAGGTGTTCGCCGCCGGTGGCGACATCACCAGCATGGCCGGGGTCGGCCCGATCGAGATTCACCAGCGCCACACCGAACGGGTCTGGGCACCGATCCAGCACTGCCCGAAGCCGGTGATCGCCGCGGTGTGCGGCTATGCCTATGGCGGCGGCTGTGAATTGGCGATGCATGCCGACCTGATCGTCGCCGGGCGCGGGGCGAAATTCTGTCAGCCGGAAATCCGCATCGGCATCATGCCCGGCATCGGCGGCACCCAGCGCCTGGTGCGGGCGGTGGGCAAGGCCAAGGCCATGCGCATGGCCCTGACCGGGCAGCCGATCACCGCCGAGGAAGCCTGGGTCGCCGGGCTGGTCAGCGATCTGGTGGAGGACGATCAGGTCCAGGCCCGTGCGCTGGAACTGGCCAACGTCATCGCGGCGATGCCGGCGCTGGCGGCGGAGCAGATCAAGGAAGTGATCCTCGCGGGCATGGATGCGCCGCTGGAGACGGGGTTGGCGCTAGAGAGGAAGGCCAATGCGTTGCTGTTTGCCTCGCAGGATCAGAAGGAAGGGATGGCGGCGTTTATCGAGAAGCGGCCGGCGCGGTTTTTGGGGAGGTGATTGGGGTTGGCGTGTGCGCTGTGTGCTCGTCGGCAGCGCTTTTGCGTGGTTGAGATCGAGCGCCGCTTGCGCGGCGCATCGCGAGCAAGCTCGCTCCTACGGGGGGGGGGCGGCGCTTGATCTCAGGGCTCGGAAAAATGTTGGCTTCACTGCCGACTCCCCACCACCTGGCCATCCGCCGGGACCACCACCTGCCCCAGGTCGATGTGCTTGAACACCGGGCTAGCGCCCAGCCGGGCGTTGAAACGGGTGTTGAAGCTGAACGGGTCTTCGGTCGGTACGCTTAGCGGTTTGCCGTACACCGCTTGCAGCGCGGCGCTGTCGTAGCCGAGCAACTGCAGCAGGGTCGGGAACAGGTTGTAGTGGCTGGAGCGGTTTTTGTTGTCCGCCAGGTGCGCCTGCCAGTCGAGGGTCTTGAGCCCTTCGCCCTGGATCACCAGCAGCGGCACCAACCCCTCTTCCGCCACCGGGTCGCTGTCGCAATGGGTGTTCAGCCCGGGATTGCCGCGCTCGTGCAGGTCCTGGCCATGGTCGGAGGTGTAGATCACCACCGCCTGGCTGAGGTCGGCCTTGGCGAACAGGCGGTTGAAGAATTCGCCAACATTCCACAGCAAGGTGTTGCGGTAGGCGTTGCGGTACAGCACCCAATCCTCTGGCCGCCCGGCGAAGCCGTCGCGCTGGCCAGTGTCGGTGACATCGGTGAACTGCCCGCGAGGCAAGGCCGGACGGTAGTTCATGAAGGCGTCCGGGTACTTGTCGTGCACCGGGAAATGCGCGCCCACTTTGTTGACCACGATCAGGTGCGGCGTGCCGTCGGCCAGCAGCTCGGTAAGGGTCGCCGCGACGGCCATGTCGCGCTCCAGCACCGGGGTGTCATCGAACTGGATGAAGCGGTCGATATCGCGTTTTTCCGTGTCGGTCATCAGGTTCTGCAGGTGCCCGCCGGTGCGCTGGGCGTCCACGTACACCGTGGACAACCCGGCCTGGTGGGCGTACTGCCAGATCGACGGCTGGGTCGAGTTGATCCGCAGGTAGTCCGCGCGGGTGCCGCCGTAGCGCAGGGTGACGTTGGTGTCGGCGCTGCAATTGGCGACGGACGCCGCATAGCCGTAGTTGAAAATGCGCACGCCCGGCTGCGCCTGGGTCAGCGGCGTCTTGACCCCCAGTGGGGTGGTGGTGTCGAGGTAGTTGCCGGCGATGCTCTCGTCGATGATCAGCACGATGTCGCGGGCCAGCGCCGGACCGCTGCGCGGCAAGCTCACCGGCTCGCGGGCGCCGACATGGTCGTGCAGCGCCTCGTAGGCCATCAGGTTCAGGTAGGCCAGCGGTGTGTACATCACCGGCAGTCCACGGGCGCCTTCGCCGGAACGCACGAAGAGTATGCCGGTGAGCAACAGCAGCCCCAGCACCGGCGCCGTCCACGGCAAGGCCCGCGGCAAGCGCGGTCTGGCGCCGGGGCGCAGGCCGATGCCGAGCAGCAGCAAGAGTCCGCGCAGCAGCGCCTGCATGATCGAGGCGTGGTACTGGGCCACCGCCTCCTGGATAAAGCCACCGGAGTAGACCATCGACAGGAAGGCGCTGTAGGTCAGGTAGCTGTTGGTGATTCGCGTGTAGGCATCGAAGAACACCGCGCTGGCGAAGAACACCAGCGCCAGCCCCCAGCGCAACGCGCCCTGGCGAATATGCGCGGCCGCCAGCAGGGCCAGCGCCAGCAGCACGAACATCCCGCCGTAGAGCACCAGTGCAAGGCCGCCGCCGAGTGCTTGAAAACGCTCGAGGATAGCGGCGTGAAAGCAGGCCAGATAGGCCAGCAACAGCAGGCTCTTGATCGATGCGCGCATGGCAAGGCTCCGTCCGCGAATGGCGAGGTTTCTCGAACGGTAGCCAGCTTGCGATTTTCTTTCCATCTATGGCTTGTCATTTTTATGGCGAGTTTTTGACGCCTGTTTCTACCCCCTCGCACTACAGAAATCTGCCCCTTCGACTATCGAACACAATCACAGGAGCCTTCAACCACAAGGCTTTCGACCGTTCATCGCGAAAATCGACAGCCATTGGCCAGCGTCGATTTCGCTAAAGCACGGATTGGAAAAGAGTTGATGGCAAAACGACCTCGCCAACAGGCGCTGTAAGTTAAACGAAACATGCCATTGCTTTGACACTTTTCCGCCAGCCTGCGCTATACCGAAATCACACCGCTGTTTCATCCCCATTACGCCCTGCGAGGCAACCCGGAATGGACGTGAGCGTATTCGGTACAGGTTATGTAGGGCTCGTGCAGGCCGCGGCGCTGGCCGATGTCGGACACCGGGTGCTGTGCGTGGATGTCGATGCGCACAAGATCAGCCAGCTCCGCCAGGGTGTGCCGCCGATCCATGAG
This sequence comes from Pseudomonas sp. 20P_3.2_Bac5, assembly GCF_025466035.1. NCBI lineage: Bacteria > Pseudomonadati > Pseudomonadota > Gammaproteobacteria > Pseudomonadales > Pseudomonadaceae > Pseudomonas > Pseudomonas sp. 20P_3.2_Bac5. The sequence continues at coordinate 46,830 of NZ_JANLOA010000042.1, read as the reverse complement.
CCGGGCCTGTCCGCCATGCTCGAAGACAACATCCGCGACGGTCGCTTGCTGTTCAGCACCCAGTCCAGCGATGCCGTGGCGCACGCCGAACTGGTGTTCATCGCGGTCGGCACGCCGCCCGACGAAGACGGCTCCGCCGACCTCTCCCATGTGCTCGGGGTAACCCGGCAGATCGCCGGGCTGATGGAGGCCGATCGCACCCTGATCATCAAGTCCACGGTGCCGGTGGGCACCGCCGACACGGTGGCGCTACTGGCCCGGGAAGAACTCGACCGGCTCGGCAAACTGACGTTGAAAGTCCGCGTGGTGTCCAACCCGGAGTTCCTCAAGGAAGGCAGCGCCCTGGCCGACTGCATGCGCCCCGACCGGATCATCGTCGGCACCTGCGATGCCCAGGCCCAGGACCAGCTCACCGAACTCTACGCGCCCTTCTGCCGCAACCATGAAAAGCTCATGTTCATGGACAACCGCAGCGCCGAGCTGACCAAGTACGCGGCCAACGCCATGCTCGCCACCCGTATCAGTTTCATGAACGAGCTGGCCAACCTCACCGAACGCCTGGGCGCCGACATCGAAGCGGTGCGCAAAGGCATCGGCTCCGACCCGCGCATCGGCTACCACTTCATCTACCCCGGCTGCGGCTTCGGCGGTTCGTGCTTTCCCAAAGACTTGCGCGCCCTGCTGCACACCGCCGAGCACAACGGCATGCCGCTGCGCCTGCTGCAGAGCGTCAGCGAAGTGAACGACGCCCAGCGGCAGATTCTCTTCAGCAAGCTCAAGCAGCATTTTCCCGGCAGCCTCAAGGGCAAGTCGGTGGCGCTCTGGGGCCTGGCCTTCAAGCCCAACACCGACGACATGCGCGAAGCGCCGAGCCGCTACCTGATGGAAGCGCTGTGGGCCGAAGGCGCCACCGTGCATGCCTTCGACCCGGAAGCCATGGCCGAATGCCGGCGCCTCTACGGCTACCGCAACGACCTGAAACTCTGCGCCACCCGCGACGACACCCTGGAAGACGCCGATGCCCTGGTGATCTGCACCGAGTGGAAGAACTTTCGCGTGGTGGACTTCACCCTGCTGGCGAAGAAACTGCGCCAGCGCCTGATCGTCGACGGCCGCAACCTGTACAACCCCGACCAGGTCGCGACATTCGGCCTGGACTACTGCGGCATCGGCCTGCGCCACGTCGATCCGGAAGTGCCCGCGCCATGAAAGTCCTGGTCACCGGCGCGGCCGGTTTCATCGGCGCCCATTGCGTCCTGCGGCTGTTGCGCGACGGCTACCAGGTGCTTGGCCTGGACAACTTCAACGGCTACTACGACCCGACCCTCAAGCATCAACGGGTCGGCTGGGTACGCCAGCAGGCCGGGCATTTTCCGTTGCAGCGTATCGAGCTGGCCGACGCCAGCGCGCTGGACGCGCTGTTCGCCCGTGAGCGCCCCGACGTGGTCCTGCACCTGGCCGCCCAGGCCGGGGTGCGCTACTCGCTGGAGAATCCGCGGGCCTACCTCGACAGCAACCTCAGCGGCTTTCTCAACATTCTCGAAAGCTGCCGCCGCCACCCGGTGCAACACCTGCTGTACGCCTCGTCCAGCTCGGTGTATGGCGCCAACCAGCACACGCCCTATGCAGTGCGCGACGCGGTAGACCATCCGTTGTCGCTGTACGCCGCGACCAAGAAAGCCAACGAAGCCATGGCCCACTGCTACAGCCACCTGTACGGCATCCCGGCCACCGGCCTGCGCTTCTTCACCGTCTACGGTCCCTGGGGTCGCCCGGACATGTCGCCGGTGCAGTTCGCCAGCGCCATTGTCGAAGGCCGCCCGCTGCGCCTGTTCAACCATGGCCGGCACCAGCGTGATTTCACCTACATCGACGACATCGTCGAAAGCCTGGTGCGGCTGATTCCCCTGGCGCCACAGGCCAACCCGGGCTGGGACGCGATAAACCCGGACCCCGCCAGCAGCCACGCGCCCTGGCGCCTGTACAACATCGGCGGGCAACGCCCGGTGGCGCTGCTGGACTACGTCGCCCTGCTGGAAAAACACCTCGGCCGCCGCGCCGCCATCGAGTTGCTGCCGCTGCAGCCCGGCGACGTGCTGGACACTTGCGCCGACGCCAGCGACCTGGCCCACGCCACCGGTTTCACCCCGCTGATTTCCCTCGACGAGGGCCTCGGACGCTTTGCCGCCTGGTTCCTCGATCACTACCTGCCGCTGCACGGGACGCCAGCGCAGATCCACCGGGCGTCGCCCGACGAGCAACGGAGGTCGCTATGACCGGACAACCGAAAAGCGCGCAGATCCAGGCGCTGAGCCAGGACAAGCGCATGGACCCCAAACACCGCATGCGCATCGACTCGGCGGTCCACAAACAGGGCCGCGGCTGGTTCACCGGCCGCCTCGGCGGTCGCCCCTGGACGCTGTCGCGGACCAACCGCTGGGTCGCCGCCGGCGGCGCCTCGCTGCTGATCGTGCTGCTGGCGCCGCTGTTGCTGGGCCTGGCCGTGGCCGTCAAGGCGAGTGGCCCGGGGCCGGTGTTCTTCGTGCAGAAGCGCACCGGCTACCGGGGCCGCAATTTCGGCATGTTCAAGTTCCGCACCATGGTCGCCGACGCGGAGGCGCGGAAGGAGTCGCTGCGCCACCTAAACAAGCACGGCGCCCAGTCCATCGACTTCAAGATCGACGATGACCCGCGGGTAACCCCGATCGGTCGCTGGCTACGGCGCAGCAGCCTGGACGAGCTACCCAACCTGTTCAACGTAGTGCTCGGCGACATGCGCCTGGTCGGCCCCCGGCCCACCTCGTTCAACGCCTACCGCTACAAGGACAACCACCTCGCGCGCCTGAGCATCTACCCGGGCATGACCGGCCTCTGGCAGATCTCCGGGCGCAGCGACATCGACTTCGACCAGCGGGTCGAACTGGACCTGAGCTACATCGCCGAACAGAGCCTGAGCCTGGACCTGAAAATCCTGCTCAAGACCCCCTTCAAAGTCTTCAGTGGCCACGGAGCAAGTTGAGATGGACGGTTCTACTTCAAGAAGCATGAGCATCGCTGTCCCCAGCGAAACCAACCTCACCTCCACCGTGCTCGACCCGGCGCAGCGCGTCCTGTTGCTGACCGCCGCCAACAGCGGCAGCGGCACCAGCACCAGCGCGCTGGCGTTCGCCAGCCAACTGGCCCTGATGAGCGGTGGAACGGTGCTGCTGATCGACGGCAGCAACGGCCCCAACACCCTCAGCCAGCAACTGGGCCTGAACAAGCTGCGGGGTTTTCACGACCTGCTGTTCGACGACCAGACACCGCCACTGGCCCAGGACTGCATCGTGCGCCTGTCCGACCAGCGCTTCGACGTGCTGCCCGGCGGCCTGCATGACCGCGGTGGCGAACGCCTCGACCCGGAACTGCTGCGCGCGCTGCTGCACACGCTGGCGGCCGAGTACCGCTTCGTGGTGATCGACGGCGAAGCGGTCTACGCCGGTGCCGACAGCCTGGTGATGGGCCCGCTGGTGGACGGCGTGATCCTGGTGATCAACGCCGACGACACCCGCCGCGAAGTGGCCCAGGCCGCCAGCCAGCGCCTGGTCCAGGCCGGCGCGCGGCTGATCGGCAGCGTCTTCAACCGGCGCCGCTACTACATGCCCAAGTGGCTCTACAACAACCTTTGAGCCGACCGTGCGAGGGAAACACTCATGAAAACGCCCTTGATCGCCCTGTTCGCGCTATTGCCACTGGCGGCCTGCACCACCCAGCAGGACGCCCGGACGATGCCGGTACAGATCCTCACCGCCGCGCCGGCCAACGCCCAGGACACCGAGCTTTCCAGCAAGGAACAGGTCTTGCGTCCGCAGGACGTGCTGGATGTGATCTTCCACATCAGCACCAGCGGCTCCGATGCCTACCGTATCCAGTCCGGTGACACCATCGGCCTGAGCTTCCTCTCCGCCAGCTCGCTCAACGGCAACCAGTTGGTGCTGCCCGACGGGCGCATCGAACTGCCGGCGGCCAACACCTCGGTGAACGTTGCCGGCATGACCCCCGAGCAGGCCCGGGCCGCGATCCAGCAGGCCTACCGCAACAAGAGCCTGTTCCAGCCCAACCGCGACCAGCTCACGGTGCAGGTGCTGAGCCCGCTGACCAACGAGCAGAACCTGAAAAGCGCGCTGAACCACCCGGCCACCGGCATGAGCCGCGAGATCACCGTGGGCAGCGACGGCCACGCCAACTTTCCGGAAGTCGGCTCGGTCGCCCTGCAAGGCATGACCGTGACCCAGTTGGAGACGTACCTGAACAAGCGCTACGCCGACCTGCCGGGGCGCATGAGTGTCGATGTGATGCTCAAGTCCACCGCAGTCAACGAAATCTACGTGCTGGGTGAAGTCGGCCAGCCCGGCGCCTACCCGATCCGTCGCCCGGTCTCGGTGCTCGAAGCCCTGACCCTGGCTCGCGGCCCGAGCATCAAGGCGCGGCTGGACTCGGTGGTGATCATGCGGCGCAACGGCAATCAGGTGCAGGCCATGCCCTACAACGTGGACAAAGCGCTGGACGCCAGCGCCGCGCAGGTCGCCTACCTGCAACCGGACGACATGCTCTACGTGCCCAAGACCAAGCTGGCCAGCGCCGGCGAACTGGCCCGGCAACTGGCTGACGTCGTGCTGTTCCAGGGCGTGGGGTTCAGCTTCGGCTACCGCGTCGACAACAAAGGCAGTGACAACTGACCTCGGGGGTATCGCGTGATGAATCAGCTCATGAATCCCAAAGAGAACTACCTGCACGAATTCTTCCGGATCTTCTACGCCAACCGGCAGTGGGTGAAACGGATCTTCCTCGCCTTCGCGGTGATCGCCCTGCTGCTGCCGCTGATGTTGCGCCAGAGCTACGACATCGGCGCCGAAGTCATCGTGCAATCGAAAAAGCTGTCGCAGAGCGACACCAACACTGCCCTCGCCCAGGAAACCGACAAGTTCATCCCGCCGTCGCTGGCGGACATGGAAACCGAGAGCAATATCCTTCGCTCGCCGACACTGATTCGCCAGACCATCAGCCAGTTGCGTGAGGAAGGCCGCTATCAGGTCGAGCCCGGCGTGGTGGACAAACTGCTGTTCCATCCGCTGCGCGCCTATGTGCTCGATCCGCTGCGCTCGGCGCTGGGCAACAAGGTCGAATCGGCCCGCGACACCGAACTCGACGCCCTTACCGAACAGGCCACCAAGAACCTCAAGGTCGAGACCCTGCCCGGCTCCAACGTGATCTCGGTGACCTACAGCTTCGGCGACGCGGCCCAGGGCACGGCGTTCGTCAGCCAGTTGCTGGACAACTACCTGAAAAACCGCCAGGACCTGCAATCCAACGAGCTGCCGCAGTCCTTCTATGAACAGAAGAAACTGCAATACCAGGCTCGCCTCGACGACCTCGAAAGCAAACGCCTCAGCCTGCTGGAAACCGCCGGTTCGTCCGATCCGAAGGAAGAAATCACCTTCCGCCTGAACGCGATCAACACCGAGGAACAGGCGCTCAACCAGTACCGTGACCGCCTGCTGCAAAGCCAGCGCTGGCTGGATTACCTGAAGTCGGCGCTGAGCGCCGCCAACAGCGCGAAGATGAACGACTACAGCTTCCCGTTCACCTTCACCACCACCGTCGACAACGTGGCCTTCGAGGACCGCGAGATCAAACAACTGGGCGAGCAACTGACCACCCAGGTGTCGCGCTACGGCAACGACCTGGCGGTGTTCCAGCCCAACAGCGAACCGATGCAGCTGCAGCGCGAGCAAATCTCCCGCAGCCGCCAGCAGTTCCTCAAGGTGGTGGACAACCGCATCCGCGAACGGGAAAAAGACCTGACCGTGGTGCAGGAAGTGATCGCCCAGAAAACCCAGCGCATCGGCGAGTTCAAAGGGCGCATTCACCAGTTGCAGGAGACCATGAGCAAGGCCCGTCAGCTCGACACCGAGATCGACGCCCTGCACAAGGCCTTCTTCACCTACACCCAGCGCTACGAAGAAAGCCGCGGCCAGGGCCAACTGGACAACCTGTCCAACGCGCGGATTCTCAGCGCGCCGTACCAGCCCACCGAAGCAGCCTTCCCGCGGCCGATGCTGATCATCCCGTTCGGCCTGCTCACCGGCCTGCTGCTGGCAATTGCCCTGGTTTATGTCCGCGAGTTCTTCGACCACCGCTTCAAACACCCAGCGCAAATCGGCCACGAACTGGGCCTGCCCGTGCTGCTGGTGATCAACGACCAGACCCCGGAGCAATCCAACCCGCACAAACAATGGACGCTGCCACGGCTGTGGCACTGGGTGCGCAATTGAACGCCCCGGCCCCGCGCCAGCCGATCATCCACCTGCTCAACAGCGGTGGATTCTACGGCGCCGAGCGCATGCTGCTGGATCATTGCCTGGCCACCCCCGGTCAGCATCGGGTGCTGTTTCTCGATGCGCCGGCCGAACTGCTGGCGCGTTTTCGCGCCGCCGGGGTGGACTGTCAGTGCCGCGCGGGGCTGGTGCAACCGCTGCTGTACCTGCGCGAGCAGCACGGCCAGCGGCCACTGCTCAATGCGCACAATTTCAAGGGCCTGCTGCTCGGCTGGCTGGCGGCGTGCCTGTGGCGCCTGCCGCTGGTGGCGACCCAGCACGGCTTCACCCCGCGCAACCTCAAACAGCGGTTCTACACCTGGCTGACCCTGCAACTGTGCCGTACCGCCGTGGTCAGCCAGGTGGTCTGCGTGGCCGAAAGCATCGCGCGCATCCTGCGCCGTACCGGGGTCGCGGCGCAGAAGATCCGGGTGATTCCCAACGGCCTGCCGGAGGCATCCGGCCAGACGCCGCGGGTTGCCCGCGCGGGCGAGTGGCTGGCCGGCTATGTCGGGCGTCTGAGCAGTGAAAAAGGCCCGGACCTGTTTCTCGACACGCTGATTCCGCTGTGCCGGCGCTACCCGCACGTGAACGCGGTGATGCTCGGCGATGGCCCGGAACGTGCCGCCCTGCAAGCCCGCATCAACGCCGCCGGGCTGCTGGAGCGGATTCGCCTACCGGGCTTTCAGCACGACATGCGGCCGTGGATGAGCCGCCTCGACGCGCTGGTCATCAGCTCGCGCACCGAGGGCACGCCGATGATCCTGCTGGAAGCTATGCAGGACGGCGTGCCGGTGGTGGCCTTCGGCGTCGGCGGCATTCCCGATGTCATCGAACACGGGCGCAGCGGCCTGCTGGCCGCGCCGCTGGCCGTGGACGAGCTGGCCGCGCAACTGAGCGCACTGATCGACGACCCGGCCCAGGCCAGTGAACTCACCGCCCAGGCCCGCCACACCCAACGCGAACGCTACCACCTGCCTACCCTGGCGCAACGCTGGGCCCAGGTTTACCTGGGCGCCGCAACGGAGGTCCGCGCATGATCCTGCCCCTTTCGCTGGTCGGCCTGTTCGGCCTGCTGGCCCTGATCCTGCTGGTCAGTCCCTGGCCGTACCTGGCGCCCGGCGCGGTCGCCGCGCTGGGCGGCCTGCTCCTGCTGTACCGGCGTCCGGCCTGGGGCCTGCTGGCGATCATCGCCCTGGTGCCTTTCGAAGGCCTGTTCAAGGACAGCGACCTGTCCGCCGCCAAGCTGATCGGCGCCGGCCTGATCCTGGTGCTGAGCCTGCAACTGGCCAGCGGCCAACTGAAAGGCGAGCGCCTGCGCAGCAACCTCTGGCCGCTGCTGGTCGCCTTCCTGGCCTGTTACGGGTTGAGCTTCTGGGCCAGCGAAAGCCTGCTGATGTCGGCCCAGCACCTGCGCGAACTGTCGATCGGCCTGCTGCTGTTCGTCATGACCCTGCTGATCGGTCGCGAACTGAACCTCGCCTGGCTGGCCCGGCTGGTCTGCCTCAGCGTCGCCGCCACCTGCGTGATGGCGATGTTCTCCAGCAAATACCAGGACCAGGGCCGCGCTTCCGGCCTGCTCGACGACCCCAACGTGTTCGCCCTGCTGATCGCTTTTGCCGTGCCGCTGGCGATCTGGCTGCTGCTCAACAGCCCGAGCCTGCGCCAGCGGCTGCTGTGGCTGGCCTGCACCGGCCTGCTGCTGGCCGGCATGACCAAGACCGAATCGCGCTCCGGGCTGGTGGTGCTGCTGATCAGCCTCGGTATCGGCCTCTACCACTACCGGGTGCAACTCACCCGCCTGCGCCCGCGCCACCTCGGCGTACTGATGCTGGCCCTGGCCCTGCTGCTGCCGGTCGCGGCGGCGGTGATGCCGGCCAGCTACATCGAGCGCATCCAGTCGCTGAGCGTGCTCAAGTCCGGGGTCAACGCCCACGAGGACGACTCGCTCGGCCGCCGCGCCTCGTACATCGTGGTCGGCGGCAAGATGATCCGCGAAAACCCGCTGCTCGGTTCCGGCCCCGGCACCTTTCCCCTGCACTACGCCACCACCGGCTACGCCAAGGCGTTTTCCGCCAACCGCAAGGTCACCGACCTCTACCGGCGGGCGCACAACACTTACCTGGAGCTGTTCAGCGAAGTCGGCATTCCCGGCGGCGTGTTGTTTGTCGGCATGATCGCCCTGGCCCTGCGCAACCTGTGGAGCGCCCGCGCCGCCTGGCTGCAACAACATGACGTGGCCCGCGCCGACCTGCTCACCCACCTGTGCATGAGCCTGCTGTCGCTGGGCCTGTTTCTGATGTTCCTCAGCGCGCCGAACCACAAATACCTGTGGATCATGCTGGGGTTGTCCTGGGTCTTGCGCAGCCAGGCCGAAGCCGCTGGCCGGCTGGAGCCGCGGCCATGAACCGGGTCGCCATCGTCATCCCGATGTTCAACGAGGCCCGGCACATCGGCCGGACCCTCGCCGCCGCCCAGCGCGCCGCCAGCGAAGCCGGGATCGACTGCGAGCTGATCGTGGTCGACAACGGCTCCAGCGACGATAGCCCACAGATCGCCCGCGCCCTCGGTGCGCGGGTGCTGAGCCTGCCGGGCCTGAGCATCGGCGCCCTGCGCAACCGGGGCGCGGCCGCCTGCGCGGGTGACTGGCTGGCGTTTCTCGACGCCGATATCGAAGTCCCGGACAACTGGCTCCGGCGCCTGCTCGACGCCCATGCCCAGGGCCTGGGCGATGTCTTTGCGCTGGATTGCGACACCCCGCACCAGGCGCCGTGGTTCGCCAGCGCCTGGCAGCGGCGCACGTTGCGCGCCGGTGAGTTGATGCACCGCCAGCAATGGCTGCCCAGCCCCAACCTGCTGATGCCCCGGCACTGGTTCGACACGGTCGGCGGCTTCAACGAAAGCCTGCGCAGCGGCGAAGACAAGGATTTCACCCTGCGCCTGAGCGAGGCCGGCGCACGCCTGCTGGTGCTGCGCGAACCGGTGGTCCTGCACTGGGGTTACGAATGCACCTGGAAAGAATGGCTGGGCAAGGAAATGTGGCGCCAGAGCAGTCACCTGCAATTGCTCCGCAGCAACGGCGCGAGCCTGCGCCTGCTGCGCTTTCCGGCGCTGTCCATGGGCGCCTGGGTGCTTGATGCCATGGCCCTGTCGGCGCTGCTCGACGGTTTCCCGCACCTGACCCTGCTGCTGGTGCTCGCCGCCAGCCTGCCGGCCCTGGCCCTGAGCCTGCGGCAGAGCCTGAAGCACCGCGAGCCGACGCTGATCCTGCAACTCTGGGGGCTGCACTTTATCCGGCTGCACCTGGCCGGCATGGCGTTCGTCCTGAGCCTGTTCAACTTCACCGCAAGGAGGCCAGCCCGTGGCTGAGTTCATCTTCTGGCTGTGCCTGCTGTTGCCACTCTATGCCTGGCTCGGCTATCCGCTGCTGTTGAGCCTCGCCGCGCCGTTCTGCGCCCGCCGTGAACCGGGCCCGCACGTGCCGCTGTCGGTCAGCGTGGTGATTGCCGCGCACAACGAACAACGGCATATCGAACAGAAACTGCGCAGCGTGCTGAATCAGGACTACGCGGCCGCGTCTTTGCAGATCGTCCTCGCCAGCGACGGCTCCAACGACCGCACCGTGGCCTGCGCCCGGGCGGTCAGCGACCCGCGCATCCAGGTGCTGGACCTGCCGCGCCTGGGCAAGGCCGCGGCGTTGAACCGCGCAGTCAGCCTGTGCCAGGGCGAGGTGCTGGTGTTCACCGACGCCGACAACCAGTGGGCCGACGACACCCTGCGCCACTTGCTGCTGCCGCTGGCAACTCCGGGGGTCGGCGGGAGCGCCGGGCAGATGATCATCCCCCGGCCGGGCAAGGGCCTGAGCCTGGGCGACAGCCTCTACCGGCACTTCGAGGCCTGGGTGCGCCGGGTCGAGAACCGCACAGGCTGCATGGTTTCCGCCGACGGCGCCTTGCTCGCCCTTCGGCGGGAGCTGTTCCAGCAGATTCCGCCGCAGGTCAACGACGACTTTTTTATCAGCACTTGCGCCCCGGCGGCGGGCCAGCGACTGGTCTATGTGCCCGAGGCGGTGGTGCTGGATTACGGCGTGGACGAGGCCGGCAAACAGTTTCGCCGGCGCCAGCGGGTCACCGTCGGCGGCCTGCAAAGCCTGGCCGCGCGGCGGTCACTGCTCAACCCGCTGCGCCACGGCCTGTACGCCATCGCCCTGATCAGCCACAAGCTGCTGCGCCGGCTGGCCCCGGTGCTGCTGTTGCCGCTGCTGCTGAGCAACCTCTGGCTGCTGGACGACGGCGCGTTCTACCGCTGGACCTGCAGCATGCAACTGCTCGGCTACGCCGTGGCGCTGGTCGGCCTGCTCGATGCCGGGCACCGCTTGCCGAAACCGTTTCGCCTGGCCGCGTACGTGTTGGTGACGCTGGCCGGCATGAGTGTCGGCCTGTGGCAGTTCCTGCGCGGGCACAGTTATCAGCAATGGAACCCTGACCAGAATCGCTGAGGACCGGCCATGCCGATCAAGACCACCATCAAGCGCGCCAGCGGCTGGATCTACCTGAACTCTCCGGTGGGACGCCGGCAGTTGCACGGTGCCGGGCTGATCCTGATGCTGCACCGGGTGCTGGCCGATGATCGCGCTGCCGAACTGCCGCACCGCAACGAATTGTGCGTCGGTCCGCAAGCGTTCGAGCGGCTGCTGCGCTGGCTGCGCCAGCACTTCGATTGCCTGCCGCTGTTGGACCTGTTGCAAGGCCACGGCGGCAATCGGCCACGGGTGGCCTTGACCTTCGACGACGGCTGGCGCGACAACGCCTTGCACGCCTTCCCGCTGTTGGCGAAATACCAGATCCCGGCGAGCATCTTTCTTTCCACCGACTACATCGGCAGCCGCCAGCGCTTCTGGTGGGAAAGCCTCGGCGAGACGCTCTGGGGCAGCCACGGCGAAGCGCCGCGGCACCTGCTGATCGAACAACTGCGGCGGGTCGGCCGGCCACTGCCCGCCGCCTACTTCATGAACGAAGCGCCTCGCGCCCGCAGCCTGGCCCTGGCGCGCTACCTGCAAAGCCTGAAAACCCTGGCGCCGCAGGCCCTGCACCTGCTCACCGACGCATGCCCGCCGGAATCGCTGCCCCAGGCCCTCGACTGGCAGCAGGTGCGGCAACTGGAAGACTCCGGCCTGATCAGCTTCGGCCCCCATGGCGCCAGTCACGCGCTGTTGCCCGGCCTCGACGACCGCCGCCTGGAAGAAGAGCTGCTGCGCAGTCACCGCGCCCTGCTCAACGGCTGCCGCAACCCGCTGCCGGTGTACTGCTACCCCAACGGCGACCACGATTTGCGCGTGCGCCAGCGTTTGGCGGCGCACCGTTATCCGTGGGCGCTGAGCACCCGCGCCGGGCTGTGCCAGGACAGCGACGATCCGCTGGCCCTGCCGCGCATCGGCGTCAGCCAGCGCAACGCCAGCCGGCCGTCGCTGCTGGCCTGGCGCATCAGCCGTGGAGGCCACTGATGAGCCGCCCCTCCTATGTGCGCCACTTGCTGCTGAGCATGGGCACGCGGCTGGCGATGATCGCCCTGCGCCTGCTGCGCAACGTGCTGCTGGCGCGGCTGCTGGGGCCCAGCGAACGCGGCCTGTTCGCCCTGCTCAGCAGCCTGCCGGACCTGATCGCCGCGGCCACCAGCGGCGGCCTCAACAGCGCCATCGGTTATCAGGCGGCCCAGCAGCGCAATGTCGGCCTGCTGCTGACCCAGGTGCTGGTTTACGGTTGCCTGCTGGCCGCCCTGCTGACCCTGATCTGCCTCGCCTCGCTGCGCGGCTTCGGCATCGAACTGGCCGTCAGCCAGCAACTCGGCCTGCTGGCCTGGCTGCTGTTGCTGGCGGTGCCGCTGAGCGTGCTGAAGAGCGGCCTGCTGACCCTGCACAACGCCACCGGTGGCGTCGGCGCCTTCAATGCCCTGCGCCTGAGCGAATCATTGGCGCCGCTGCTGCTGTTCCTCGTCTTCTATGCGCTGTGGCCTGAAGCCGCGCTGTCGGCGGCGCTGGCCAGTTGGCTGCTGGGGCTGGGCCTGGTGGTGCTGCTGGGGCTGGTCTGGCTACGGCGCAGTCATCCATTGCGGCTGTGCTGGGACCGCGCCGGCCAGCGTGAACTGCTCGCCTACAGCGCCAAGAGCCACCCGGACCTGTTGTTCCAGCAAGTGATCCTGCGCTCGGATTATCTGTTTATCAGCGCCCTGCTCGGCAGCGCCGCCCTCGGTCACTACGCCATGGCCAGCGCCGCCGCCGAACTGCTGCTGATCGTCCCGGAAGCGGTGACCACGCCGCTGATGAAGCGCCTGCTGCAACAGGACGCCGGGATCGACAAACTGACCCCGCTGGCCCTGCGCCTGACTGCCACGGTGATGCTCGGCGCCTGCCTGAGCATGGCGCTGGTGGGCGAATGGCTGATCGTCACGCTGTTCGGCGCCGAGTACCAACCGGCCTACCCGGCGCTGCTCGGCTTGCTGCCGGGGCTTTTCGGCCTGTGCTACGCGAGCATCCTGCGCCTCGACCTGCTGGGCAAGAACCGCCCCGGCAGCGTGTCGCTGATGATGGGCGCCGGGGCGGCGCTGAACCTGCTGCTCAACGTGTTGCTGATCCCGCGCTGGGGCATCGTCGGCGCGGCGATGGCGTCGTCCATCGCCTACCTCGCCGTGACCCTGGCGATGCTGGTGCTGTATTGCCGGCTCAGCGGCGTGGCCTGGTGGCGCACGCTGTTTATCCTGCCCGGCGACCTGCTGCCGCTGTGGCGCATGTTGCCCGGTCGGGTGGCCGGATGAACGCCGTGCGCCTGCTTATCGGCCTGATGCTGTTCAGCGGCGCGGCCGGCGCTGCCGAACTGCGCTGGCCGGATATCCGCGACGGCAGCTTGTACCTGACCCCGGGCCGCGCCGATCAGTTGCGCCTCGACTGGGTCGGCGCCTGGCAGACCGATGCCAATCCTGAGCAGGTGTTTCTTCTCGACGGCCAGGGCCGCCTCGCCGCCCGCCGCGATATCGCCGCCAGCGAAGCGCGCGGTGAACAGCAATGGCCGTTGGCGGTCGGCCACGGCAGCTACCGGCTGGAGATTCCCGGCTACAGTTTCCGCCGCTACCGGCCCGCGTTCAGCGACAGCACCCGCGCCCAGTTCGCCCCGGCGCGGGTGCATGTGAGCCTGCAAGTGGAGGCCGGGACCCAGTTGTACTTCCGCGTGGCCGCTGGCGAGCAGGCGATTCTCGCCGGCAAGTACCACGGCGGCGTCAGCGGCTTGCGCGCCGTGCGCCTGGACGACGACCAGGCGCTGAGCCTGAACCTGGTGGCGCAGCCGGCGTACTGGCAATACGAAGAAGTCACCCTGCCGGTCAGCCCGAAACCGCAAATCTGGCGCCTGGAACTGCAAGGCCGTGGCAAGGCGGCGTTCTGGCTGGACGGCACGGCCAACCTGTTCGCCGGCCGCGTCGCCGACCTTGGCCCGCTCGATGAACAACCCGGCACGGTGAACCTGCGCCTCGGCCAGCAGCGCCTGGGCCCGACGGCAAAACTCGGGTTGAACCTGCCCTATCTGCTGCCGCCCGTGGCCAGCCACCCGATACTCGATGCCCTGAAACCACGGGCGGCGGGCTTCTACAGTTTCGTCGACGTGCTGGCCCGGCAGCCGGACTACGAGACCGCCTTCCGCCGCCTGTACCGCGAGCGCTTCGCCATTCAAGACGACATCACCCTGCTGGCCGCCACCGGCCGCCGCGCCGACCTGAGCGACGACGCCACCAGCCGCCAGGGCCTGCAAGCCTGGCTGGCGGCCAGTGTCGCGCTGGGTGGCGCGGGCCGGCACTACCTGGCGTTCGCCGACGAGCCGAACCTGAATTACCCGCGCTTCGAGGATTTCCGCGCGTTCTTCCAGCAACGCCTGCAACAGGTCGAGGACTACGCCGGCGCCCGCGAAGCCGGGGTGCGCATCGCCATGCCGGCCAGCTCGCGGCTGGTCAACGGCCCATTGGCCGAGCACAGCGCCGAGCGTCGCGGGCTGGATTGGGCGCGGCGTCTGCTGGAGGAATTCGGCCCGCGCATCGATGCGCTGGCCTGGCACGAATGGATGGTCCGCGACCTGCTGGCGACCCGGGTCTACCGCGACAACGTGCGCCAGGCCGCCGCGCTGGTGGGCCTCGATGAACGTGGTCGGCCGCGCAAGGCGCTGCTGCTGGACCAGACCAACCTGTCGCCCGGTTCGACCCTGAGCCTGTATGAGCAGAACGGCCATTACGCCGCGCTGTGGTGGGCCTCGGTGGCGATCAACGCCAGCGCCGACGGCCTGCTGGACATGCTCAACTGGTTTCAGGCCGCCGACGAACCCGAGTACCCCAAGGGCATGCTGCAAGTGCTCGACCCGCAGCGTTTCGTGCTCAAGCCGGTCGGCCTGGCCCAGCAGTTCATCCAGCAGCACTGGCTGGACGAGGTGCTGCGCCTGGACAACGACGCCTTCGAGGTCGATGCCCTGGCCATGGCCCGCGGCCCCGCCCGCAGCGTGCTCGGCGTGAACAAGAGCGAGCGCGCCCAGCAGGTGCGTTTCGCCACCGCTGCCGCGCACTGCCCGGCCAATCCCCGGTTGACCCTTTTCGGGCCCGATCACCAGCCACGCACGGCCAATCTGGTCTGTCGCGATGGCCGACTCGGGTTCGATCTGCCAGGACAAACACTGTTTGCCCTGAGCTGGAGCGCGTCGTGATCCGCGCGCTGATCCACCCGCCTTGCCCGCCCCTGGAGGCAATCATGCGTGTACTGAACCAGCTTCAAACGCACCTCAGGCACAAAGGACTGCGCTCGACCCTGAAAACCGCCTTGCACCGCTATATGTTCTACCACTGGGAACTGCTCTGGATGGAGCGCGACCTGGTCAGCCCGGTGCCGCCCCACAACCTCAAGCCCAGCAGCCCGACCCAGGCCGAAAGGATCACCCTGCAAAATATCCATGCTTTCGCGCGCTACTTCGGCGACCGCCTGGAAACCATGCGCGAGCTGCTCGCCGAAGGTCATACCGGGATCATCCATCGCGATCCCGAAGGTCATGTGGTGGCCTTCATCTGGGGGTGCCCGCGGGACTACCACGACCATCACTACTACGGCTGCTGGTTCCCGGTGAACGCCGGTGAGTTCTTCGAGTTCGGCGGCGAACTGACCCGCGCCTACTGGGGCACCACGCTGTCGGTGGACCTGCAACTGAACCTGTGGAAAGCCATGCTCAAACAGGGCTGCGACAAAGTCGTGGATGTCTGCGAAAGCCACAATATCCCGGCGCTGAAGCTGCACCTGCGCATGGGCTACGCCGAGCAGGGCCGGGTCACTCACGTCTATTGCCTGTTCGGGCGCTGGAAGTTCTTTCGCCAGAGCCGCTACGCGGGTTCGCGCCTGGCCGCGTTGCGCAAGCCGCCGGCAGTGGCGCCGTCCGTAGGGGTGGCCTGAGATGGGCCTGCGCCTGCGCTGGCTCGACTCGCTGGACGCGCCCGCCTTCCCGGCGCAGGCCTACGAACACCTGCGCCAGCGCCTGCCGCAGGCCACGCCATTCAACAGCCTCGGCTGGTTGCGGGCGGCCGCGGCGGCGCTGGAACCGGGGCACACCTTGCAGGTGCTGCTCGGTTTCGACCGCGACCACCTGTGCCTGTGCCTGCCGCTGGTGCGCATGCCCTGGCGGATCGGTCCGCTGACCTTCAGCGTGGTGCGCCACCTGGGCTATCCGCTGAGCGACCGCATCGGCCTGCTTATCGACCTGCCCGAGCGCGACGCGCCTCAGGTGCTGCGCGAGATCCGCCGGCACCTGCCCCACGCCCTGCTGCAACTGAGCGAAGTCACCCAGGGCGAACCCTGGTTGCTGCACTGGGGCTGGCGCAGTTCGACCCATGAACGGCGCCGCTCCTGCTCGGTGCCGGTGCATCAGCTCAGCGCCGCCGACCGCCAGGAAGTCAGCGGCGATCCGCGCTACAAGCTGCGCCGCGCGCGCAAGCGGATCGCCGCCTGTGGCGCGCAGGTCCGGCGGGTAGTGCTGGATGCCGACAATGCGGGCGACTGGCTCGGCCGCATCGCCGCCGTGGAAGACGCCAGTTGGAAAGGCGACGACGGCGTCGGCATCTTCAGCACGCCGGCCTCCCGCGCCTGGATGACCCAGGCCCTCACCGCCCTGGCCGGCGAAGGTCGCCTGCGCCTGGTGGTGCTGGAGCTGGACGGCCAGTGCATCAGCTACCGCCTCGGCCTGCTGGAACAGGGCCGGCTGTACGACTACAACCTGGCCTTCCTGCCGCACTACGCGGAACTGGGCAGCGGCCGGGTGCTGTTGCAGGCGTGGATCGACTGGGGCCTGGACGACGGCTGGCAGTGGATCGACGCCTCGCGGGTCAGCCTGGAAAACTCCAGCCACCAACTGCACGAACGCATGAGCGGCCAGGTCGAGCACCTGCGCCACAGTTTCTATAGCTGGCGTGTGTCGGGCATCGGCCTGGGCCTGGCGCTGCGCCTGTGGCGCCACTGCCGGCCGTGGCTACGCTCAAGCAAAACGAGCCCGCCGCCGCAAAAACACCCCAGCGAACACCTGCCATCCCCACGCCGTCCCGCTACAGGAGCCACGGAATGTCCTTCCAGGTCATAGTCAACGCCGATGATTTCGGCCTCAGCGAACACGTCAATGCGGTGATTCTGCGGGCCTTCAATGCCGGGCTGATCAGCTCGGCGACGGCCATGGCCAACATGCCGGCATTTCGCGGCGCCTGCGCACTGGCCCGGCTGCCGGCGCTGCGCGGGCACATCGGCCTGCATTTCAATCTCAGCCATGGCCGGCCGCTGAGTGACGCCATCCGTGAACAGCCACTGTTCTGCAACGCCGCCGGCGAATTCGCTTTCAGGCTGTCGCGCAACAGCCTCTGGCTCGGGCGCCGCGCCCGGCAGGCGGTGGAGCAGGAACTGCTCGCGCAATGGCAGCACTGCCTGAACCTGGGCCTGTTGCCCAGCCACCTGGATTCGCACCAGCACGTCCACAACATCTGGCCGATCGGCGAGATCGTCGCCCGCTTCGCCGCCCGCGAGGGCGTGCCGGTCAGGCTGGCGCGCAACCTGGGGCGCAACATCGGCCCGGCCAAGCGCGTGTTCAAGACCTTGCTCAACCGCCGCTTGCGCCATTTGGCCGGTTCGACCGCAGATTTCGTCTGCACGCCGGTCGACCTGCGCGACGGCCTCGCGCCGCGCCACGGCTTGCTGGAAGTGGTGGCGCATCCCAGCGCCTTGGGCAGCAATGATTTTGGCGACGCCTACCTGAGCGCCGGGGAATCGCTGGCGGGGTTGCTGGAACAGCAACTGCGAGCGGCGCCGCGTGTTGGCTATCGGGTGTTGGCGCAGGGCTAATCACCCTCGCCGGTCTTGGGAAAATGCCGGCAACTCTTGCGCTCGGCCATCTGCCGGTCGGTGGGGCGCTCGTCGACGAAACGCGGCGGCCCATCGCTATGGATTTCCAGGAAACCCCAACGCAGGTCGGCTTCGGTCTGCCCGGGCTTGGGCGGTTCGAACCACCAGACTTCGCGGCTGATCAGGGCCATGGTCGATTTCCTCGGGTGACGGTCTGTTGCTCAAACCATAGATAACTATTTGCCACCGCTCCATTCGCGCTTCGCGGTGTGCTTGCGCTCCCTTACATGGAGCGCCCGTTATGCCACAACTACCTCACCCCGCTTCGCCCGCCGCCGACGTCCACCGGCAGCTCATCAAGGAGCGCCTGCCGGGCTGGATCCGCCACCTCAACGCCGAGCAGATCGATAGCCTGGAGTACCTCGCCGATGCCAGCGAACAGCCCTGGCTGCGCAACGCCCTGCCGACGCTGCGCGAAGCGTTCGAGCAGGCGCAACGCCGGTTACACCGCTCGACCGTGGCCCTGGCCAACGCCATGCAAGACCTCAAGCCCCTCGCCGACTTCGCCACCCCTTTGCTCGAAGAACGCCTGCACACAGCCTTTGGCCTGCAAGGCGATATGCGCCGGCTGAAACTGGTGCGTTTCAGCCGCGACTGGAACTGGATGTTGATGCAGGCCGAGCTGAACCACGAGGCGGAGCCGCTATTGCAGGCGGCGCTGCAAAACTTCCCGCGGGACCTGGAGTGGCAACCGGAAAGCGTGGCCATCGACGGCGAGTTCGTTGTCGGTTCGCACCTGGGTTACCCGCGCTATCACTACACCGGCCTGCCCTTCACCGCGCAGCAATTCGCCAGCGAATGCCATGCCCTGGACCTCGGCCAACGCTACCAGCAACACCTGGACGGCGTGCTCGGCCGGACGCAGGTCCGCGTCCTGGCAATCGAGGTGCGCAAACAACAACTGCACCTGGACCTGTTGCTCGCCCGCATCTGCTACAACCTTCGCGATGATTGCGAGCGGGTGCAGAGCCTGATCGTCGACAGCACGCCCAACACCAACCCGCACTCGCCGCGTTGTCACCGCCTGAGCCTGTTCGGCATCGACATTCTCGACGCCGTGCTGATCTACCCGGCCCCCGACTCGACCGCCGTGATCTTGTACCTGCCCGGGGTCAAGGATGGCGCGCTGACGCGCTACCCCACTCCCGGCGCCTGCCAGCACGACCTCGCGCGACGCCTCTGCGAACCCGCGTTCCGCCAGCGCTTCATGCGTTTTATCCAGCATGACAAGGCCTACCATTTCGCCAGCGTGCTGCAACGCACGCTCACCGGACAAAGCCTGCCCGGCGATCGCGATACCTCGTGGCAGGCGGCTCCCGACGCGGACCTGCACTGGAACGAAACCGCGATTGACGGCGAACTGTTCGGCTACCTGCAAGACCGCCATCACCGTCGCCTGCTCAACGAAGCCCGGCAACTGGCGGTGCCCAGCGCCGATGCCGACGAGGCGGCGCGCCAGCAACGCCTGCGCCACTGGGAGGCGCTCGGGCTGGACCTGCTTGGCGTCGCCGCGTTCTTCATACCCGCCGCCGGGCAATTGATGACGCTGGTGTTCGTCGCGCAAGTCCTGGACACCATTTATGAAGGCGTGGAGTCCTGGCGACAGGGCGACATCGATGCCGCGCTGAACAGCATCAAGGCCGTGGCCATCGATGGGGTTACGGCGGTGGGCGGCGGCGTGCTGTTTCACTATGTCAGCCGCTTTACCGGCAAATGGATCGAGGTCATGCGCCCCGACGGCAGTCCCCGTCTGTGGAACGCCGACCTGGCGCCCTATGAAGTGCCTGCACCGCCCGCCGATACCGTGCACAACTCGCTGGGCCAGCGGGTTGTGGACGGTCGTCCGCTGCTGCCGCTGGACGGCGCGCATTACCCGATGACCGCGCATGCCGACGGCCAGCGCTGGCAACTCGTTCACCCCGACACGCCGCGAGCCTTCCAGCCGGTCTTCGAACACAACGGCCAGGGCGCCTGGATCGGTGCCCACGAGTCGCCGCTGGACTGGCCTCGGCACACGTTGCTGCGGCGCATCGGCCATCAAGTTGGCGCCTACAGCGATCAAGAGCTGGAAATCGCCAGCCGGATCAGTGGCGTCAACCGCGATGAACTCCTGGATATCTACCTGCGCGGACGCCCCACCCCCGTCAAGTTGATCGACACCTTGCAGCGCTTGCGCGGCGAGGTGCCGGCCGAAGACCGTCTCGACGCCGCGCTCGACGGGCTTTACCTGCCGCGGCGGCGCTGCACCGCCAGCGACCGCCTGGCGTTCTGGAGTCTGCCGCGGGAAAGCGCCTGGCCTGCCAACACCCGGCTCGAGTTGCGCGGCGGTGGCGTCACCGGTCCGTTGCTGGAGCGCGCCGGCGAACGCCACGCCAGCGACCTGCGCCTGATCCTCAAAGCCGCCGATGGCTACCGTGCCGTAGTCCGTGATCAGCCCCGGGCCGTCACCGAAGACGTGTTCGAGGCGCTGGCCCAGGTCATGCCCGAGTTCAACGGCGATACCGAGGCGCTCAAGGCCCGGATGGCCGAACACGCCCTGCTGGACCGTGAAAGCACCCAGCGCTGGCTCTGGTCCGGCCACGAATACGGCTGGGCTGATGACGGCCGTCTTCTCGGCGGCTCCGACCGGCCGGAGGTCTACCCGTCGTCGAGCACCAACGGCAATCCGCTGATCGCCCGCTACCGTCGGTTGTACCCGCGGGCCAGCGTCGCATCCGCGGAGATTCAACTGGACCAATGGCGGGCCGCTGAGCGGCCGCCGCACCTGGAACTGCGCGCCCTGGAGCGACAGCTCGAATACCTGCGCACCACGCTGGGCCAATGGGCGGAAGACCGGCCCGCACGCAACCGGATCCACGACAGCCTGTTGTCCAACTGGCATCGCCAGTCGGACATCCCGTCGGTCCTCGACCTTTCGGCGTTGAACCTCGTCGACAGCGACTTCAGTGACTTTCCTCACCTGGCCGATGCCTTCACGCATATCACTGAGCTGAGCGTGGACAGCAACGAGCTTCAAGGCATGCCCCTCCTGCTGATCAACCAGCTACCCGCGCTGCGCTGCCTATGGGCCGCGTCCATGCGCCTGCAACACATGCCCGAAGGACTCGGACCGCAATTGACCACCCTGGAAATGACCGACAACCAGATCACCTGGAGTGCGGCCTCGCAAGCCACCCTGGAACAATGCACCGGGCTGCAGGTGCTCAACATGGCCGGCAACCCGCTCGGTATCCCGCCGGATATCAGCCGGCTGCCGGCGTTGCGCGACCTGGGGCTGTTCGACGCTGACCTGCACGAGTTCCCGGCGGGCCTTGACCGGGCGGAACACCTGGAACACGTCGAGCTGGCGGCAAACCTGATCACTGATCTGCCCGAGCCCCTGGGCATGACCCGCGCGGCGCAACTGGCCCTGAACATTGAGCAAAATCCGCTCACCCCGGCCGCACAGGAGCGGATCCAGGAGCACTTCAGCGCAACCGGCATCGACCTGATGGTTCCGGATGTGGATTACGCGGAACTGCTGCTGGAGGCCGATGAACCGACCCTGGCGTGCTGGGAGCGGGTCAGCCGCCAACTGCCCTTGCAGTACCGCCGCGACTTGCGGGAATTGGCCGCGAGCACGCTGTTCCAGGTGGCCCCGGCCACCACCCGGCGTCGCTTCTGGGTCATGTTGCGCTGGCTGGAGACGCCCCTGGCACTGGCATCGGCGACCATGATCGATGCGCGCGCCCTGCTGGCGTTCGAGCTGGCCGCCGACCTCTGTGAAGCGGTCGCGTTTCCCGGGGAGGAGCTCAGTGCCCGGCAGCAGACCGAGCACATCCTGAGCGTGGCGGTGGCCGCCATTCGCTACCAGGCGGTCAACGATGCACTGCGCCTGAAATTCCCGGTCATCACCGAGCTTGAGTTCGAGATCTTCCGCGCCCGCACGCTGCAACGGGTGGCTGTCGACATGCAGATGCGCCTCGCGCCGACGCCGGCCGAAACGGTCTATACCCGGCTCGGCGGCGGACGGCTGCAGTCGCTCGACGCGCAGTGGACCACGCAACTGCATGAGCAACTGCGCGAACTCGGCCCGAGCACCGTGACCGGGCGCAGCGCCTTGTGGAGCGAGCTGCCGGATGGCGAATATGCCTATTCCTTCTGGGTCAACCACCTGCGGCTGCGCTATGCCACCGACTTCGAACAGTTGCAGGAACAGGCCGATGCGCTGCTGGAAGCCGCCGAAGCCGAGATGAACGAAGGTGATTACCTGATCGAAGCCAATCGCTTGCGCCTTCAATACGAAGCCGATCAGCGGGCGCTGCTCGATGACCTGACCCGCCGCATCGCCGACGGCACCCAGACCCGCTGGTAACCCACCTCCCGGCCAGCCGCGCTGGCCGGGCACTCAATACTCCACGGCGGTAAAACGCTCTCCCGCGAGCCAGTGCTCGAACAGGTCGGCCGGCATCGGCCGACCGAGCAGGTACCCCTGGCCGTGATCGCAGCCGGCATTGCGCAGGAACTGGTACTGAGCGTGGGTCTCGATGCCTTCGGCGGTAATGCGATAGCCCAGGGCATGGCCGAGGTCGATGATCGCGCGGGTGATCGCCACATCGTTGTCGCCGTGGGGCAAGTCCTTGATGAACGCGCGGTCGATTTTCAGGTGGTTGATCGGCAACGATTTCAGGTAGGCCAGCGACGAGTAGCCGGTGCCGAAGTCGTCCACCGCCGTGGCCACGCCAAGCGCCTGCAAGCGCGCCAGGACATCGCAGGCATGCTGCTGGCTTTCCATCAGCAGGCTCTCGGTAATCTCCACTTCCAGCAGGTTCGGGCTCAGGCCGTGGCGTTCCAGGGACTCGGTCAGGCTGCGCACATAGTCGCTGCGCTCGATCTGCAAGGCCGCGACGTTGATCGCGATCGGCCCGGGCAGCAGCTCGCGGTCGCGCCACTTGCGGACCTGCGCGCAGACCAGCTCCAGCACGTGCTCGCCCAAGGGAATGATCAGGCCGGTACGTTCGGCCAGGGGAATGAAATCCAGCGGCGAGATCAGCCCTTTCTGCGGATCGCGCCAGCGCAATAGCGCCTCGGCGCCTTCGACCCGGCCACTGAACAGGTCAATACGCGGCTGATACCAGACCTCGAATTCGTGCTGCTCCAGCGCGCGGCGCAATGCCCGCTCCAGGGCCAGGCGTTCTTGCAGGCGCGCGGTCATGTCGCCGTGGTACAGGCGCCAGGCATTGCGCCCGCTTTCCTTGGCCGCGTACATCGCGGTGTCGGCGTGGCGCAGCAGGCTTTCGGTGCTGTGCCCGTGCTCCGGGCCCAGGGCGATGCCGATGCTGCCGGTGACCAGCGCGGCGTTGCCCTTGAGGTCGAACGGCTGCTGCAAGGCACGCAGCAGGCCATCCACCACCTGGCAGGCCTGCTGGGGCGTGCTGATGCGGGTGAGGATGAAGGCGAACTCGTCGCCGCCGAGGCGGCAGACGGTGTCTTCGGCGCCAACCCCGTCTTTCAGACGCTGCGCCGCTTGCGCCAGCAACAGGTCGCCGAGGGCATGGCCGAGGCTGTCGTTCACCAGCTTGAAGCCGTCGATGTCCAGCACCAGCACCGCCAGTTGCACCTTCGGCGCGGCCAGCGCCTGTTGCAGGCGACGCTGGAACAGCACGCGATTGGGCAGGCCGGTGACCGCGTCGAAATGCGCCAGGTGCTCGAGTTGCGCCTGGGAATGCTTGAGCTCGCCGTTGCGCAGGTTGATCAGGCGGTTGCTGCGGTTCAACTGGGCGACGAACAGGCTGAACAGCCCGGTGGTGGCCAAGGCGAACAGAAACAGCGGCGAGCTGAACAGGCTCATCGACGACCCGCCTTCCCGCGGCGTCGCCGCCAGTTGCCAGATGCCACCGGGCACATCGACGTTGAGCGTCACCGACGGCTGCTTGAACATCGCCGGCTCGCCCCAGATCATCGCCCCGGCCGCGCCTTCGCCGTCACCGCCCCGCAACGCCAGGTGGAAGTTGGCGTCCTCGCCGACCCCGGCCGCGCGCAGCAGGCTGTCGATATCCGCCACCACCGAGACATTGCCCCAATACAGGCGCACGCCCTTGTGCCCCTTGAGGAAAACCGGACGCCGGTAGATCAGCGCCCGCCCACCCTGATAGAGCTGCACCGGGCCCGCCAGCACCGGCTCGGCGCTGTCGCGCGCGCGCTGCACCAGCGGGTATTGCGCCGGCAGCGTGCGGTAGTTCAGGCCGAGGATGCTTGCGTTGTTGTGCAGCGGGTAGACATCGGCGATGACGTCGTTGGGCGCCAGCGAGACGTGGCGGATATAGCGCACCGACTCCATGGCCTGGCGCGCCATGTCATGGAAATGCGCGGCAGAAATATCGCCGTCGGCACTGAGCAACTGTGCTATGCCTTCAGTCTCGCCAAACGCCGAGCGCATCTGCGCCTCCAGTCCGGCGCGGATGCCAGACAGGCGCATGCTCGCGGTCGCGATCATTTCGCTTTCCTGGCGCTGCATGTCCAGCCGGCCGAGGGCCACGGACAGTCCGATGCCAATCACGGCAAAACCGATGGGAAGCAGGCGGTAAGCGGTAGAACGCACGCTGGTGGGTAGGCTGCGGGGGGCTTCGAGGGCGAAAATTCTTATAGTCATACGCCGAGCTGCTGGCATCGAATTACTCGGGTTATCGGCGGACGAACGGCAATGTTGAGGCGGGCTGGCTTTTTTTTGCGGCGCGGGTTTATTCTCGACTGAAACGTTTCATCTATCTGTTTCACCATTCGAAGAACAAAGAGGTGTCGTGCCATGGATCGTCTGCTGGATACGCTGTTTCCCACTGCCGAGGAGATTCCCGAGGCGTACCGCCTGGGTGAGCCGCTAGAGCAGCGCGATTACCTGGTCAACGGCGAATTGCGCCGCTGGGACGGCCCGCTGGCCACGGTGCGCAGCCCGGTGTGGCTGCGCGAAGGCGATGAAGAGCGCCAGGTGCTGCTGGGCAGCGCGCCGCTGCTCGATGCCGACACCGCCCTCACCGCCCTGGACGCCGCCGTGCATGCCTACGACAAAGGCCGCGGCGCCTGGCCGACGATGCGCGTGGCCGAGCGCATCCGCCATGTCGAAGGGTTCCTCGGACGCATGCGCTTGCAACGCGAGGCGGTGATCAAGCTGCTGATGTGGGAAATCGGCAAGAACCTCAAGGACGCCGAAAAAGAATTCGACCGCACCTGCGATTACATCGTCGACACCATCGGCGCGCTCAAGGAACTGGACCGCCGCTCCAACCGCTTCGAACTGGAACAGGACACCCTCGGCCAGATCCGCCGCACCCCGCTGGGCGTGGCGCTGTGCATGGGCCCTTACAACTATCCGCTGAACGAGACCTTCACCACCCTGATCCCGGCACTGATCATGGGCAACACCGTGGTGTTCAAACCGGCCAAGTTCGGCGTCCTGCTGATCCGGCCGCTGCTCGAAGCCTTCCGCGACAGCTTCCCGGCCGGGGTGATCAACGTCATCTATGGCCGTGGCCGCGAGACCGTCAGCGCGCTGATGGCCAGCGGCAAGATCGACGTGTTCGCCTTCATCGGCACCAACAAGGCCGCCAGCGACCTGAAAAAACTCCACCCGCGCCCGCACCGCCTGCGCGCCGCCCTCGGCCTGGACGCGAAGAACCCGGGCATCGTCTTGCCCGACGCCGACCTCGACAACGCGGTCAGCGAGTCGATTACCGGCGCACTGTCGTTCAACGGCCAGCGCTGCACCGCGCTGAAGATCCTCTTCGTCCACGAACACGTAGTGGACAGCTTCCTGGAAAAATTCCAGGCCAAACTCGCCGCCCTCAAGCCCGGCATGCCCTGGACCCCGGGCGTGGCACTGACGCCGCTGCCGGAGCCGGGCAAGATCGATTACCTCAATGGCCTGGTCAGCGACGCCGTCAGCCAGGGCGCGCAGGTGCTCAACCCCGGTGGCGGGCAGAGCCGTGGTTCGTTCTTCTATCCGGCGCTGCTCTACCCGGTGAACCCGGCGATGCGCGTCTACCACGAAGAGCAGTTTGGCCCGGTGGTGCCCGTGGTGCCGTATAGCGACCTGCAAACGGTGGTGGACTACGTGCTCGATTCGGACTTCGGCCAGCAACTGAGCCTGTTCGGCAATGACCCGGAAGCGATCGGCCGGCTGGTGGACACCTTCGCCAACCAGGTCGGGCGGATCAACATCAACGCCCAATGCCAGCGCAGCCCCGACACGTTCCCGTTCAATGGCCGCAAGAACTCCGCCGAAGGCACGCTCTCGGTGCATGACGCGCTGCGGGTGTTTTCCATCCGCACGCTGGTGGCCACGCGCTTCCAGGACAGCAACAAGCAGTTGATCAGCGAAATCATCCGCAACCGCCAGTCGAGTTTCCTGACCACCGATTACATCTTCTAAAGACCGTTCGGCGCGTCGCATGCCATCCGTCCCGCGCAAGCGGCGACGGATTTGCGCTTTTGCCATTCCTGTACAAACATACAGCGATACGCCCGGGCATCTTGCCCGGGTCGTCCGTTGGCAGTGGCTACAGGAGGAACACGCAATGACCGCAAAACCCATTCCCGAAGGTGCCCACAGCATCACGCCGTATCTGGGCATCAAGGACGCGCATAAAGCCATCGATTTCTACAAGGCTGCCTTCGGCGCCGTCGAGATGTTCCGTCTCGACGGCCCGGACGGCCGCATCGGCCACGCAGAGCTGAAGATCGGCGACTCGTCGATCATGCTCGCCGAGCCCTGCGACCAGGCCGCACTGGTCAGCAGCCAGTCGCAACCCGGTGTTTCCGTGGGGCTGCACCTCTACGTCGAAGACGTCGACGCCCGTTACGCCCAGGCGATCAAGGCCGGGGCCACCGAGGTCAATCCGGTGCAGGACCAGTTTTACGGCGACCGCAGTGGCACCTTGAAGGATCCGTTCGGTAACCTGTGGTTCATTTCCACCCACAAGGAAGACCTCTCGGTGGAAGAAATCCGCGCCAGGGCAGCCAAGTTGTTTGGTGGCTGATCGCCGGCTTTTTGATAGTGTGCCGGGACCGCTTCAGCGGCCCATCGCGACGGTTCGGCGCGATGGGCTGCAAAGCAGTCCCTCATGGAATGGGCAATGCGAATAATCGAAAAAAGCGCCACCCTGGTGCGCACCCTCACTCCCGCTGAAGACGATCTTCTGCGCGGTTTCAACCGCGGCACCCTGGAAGGCCCGCGCCTGTTGCAGGCCAACCAGTTGCTGATTAAGGTCCGCGCCGCCGGTCACTGGCTGGCCTGTGACTGTCAGGCCAAAGCCATGCCGGTGCTCAATGTCACCCTCAACAGCCACACCGGCACGCTGTTCCTGAAGAACAACCCCGGCACCGCCGAGCACGCCGCTGACTGCCCGTTCAGCAAGGACGAGCGCGAGGCCGGCGACACCGACGCCCAGGACACCCCGCCCGCCGCCTGGCTGGCGCCGGACACGCCGCTGCGGCTGATTGGCGATTTTCGCCGCGCCGCCAGCGATGAGTCCGGCAGCGCCGGCGCCGGCGACAAGCGCGAGCAGCACCGCCTGCTGTCGCTGCTGCTGACCCTGATCGAGGCCAGCGGCCTGAACGTCTACGCCACCCACCTGAAAAAAGACCTCACCGGCCAGTTCGCCGAGCTGCGCGGCGTGGCCGGGCGTTACCCGCTGATTGACCGGGTGCCGGCCAGCAACTACCTGGAAACCCGCCTCGACATGAAGCACATGATGATGCTCAAGGCGCGCCTGCGGGAATCCACGGTGTTCGGCAACCATCGCCGCCACGGCCTGTTGCTGGACTGCGTCAGCCAGATCAAGGCGCGCAAGGTCTACAACGAGCGCAGCGAAGACGGCTTCGACTTCCAGGGCCACCACCTGCTCTGGGGCGGCAGCCGCACGCCCGGCCCGCTGCTGGCCCTGGCGATCTACTCGCCGGCCAGCGCCGGCAGCCATTTCTACGAACTGATCCATGTCGCCAGCGTGCCGGTGCTGTCCCGCGGCCATCTGTTCCCGGTGTACCGCGATGAAGAGCGCGAGCCGCTGAAAATGCTCGTCTCGCTGATCGACTGGATGGCCAGCAAGGGTGTGCGGGTGATCATGCGCAGGCCGGTGATCGGCGGCCAGGTGATGGACGAACTGCTGCTCAGTTCCGACCAGGACCGGGTGCTCTCGGTGTCCCTGACCGAGCAGCCGCTGGGGCCGGAGCCGGAGGTGGAGAATTTCCGCCGCTATGCCGACTTCAAGAGCCTCGAAACCTTCCGCAAGTACGTGGCGGGCTTTTTCATGCGCGGGCGCGAGTAAGCGCCGCTGGTCGCCGCGGGGAGTATCCGGATCGCACCCTCATGCGAGGGCACGGCCCAATACCAGGTATCCCCGCGAAAAGGAGTTTGACCATGAAGCGTTCTGCCTTTGCCGTACTGCTGTTCAGCGCCCTGCTCGGCACCCATGCCCTGGCCGACAACGGGCCGACCAATCCCAATCCGCCGTCTTCCGGCGCCGGCGCCAACGCCACTGACGTGCCGATGCCCAACGGCACCGACCCGCGCACCCAGGGCAGCGACCCGGGACGCCAGGGTGGCGCGACCACCGACGGCACCGACCGCAGCAAACCCAACGCCATCGACGGCACCGGCGCGGAAAATGGTGTGGGCAAAGGCGGGATCAACGGAACCGGTGGCAGCAATACCGGTGGCGGTGGGTCCGGTAGCGGGCAGTGAGGGTCCGGTTCTTCGGTAGGAGCGAGCTGGCTCGCGAAAGCCGCGAAACCGGCTCACCTCACCACTGCCGCTTGTCCGGCCGGGTCAGCCCCAGTTTTTCGATCCGGTAACGCAACATGTCCCGGCTCAACCCCAGCAGCCGCGCCGACTTGGTGACATTCCAGTCGGTGCGGTCGAGCATCTTGCGCACCATGTCGCGCTCCACTTCCGGCAGGTTCATCGACTCCAGCGGATCCGCCGGTGGCCGCGCAGTGAAGCTCGGCGCCGTGGGCATCGCCAGCGGTTCTTCCACCAGGCTCGGGCAGACATTCAGTTGCTGCGGGCCGATCACCTCGCTACCCGTCAGCAACACCGTCTGCTCCAGCATATTGCGCAGCTCGCGCACGTTCCCCGGCCAGCCGTAACTGAGCATCAGGTCCTCGGCTTCCGCACTGAAGCGCAACGGCCCCTTGCCGTAGCGCTTGGCGTGCTGGGCGAGGAAATGCCGGGCCAGAATCAGGATGTCTTCGCCACGGTCATACAGCCGCGGCACCTTGATCGAGATGATCCGCAGGCGAAAGAACAGGTCACGGCGGAACTTGCCCTGCTGCACCATCTGCTCCAGGTTGCAGTTGGTGGCGCTGATGATCCGCAGGTTGACCTTGCGCTCCTTGACCGCACCGATACGGCGGATGGTGCGGTCTTCCAGCAGTTTCAGCAGCTTGGCCTGCAGCAGCAGGTCCATTTCGCCGATCTCGTCGAGAAACAGGGTGCCACCGTCCGCCGCTTCGACCAGGCCGACCCGCCGCTCGCGGGCATCGGTAAAGGCGCCTTTCTCATGGCCGAACAGTTCGGCTTCGAGCAGGTTGGCCGGAATCGAGGCGCAGTTGAACTCAATGAATGGCCCCTTGCTGCGCGGCCCGTCGAAATGCAGGGCGCGCGCCACCAGTTCCTTGCCAGTGCCAGTTTCGCCTTCCACCAGCACGGGCGGCAGGTCGCCGCCGGTCATGCGCTGTTCGGCATCGAGCAACTGGCGCACGGTGTGCTTGAGCCCGAGCATCGCCGGCGACTCGCCGATCAACGCCTGGATTCCCGATTTCGACGCCTCGCGCTCCTGATAGAACGACAGGGTTCGCTCCATCCGTTCGGTGGCCAGGGCCTTGTCCAGCATCAGTTTGAGTTCGGCCAGGGCCACCGGTTTGGTCAGGTAGTGGAAGGCGCCCTCCTTCATCGCCGCCACCGCGTCTTCGACGTTGCCGTAGCCGGTCATCATGATGACTTTCAGCTCCGGGGCCTGGGCGACCAGGGTGCGCAGCAACTCGTGGCCGTTCATGCCAGGCAGCGAGTTGTCGGTCAGCACCGCGTCGGGCTGGATATGCTGCAAACGCTCCAGAGCGTCTTCGGCGCTGTGGCAGACGGTCACCTCGAATTGCTTGCGCTCAAGGTAGGTCTGGATGTTCTGCGCGAGGAGTTCATCGTCCTCGACCAGCAGGATGCTGTGTTCCATGGTCCCCTCCGGCAACATTGAAAATCAGGCTGACACGGGTTCCTTCCTCCTCACGGCTGGTCAGGCTGACCGAACCACCGAATCGTTCCATGATGCGTTTGACCAGTACCAGGCCGACCCCGAGGCCGCCCTGCTTGGTGGTGAAAAACGGCTTGAAGACCATCCGTTCCTGTTGCTGGCTCATGCCCTTGCCGCTGTCGCTCACGACCATCCGCCACTGCCGCCCGCCCTGCTCCGGGCTCACTTCAATGCCCAGCCGACCGCCCTTGGGCATGGCTTCCAGGGCGTTGGCGAACAGGCTGTTGAGGATCTGCGTCAGCAGCATCGGCTGGATCGACACACTGGCGGCGGCGGGCGTGTCGACCCGCACCTCGACCCGCGAACGCTCGATCTGCCCGGCGAAACTGGCCAGGGCATCGTCGATCGCGCCCAGCAGGTCCACCGCCTCGGCCTCGTCGCTGGCCGGGCGCAGCGACACCAGCAACTCGCGTACCCAGCGCGACATGCGATCGACCTGACCGATGATGTCGGCGATGTTCTTCTGCGCCGGCTCGCTGGCAACCTCGTGGGCCAGTTCGGCGCTGGAGCGGATGGTCGCCAGCGGGTTGCGCAGGCTGTGGGCCACCGCCGAGGACATTTCGCCGAGCGCGGCGAAGGTCTCGCTGACCACCAGCCGGCGCTGCTGCGAGGCGAGCATGGCGGCGCCGCGACGGACAATCCAGAACAGCCCGAGGTAGATCAGCACGCCGCCGATGATGCTGCTGCTCCAGATCAGCACGTAGCCGCGCTGGATCCGCCGCACCAGATCCTGGGGCTCCTTGTACACCTCGACCATCGACACCACCTGGGTGCCCGAGGCGTCGAACATCGGGATGTAGTTTTCGATGAACAGGTAACGCGGCTCGCGCTCGAACTGCTGTTCCTCGCGCTCGTCGGCGGCCTTGTGGTAGCTGGCCGAGACCGGCGTGCGCGAGGCGAAGGATTCATCGAGGTCGTCATCGCCCTCGATCTTGCGGCCGATCAGTTGCGGATTGGTCGACCAGACGATGGTCCGGTCCAGCGCGTAGACATTCGCCAGCAGCGTGTCGGGCAGGTGCTCGACATGATCGAGGAACTCGATCCGCGCATCCGCCACCACCGACGCCTCCAGGCCCGGGTGCAGGGCGTCCAGCCGCGGATCGAGCAGCTCGCCCATGGTCACGCTCGCGGGGATGCGCGCATGGCGCACCTCGGCCTGGGCCATGGCCTGGATGAACTGGGCGGTGAGCATGGCGTCGCGCTCGACGCTGTCGTTGACCACGAAGCGGGTGGAAACATAGCCCAGCGCGGCGGCCACCGAAGCGATGATCAACAGGCTGACCAAGGAAAACCAGCGCAGCAGATTGAACGGCTGCTGATTCCGGGCAAGGCGTGCATCGGGCTGGCCGGAAACGGCCGCGTCATCGCTGTTCAGCACCATCGGACCGCTTCCTCGCAGGATGCCCGTGTCAGGAACTTATAGCCCAGCCCGTCCGTGGCGTGAGTCACCCGTGCCGCCTGTGCGACGCACGGTGATGCCATTTCGCCTTTCCGCCCCTCTCCGCCCCCCACTCCCTCAATCCCTCAATCCCTGAATCCCTGAACCCCCGAATCCTGTAGGAGCGAGCTTGCTCGCGATGAGGCCGGTGGAGGGTCATCGCAAGCAAGGGGTTCAGGGACAAGCCTCAAAAATCACGCCTTCACCCGCCGCAACGCCACCGTCACCCACGTGCCCTGCCCCTCGCGGCTGCCCAGCTTCACCGTTCCGCCAAAGCGCTCGACAATCCGCCGCACCAGCACCAACCCCACCCCCAGCCCACCGCGCTTGGTGGTGAAGAACGGCTTGAAAGCCATGCGCAATTGCTGGCTGCTCATGCCCTTCCCGGTATCGGCCAGGCGGATGCTTACCAAGCGCCGCGTGCGGGCCTGCACCCGCACGCTGAACCGCCCGCCCTCGGGCATGGCTTCCAGTGCGTTGCTGATCAAACTGTTGAACACCTGCGCCAGCATCACCGGCTGGCCCAGCACGCGAATGCCGCTCAGGTCGTCCAGTTCCACCTCGACCCGTGCCCGGATGATCTGCGCGGCATGCGCCTGCAGGCATTCGCGCAGGATGCCGTCCAGCGCCACCGGCTCGGCCTCGTCGCTGAGCGGGCGCAGCGATTGCAGCAGTTCGCGGACCCAGTGCGACATGCGATCGACCTGGCCAATGATGTCGTCGATGTTCTTCTGCGCCGCGCCGTCATCGAATTCCTGGGCCAGCTCGGCGCTGGAGCGGATGCTCGCCAGCGGGTTGCGCAGGCTGTGGGCCACCGCCGAGGACATCTCGCCCAGCGCGACGTAGGTTTCGTTGTTCACCAGTTGCTTGTGCTGCGCCGCCAGCACCTTGGCCGCACGCCGCACGATCAGGAACAGCCCGCAGTAGACCACCGTGGCACCCAGCGCGGTGCCGAGCCAGAGCATCAGCAAACCACGCTCGATCCGCGCGATCAGGTCGCGGGGCTCCTTGTAGATTTCCACCATGGCGGTGACCTGCTCGCCGCTGGTGTCGAACAAGGGGATGTAGTTTTCGATGAACAGGCGCTGCGGCGGCACCAGGAATTTCTGTTCGGAGCGGGCGTCGTCGATGTCGTGGTAGCTGGCCGAGACGCGCATCTTGTAGTCGAAGGCCCGCTCCAGGTCGTCATCGGACTCGATCATGCGCCCCACCAGCGCCGGGTTGCTGGACCAGATCACCATGCGGTCCGGCGCGTAGATATTGGCCAGGAGCATGTCCGGCAGGTGGGCGATATGGTCGAGGAATTCCCAACGGGCCATCTGCCGGACCTGCGCCGGGACGTCGCTGAACGAGGCGTCCAGCCGCGGATCAAGCAGTTCGCCCATGGTGCGGATATTCGGCACCGCGACGTGGCGCACCTCTGCCTCGGCGATGGACTGGATGAACTGCGCGGTGAGCAACGCGTCGCGCTCGACGCTCTCGTTGATGATGAAGCGGCTGGACACCAGCCCGAGGCCGATCGCCACGCTGAGAATCACCGCCAGGCTCACCACCGCGTACCAGCGCAGCAGGTTGAACGCCGGGCGCTCGCCTTCGCCATCGAGGGCGGCAGTTTCCAGCGATTGGGCGGCAGGCGGCTGCAGGGTCATGGCGAATCCCCGGGCGGATGCCTTTAGGTATAGCGCAATGCCATGAATGCGGAATCTGCCCCACGCCACATTCCCCAATGCTGGGGCCAGTGCCCCGCCAGACGGCAGTGGGGAAAACCGGGGAAATCCGCTGCAGGCCAAGCCTGGCAGGGCTTTCGCCGCGCTGGTACGGATGTTGCCGATGCTCGTGCAGACGACCCAATTTCCTGGGCCCGCTTGCAAGAGGAATACGCTCATGCACCGTCCAACGCCCCATCCGCTGGCTTTGCTGGTTCTGGCCGGCCTGCTCCAGGCGCCCGCCCAGGCGGCGCTGTTCGATGTCGATCCGGGCCCTTACCTGCACGCCACCGGCGGTTTCGCCGCCTGGTATCAGGACAGCCATGGCCGGGTTCTCGACCTGTGCCTGTCCAAGGCCGTCAGCTCGCGGGTGCCCGGCACCGCCGCGGCGCCTTCGTACATGTGCACCCTGCTGCCCACCCCCGGGGTGTTCGATGACACCCAGGCGATCAATTTCCCCAGCAACTTCCCCGATGAAGCCTTCTGGTTTACCGCCGATGCTGCCCTGGTCGATGCCGCCCGCGGTATCGACCTGAGCTTCGGCACGGCGATCGAAGCCGCCTTTGCCGCCGAAGAACCGGTGGACGGCGATCAGGTCAGCTTTGCCCGGGTGCGCATCCGCGTCGATGTGGCCGCGCCGGGCACCTACGTGATCACCCATCCCTACGGCGTCGATGTGTTCGACGTGCCCGTCGCCGGACGCCGGGCGATCAACATGACCCGGGATATCGGCATCGGCGCGCCGCAGACCTACAACGGCGCGCTGAAAGGCGATGTCGGACCGTTCCTGCGCAGCGTCAACGGCCCCTACAGCGAAACCAACCCGCTGACCGGCGCCAGCGAGCGCTACATCGGCGACCCGAATCTGGAAGAAGCCGTCACCGGCAGCCCGTTCAACACCAACTACGTGCGCATCGAAGGGCCCAACGGCCTGGACCTGCGCACCGAGGTGTTCTCGGTGTCCGGCAAGCTGTCCAGCGTCAACCGGCCAACCCCGCTGATCCCGCAGCGCAGCACCTACTCGCGACGCACGGTCAACGGCAACGCGGTGGCCCAGCAGGACGTGTTCGTCCAGGCCCCGCCGCAGCCGGCCACGGTCACCCTGACCAGCCAGAGCCCCAACCTGCCGCTGAGCGAGGCCAACCACACCGGCGCCTGGTATGCGCAGTCGGCGCTCAACCCGACCCTGCCGGCGCTGCTCACCGTGGCGGCCGACAACACCCCGGCGATCCCCAGCAGTACGCCGACCACTGCCAGCCTGCCGCTGGTGGACCTGGTCACGATCCAGCGCGCCGAGTACAGCCTCGGCTCCGGGCAACTGACCCTGATTGCCGCGACCAGCGATGAAATCACCCCACCCACCCTCACCGCCCACACCGGCCATGGCGCCGCCATCGGTGCGCTGGGTGGCGAAGGCGCGGTGAAAACCCTGACCACCGGCCTGTCGCCGATTCCGCCAGCGACCGTCACGGTCACCAGCAGCAATGGCGGCAGCGACAGCGAAGAAGTGGTGATCCTGCCATGAACGCATTCACGCCAAGACCCGCCGCAGGAGGCAACATGAACAGATGGCCCCGCCTGGCGCTGTGTGCCGCCGGACTCACCCTGACCCTCGGCAACAGCGCCTGGGCCGGACTCGCCGCGGTCGACCCCGGCCCCTACACCCTGGCCACCGGGCGCTACCCGATGTGGTACCAGGACGACGGCGACCTGTCGCTGGAGCTGTGCCAGTCGCGCGCCGCCAGTTCGCGGCTGCCGGCGGCCACCCCACCGAACTACATGTGCACGCTGCTGCCTGAACCGGGCATCTACGACGATGCCCTGCCGCTGGTGTTCCCCGACAACTGGCCCCCGGAGATGTTCTGGTTCCTGGCCGAGACCTCGATTCCCGCGGTGGGCAACAGCGGGTATGAGCTGGAGGTCTACGTCGCCGGTATCGAAGCCGCGTTTGCCGCCGAGAATCCGGTGGACGGCGACCAGCAGAGCTTCGCCCGCATCCGCATCCGCGCCTCGGTGCCCACCGCTGGCACCTACACCGTGACCCACCCCTACGGCGTCGAAACCGTCACCGTGGCCAACGGCGGGCGCCGCGCGATCAACATCACCCGCGATATCGGCATCGGCGCGCCGGGCGATTTCAGCGGCGCCTTGAACGGCGCGCTCGGGCCGTTCCTGCGCAGCGTCAACGGGCCGTATACCGAGATCAACCCGGACACCGGGGCGTCGGAAACCTATATCGGCGACCCGAATCTCACCGAAGCGGTGACCGGCAGCCCCAACAACACCAACTTCGTGCGTATCCAGGGCCCGGCCGGGACGATCCAGACCAACCTGTTCAGCGTCTCCGGCAAAGTGCTGGACGCCCGCACCCAGACCGCCGCCGAACTGGACCGCGCCACCTACCGGCGTACCGCCGCCGGCAGCCGCGTCGAAGTGTTCGCCCGCTCCGCCAACAGCGCCAGCCTGTGCCTGCGCGAAAGCGTCGCACTGGTACCCGGCACGCCGCCGTCGCCGTGCCAATACAACCTGCTCGCGGACAACAATGGCCTGTTCTTCGCCCAACGGCTGCTGCCCGGCGCGCCGCCTGCCGTGGTGGTGCTGACCGCCAGCAGCCCGACCGGCGCGACCCGGCCGACCTCGCTGTCGAGCAAGCTCAGTGACGTGGTGAAGATCCAGACCGCGCGCTATGACTGGGCCAACAAACGCCTGACCCTGCAGGCCAGCTCCAGCGACGAAGTGCTGGTGCCGGATCTGGTGGCCCAGGGCTACGGGCGCCTGTCCAAGTCGGGCACGGTGCAGACGCTGACAGTCAACGACCTGGCGCAACCGCCGGCCAGCGTGACCATCAAGTCCGCCGCCGGCGGCAGCGACAGCGAACCGGTGCAGGTGCTCGGCAGCGCGCCGGCGCCGGTAGCCAATCAGGCGCCGATAGCGGTGGCCGACAGCGGCAGCACCAGCTTCGGCGTGCCGCTGACCCTCAATCTGGTGGCCAACGACAGCGACCCGGACGGTGACCTGCCGCTGAGCATCGCCGACCTCACCCAGCCGGCCAACGGCCAGGGCACGGTGGCGCTGAATGGCAGCACCTCGGTGACCTACACCCCGCCCGCCGTGGTCAACGCGCCGATGCAGGCCACCTTCAGCTACCGCGCCCAAGACAACAAAGGCCTGAAATCGGCGGTGGCCACGGTGACCGTCACGGTCGCGCCGAACCAGCCACCGGTGCCGGTCAACGACAGCGTCGCCACCCTCGGCGTGCCGCTGCTCATCGATGTGCTGGCCAACGACGGCGACCCGGAAGGCAACCTGCCACTGGACATCGCCAGCGTCACCCAGCCACCCGCCGGGCGCGGCAGCGTGGCGATCACCGGCAATCAGGTCACCTACACGCCACCGGCCACGGTCACCAGCGCGTTCAGCACCAGCTTCAGCTACGCCATCCGCGATTCGCTGGGGGCGCTGTCGGGGCAGGCGACGGTGAGCGTGCAAGTGTCGCCACGGCCGGCCCAGGAAACCTTCGCGGTCACCGCCGCGGTGGTCCAGGCCCGCTCCAACAACCGCTTCAACTGGGATATCTCGGGGACCTCCTCGGTGACCACCGGCAACACCATCACCGTGCAAGTGACCACGCCGAGCGGCCTGGTGACCCTCGGTACCACCACGGTGCCGGTGACCGGGCGCTGGCGGCTGGTGGTGGCCAACAGCACCACCGTCGTGCCGACCGCCAACCCGAGCGCCACGATTCGCAGCAGCCAGGGCACGGTGCGTACCGTCCCGGTTGTCGTGCAGTAACCCGGAGGATTGCCGCATGCCGCGCCTGACCCCACTGCTGCTGTGCCTGGCCCTGCTCGGCCAGGCCACGCAGGCCGACGACCTGATGGACAACGCCGACCTGGCCCCCGGCGTCGACCTTGGCGAATCGCTGCTGCCGCAGATGGCCCCGTCAGGCCAGCACGCGCTGATCGACCAGAACGGCCAGGCCAACCGCGCCGCCGTGGACCAGAACGGGCAGAACCTGCTGGGCACCATCGTCCAGTCCGGCGGCGCCCAGGAAGCCTGGATCCTGCAACAGGGCGCCGACCTGATGGCTGCCATCAGCCAGCAGGGCCAGGGCAACCAGGCGGCCATCGTGCAGAACGGCAGCCACAACCGCGCCGAGATTTCCCAGGCCGGCAACAGCAACAGCGCGACCATCCAGCAGACCGGCACCGGGCTCTCCAGCACGGTGATCCAGGCCGGCAATGGCCAGAACGTGTCCGTCAACCAATACCGCTAAACCCTGGAGGCATCACCATGTTCAAGCTCGCTCCCCTAAGCGCCGCCATTGTCCTGGCGCTTGCCGGCCAGGTCATGGCCGATGACAGCGTGTCGAACCAGAACCAGCTCGGCACCGAGAACATCGCCGAGGTCAAACAACTCGCCGCGCCCAACAGCACCAGCAACCAGCAGCAAACCGGCCTGGGCAACAACGCCGCCAGTCTGCAGGACGGCGCCACCGCGCAAATCCTGCAGCAGCACCTGGGCGAGTACAACGCCGGTTACGCCGAGCAGTTGTTCGAATCCGGCAGCCAGATCAACCAGCAGCAGACCGGCAGCCTCAACACCACCCACGCCAGCCAGTCGATCGGCTACGAGAACCAGGCCACGCAGATCCAGTCCGGCAGCGGCAACTTCTCCTTCATCTACCAGGACACCCAGGAAGGCAGCCAGGCCCTGACCCAGCAGTTCGGCGCCGGCAACAGCGCCTTCGCCGAGCAACTGTTCGGCGGCATCGCCAACCAGTCGCAGACCCTGCAACAGGGCAATGACAACTACAGCGCCGCCGAACACATGCTTCACGAGAACGGCCAGATCACTATCCAGCAGTCCGGCGAAGGCAACTGGGCCTACGGCGAGCAGAGTTCGGGGCAAGGTGGCGAGGTCAACATCGGCCAGAGCGGCGGCTGGAACAGCGTGCAGGTCTGGCAGGACACCCAGGTTTCCAGCCAGGCCAACGTCGCCCAGTACGGCCAGACCAACGAAACCGTGGTCGACCAGACCTTCGGCGAAAACAACCTGGCCAGCGTGATCCAGGCCGGCGACCTCAATGCCTTCTACGTCGATCAGTTCGAATCGCTGCAATCGGTGGCGACCCTGTACCAGACCGGTTCAGGCAACGTCGGCTTCAGCTACCAGAGCGGCGACGGCCACCAGCTCAGCGTCAACTCCACCGGCAGTGGCAACCGTATTCTCGCCAGCAACTGGAAAGGCGAGCGCCTGGGCGGCCAGTTCGGCACCCAGCAACGGGCCCAGCTCAACCAGAACGGCAGCGGCAACAGCGCCAACCTGACCCAGAACGGCGGCAACCAGTTGGCCCGCCTCAATCAGAACGGCACGGACAACCAAGCGCGGATCGACCAGGCCGACAGCAACAACGAGCTGTATTTCGAACAGAACGGCAGCGACAACCTGCTGATCGCCGACCAGCGCGGCACGCTCAACTACGCCACCGGCAGCAGTACCGGCAGCGGCAACAGCGTGACCCTCGAGCAGAGCGGCAGCGGTAACCAGAGCTACACCTGGCAGCTTTATGGGCAGGGCAACGAGGCGAGCATCAAACAGACTGATGGGGTCAATGTGGCCTATGTCACCCAGGGCGGTACGGCCAACCAGGCCACGGTGGACCAGAGCGGCATGAACCAGACCGCAACCCTTCAGCAGTTCGGCACTGGTAACCAGGCCAGCGTGCTGCAGCAGTGAGATTCCCGCTTGGCCGCGGCTGGCGATGGGCTGGTCGCGGTCTTTTTTTGCCGTGTGGTGGGTGAAAGGCGCTAGCCGGAAGTTTTCTAGCGCTCTCAAGATCGAGCGCCGCCCGCGCGGCGCATCGCGAGCAAGCTCGCTCCTACATTTGTTGCAACGCGCCATGGCCTGTGGGATTGGTGTTGCCAGCCTTGGTGCATGGTTAGAGAGTGCGGGGCGGCTGGGGCGCCAACCCCTAAATCGAGTCGAACAAACAAGGCGGTCAACCATGGCCTGACAGACATAGGCTCGTTGCAACAAATGAGCGAGCTTGTCGGGGCGCCGAACCGTCGCGATGCGCCGCGCGGGCGGCGCTCGATCTTGAGAGCGCTGAAAAACTGTCGGCATGCACCTGGTCGCCATAACCCGGTCTCCCGGCCGCCGCCAGACCGAACAACATCGTTGCCCATGCCGGCCAATTCGCTGGCAAGCCAGCTACCACAGTGTTCAGCTCACCACTCAAACACCCAAAACAACAACCTATCGCAAACTCGGCCACCCCTGGAACGACGCCACCACACTGACGCAACCCGGCATCTGTCGGCAGGCTTTGACGCTGCGTGGCTCAGGCGGCACCGACACAAGCACCGTCAGCACCACGAAAAACAAAATGGACAGCGGAACACTGTAGGCAAGAAGGCTTTTTATTTTCATTGTCGGCATTCTCCAAACCCGTGGTTCGGTCGGGGCCCGTCGGCGTGGCGCCGGGCCCCGGGTGTCTCAACGCTCGTCGACGGTGACGATCTCGCGACGCTCGGCCATGCTCGCCGGCACTTGGTCCTCG
The DNA here is from genome assembly GCF_025466035.1 of Pseudomonas sp. 20P_3.2_Bac5. Classification (NCBI taxonomy): domain Bacteria; kingdom Pseudomonadati; phylum Pseudomonadota; class Gammaproteobacteria; order Pseudomonadales; family Pseudomonadaceae; genus Pseudomonas; species Pseudomonas sp. 20P_3.2_Bac5. The sequence goes on along the minus strand of NZ_JANLOA010000042.1, from coordinate 7,038 downwards.
TCGGTAAAGAACTGCTCGTACCATTCGCGCAACTGATAGACCGGGCCATCGGTCTCGGCCAGCACCGGTTTGTCGATGCGGATCTTGTGCTTCCAGATATCCACGTCCTGGTAGAACGAGGCACGGTTGCCCATGACGTAGGCCTTGGCCACTTCCTGGTTCTGCTCCTCGGTCCAGCCCGGCACGCGCTGGACCATGCAGCCGAAACGCAGTTCGAAACTGTCAGGGCCGACGGGAACGTGGCTGTTGAGCAGGATGGCGTGGATGCGCACGTCGCCGAACATCGAGCTGAGGTGGGTGAAGTGGGTCGCCGGGCCGTAGTAGGCCGATTCGGCGATCAGGTCGCCGCCCAGGCGCTCGGAGTCGCCGTGGAAGATCTGGTGGCCGATATGGCCTTCGAAGATGTTCGAGAAGAATTTGGTCGGGGTGCCGTGGACCGGGCCGAAGTGCTGGGCGTCCACCAGGTTGTCGACCAACTCGCGCGGGTTGGTCTCGATCAGCATGGTGTCGATGTTCCAGTCGTGGATCCAGTCCGGGCTGTCCATCACGGCCAGGTGCGGGATGACCACGCCTTCGCTCGGGGCCTTGCCTTCCGGGTTGTTCCAGATGAACAGCAAGTTGTTTTCCACGCAGGTCAGCCAGGCACGGGTCTTGGCTTTCGGCGGGATGCGCTTGCAGTACGGGATCTCGACGCACTTGCCGGCGGTGTCGTATTTCCAGTGGTGGAACGGGCAGACCACGCGGTCGTTCTCGATGGTGCCCTGGGACAGGTCGGCGCCCATGTGCGGGCAATAGGCATCAAGGACGCTGATGGTGCCGTCGCTGGCGGCGAAGCCTACCAGGCGGGTGCCGAAGATGTTCAGCGTGTGCAGCTTGCCATCGCGGTAGTCAGCAGCGTTGCCCAGGCAATGCCAGCCGCGGGCGTAGCGGTGAGTGCGCTGGGCATTGTCGAGGGAGATTTCAGCGAGTTTGGTCATTTTGTTGTTGTCCTCGGGTGAAAACCTGGGGGTCGGCTAATACCCCCTTTCTGAATGGGTGAATTCATGACCGCCATGATTGGGCAGATGCGCCAAGGGCTTCATCCTCCAATTGGACTAGGCGGTTTTGCAGCGTTCTCATCGCCGGCAAACCGGCGATGAGGCCCTTGGAAATCAGGCGATCACTGACCGAAACGCCGCGCCGCCTCCGGTCCGAAATCCTTCGGACTGAAGCCCGGCTTGTTCAACTGGTAGCCGTTGCGCTGTTCGTTGATCAGGTTGAACGCCAGGTAGCTGCCGGCGTTGAGGTCGTGGTACAGCCCTACCCCGGCCTGCTGGCCGAAGGACTCGTAGGCGTAGAAGTAGTTGACCATCGAGGTGCGCCACAGCTCGCCACGGTTGTCGTAGTTGTCGGCGAGCATCGGGAACCAGGTGTCTTCGTCGATGTACAGCTTGCGTTTGCCGTACAGGTGGCGATAACCGGGCTTGAGGGTGCCTTCCAGTTCCCACACGCGGTGGCGCTCGTAGCGCATGGCATCGGGGTTGATATGCCCCGGGGTCAGCAGGTCGGCGTATTTGAGTTGCGGCGAATGGAGGCGGTAGGCGTTGTAAGGGATGTACATCTCGCGCTTGCCGACGATCTTCCAGTCGTAACGCTGGCCGGAGCCGTTGAACAGGCGCACTTCGTCCACGGTGATCGAGCCACCGCTGCCCGGGAACGACATGTCGAAACCGTAGCCCGGCGACTGGCGCACGCGACGGGTGCCGGGGTCATAGCGCCAGGCCTGGCGTGGCTCGGTCTTGTCGTTCCAGAACTCGGTGCCGGTGTTGATCTCGCCCTTGTCGCGCTGCGGCAGCAGGGTTTCGTTGAGGTAGAACGACGAGTTGCCGGTGGTGTCGCCGATCTTGCCCGGCTCCAGCGACGGCGCCAGGTTGCGCGAATGCACGCGGCCCCAGTTGATGTTGCCGTCCTTGAGCACGTAGGCGTTGTCGGAGATGTATTCCTCGGTCCAGGCGCGCAGGGTGAAGGTCGAGGCGTTCTTCAGCAATTCCAGGCCGCTGCGCGGTACCGGGAACGGCGTGCCGCCGGTCTTGCCGACCACGCCTTCGCCATCGTCCACCAGCTTGGCGATGGCGGCGTTTTCCTTGGTGGCCTGGCACACCGTGTCGCTGGGGCGGAAATCCCGGTGGCTGGGGTAGATCGGCATTTTGAAGGTGGCGGGATACAGCTTGAACAGCGCTTTCTGGCCGTCGGACAACTGCTCGGCGTACTGCGCCAGGTTGGCGGCGGTGATGACGAACAGCGGCTTCTCGTCCGGGTACGGGTCGATCGGGTGGTTGCCGGTGCCCTTGAAGTCGACCTGAGGCGGCACGCCCAGCCATTTGCCGGAATACGCTGGAATGCTGCCGTCGGCATTACCGCTCTTGTCGGCGCCCAGGCAGGTCAGCTCGGCGCCCAGGCGTGGCACGTCTTCAGGGGCGGCGCTGGCGGGAGCGATGGCGGTGCAGCCAAGCAGGGCCGCGAAAGTCCACGAAGCCAGGCCACGGGGGGCCAGGTTACTGCCGGTCATTGTTGTTCTCCTTGGAATACCGATAGCGGGGAGCCCAGTATCGGCAGGCGCCGGAGGCGGCAGCATCGTCCGTGCGGACTAACGCATTTTGGGAGGTTCGGTGGTGGGGAGCCGCCCCTGTGGTGGGGCAGCCCATTTGGCATCCGTCGCTCAAAAGCTGCCGGTGCTGCTGGCGCCTTCCCCAACCTTCAGCACATTGTTGTTACCCGGTTGCCAACGCGGCTCGCTGTTGGCGTCGGCCTCCCGGCGCACGATGCACTTCCATTCCAGCGTCTGTTGATCCGGTACACGGACTACCCCCTTCCAGCTCGGGTATGCACTTGTGTCCGTCAGGCGAATGGCATGCGCAGGCTTCCATTCACCCAGTTCCGCACTACTGCCCACTACGTAGACGCTTTCCCCTGGCTGAGTGATGCTTTGATTGCAGGTAAAGGTGACCTCCACGGAAGCCTGGGACTGCGCAGACCGCCATACCCGGATCTGACCGTTGTCGGCATCGAGCACTGAGGTGAATCCAGCACCGGCAGCGCTGAGGTTTGACCCCAGTGCAATCAGCAGCGTGCCTTTGCCTCCGGTGGTCCGTGCGACCAACCCGGAGTAGTTGCCCAGAAACGAAATAGCCGAGTCGGCTTTGACACCGGCGTCGCGACGAATCCTGATCAACTTGCGAATCAGCTCGCCCCGTGGCCAGTCGTACATGTCTGGCCAGTACACGGTCGGTGTGCCGGGGCTGGTCAGGATGTACGCATACGCTTGATTGCGGCGCTCTTCAGGCAGAGCCCAATGGTGCTGCCCGCCATTGGGCCCTGGCGAATAGCCCGTGTCGTGGTTGTCGACGAACGTGACGGCTACCTCCCTCCAGCGTGGGTCAGGATTGCCGTTGAGCCCATGGCGCCAGTCGGCGATTGCGCCATTTTGCATGCGCTCCTTCAAGGCAAAGTCGAACACCGTGCAATGGGCGCGATCCGACCAGTCCTTCAAGGCATCCTGCCAACTGGCCTTGCTACGCCAGTCATCGCTGGCGTATTCGTTCGGTGCCTTCCACAGCTCGCCCACGCAGAAGCCTTGGGTGCCGAACCCTTGCATCCAGCTGTCGACACGCTCGGCCGCGTAGCCTTTGACAAAGTCAAAGCGAAGCCCCTGCGCACCGTAGTGATCCCGCAGGTTGGCGAATTCATCCTTGAACATCTCGAACACACGCGGATTGGCGGTATTGAGGTCGGCGTCTCCCGTCATGAACCCCTCGCCGTCATCACATTTGCTGACGGGCTGGCAATCGTCGCGCCAGAAATTCTGCCCTTTGGGTAGCTGAACTTCCTGGCCCGGAAAATTGCCGTTCATGTGATTGGGAACCACGTCATAGATCGGCTTGACGTGGACCTTGTTCAACGCCGCGGCGGCTTGCTTGAGCTGGTCATCACTGCCGTATTGACTGTTTTTGTTGAAGTCTTGCCAGAAGTACCCTTCGCCACCGCCCGAGGTACCCGACGCGGCATCAGCCCACTTGGAGCCATCTCGCCAGGGCGGTGGCATCCAGATTGCGGTGAAGCCATCCTGCGCGATGGTTGCAGCCTTGGCCGCCAGGATCGTGTACCAGCTTTCGCCCGAAACACGGCTGGAGTTCCAGTGAAACCCCTGCAGGATGATTTCATCACCACCGTCGTTACGTACTGAGCCGACGGTATTGCCTTGAAGGTCCTCTCTAGCCAATGCAGCGTTGTGAGTACCCAGCAAAGACATAAGCAACAACGAGCAAATCGCAGCCTTCATGGTGGCCTCCCAGGTGCCATGGCCTTAACCAGACAAAACCAGACAGCGCGCCAATGGACGCTGCCCGCAGGTAGACGAAAGCAATATGGGAGATATCCAGACGCTCAACTACTGGCAAAAATGATAGTTCTCAGCGGTATTGGTTACCGCTGATCTGCTTTTTTCAGGCGATCACCTGAAATCCGCAACAACACCCCTCACACCGCGCTAGCCGGCAACGGCAGCGTCCCCGGCTGCCCAAGGGCAACCACGCTGTTGAGCATGATCCGCACCAGTTCGGTCTGCCGTCGCACACCGGTCTTGGAGAAGATCGACCGCAAATGCGCCCGGGCAGTATTGCGACGGATATTGAGCAGCTCCGACGCTTCTTCCAGCGACAGACCGTTGGCCAGTTCCAGCGCCAGCGCGGTTTCCGCCGGGGTCAGGTGATAGAGCTGCGAGGTCACCACCGTGCTGACCAGGGATTTGCCCACCGCATCGCGCACATAGACCATCACCGTCGGCTTGCCCTTGCCCTCCAGCAGTTCCTGCGACGGAATCAACTCCACCACCACGCCCAGGTTGACCTGCCCGGACGGTCGCGACACCGACATGGCCTCCGCGCCCTGGCGGTCACCCTCCCCTTGTTTGGCGCGGGTGAAGGCATTGCGCACCAGCCGGCTGAGTTCCCGATTGTCGCTCGGGTAAGTCGCTTCCAGCCGGCCGCCCACCAGCTTGAGGCCGTCGTTGCTGTCGAGGATTTCCCGCGCCACCGGGTTGAGTTGCAGCACGCTGCCGCTTTCGTCGAGGACGATGGTTGCCACCGCCAGGCGGCTGATGGTCTGGCAATACAGGCTGCCCAGCGACTCGCTGCGGTCCAGCAGCGAATGCATGTGCAGGGCCCGGCGCAGGTGCGGGATGAGCATCGCGCACATGGCCCGCTCGGTGTCGCCGAAGCGCGCCTGCTCGCGGGTGCGGTTGATGCGCAGGCGCAGGATGCCGCCGTCCGGCATGCTGATATCGACGCCGAGCATCTGGTGGCAACCGTAGGGTTCGCAGTACAGCAGGTAGAACGACGAACCCAGCCATTCGGCCTCGGTCATCAGGTCGTCGATGGTGAACACCTGGTCGGAGGGCAATCGGTCGAACAGGGTCGATTTGGCGTAGTAGGCGTAATGGTTGACGCCGCCCTCGCCCAATTCGATGTCGCCGGCGACCATCATCGGCGACAGGAACGGTTCGTCCGCCACCCGCAGGATGAGGGTGACGAAATTGGCCTGGAACAAGGCGCGGACCTGTTGCAGCGACTCGGTCATGCAACGGGTGTCCATCGCCGCGTCGTACATGTTGCCGATCAGCCGCTCGTACTCGGCCAGCTCCAGTCCCATTGTTTCCAGGACACGGGCGTTGGGCATCACGGTTTGCATGGTCAATCCCCCACGGGCCCGGCCCCCCGGAGCCCGCAACATTGTTTTTATTGTGGTGGAGCATCCGGGCGAGGTCGCCCGGCAGCACGCCGGCGCTGGCGCACGGGAAACGCCAGGCGGTTCATCAACAATCGTCTTACTTCACGGCGGCCAGCGCGCTGTCGCCACTGCCCTGGAACACGCCACGCTCGCCGGCCACCAACAGGTGGCGGGCATTGAGCACCAGCGCCGAGGTCAGGGTGCCCAGGCCCATGCGCTGCGAGCTGTCGAGCAGAGTGCCTTTGGCATCCAGGCGGATCAAGCGACTGCCGGCACCCACCAGCACCAGGCCCTGATTGTCGGGTAACAGCGCGTGGCCGTAGATCGGTTGGGTGCTGCCGACATCGACCGGCTTCCAGCTCTCGCCGAAGTCGGTGCTGAGAAACACGTTGCCGCGCATGCCATACGCCAGCCAGCGCTCGGCGGACAAGCGCACCACGCCAAACAGCGAGCCGCTGTAGAACGGCGTCAGGCTCTGCCAATGCTGGCCGGCATCGCTGGAACGCAGCACCAGGCCCTGTTCGCCGACGAGCATCTGCCGGCCATCGGCACCGCCGTCCAGGCCGTTGAAATGGGCGCCGTCGCCGGGCATTTCGCGCGCGCTCCAGTGCTGGCCGGCGTCGCTGGACTCCAGGTATTTGCCGTAGCTGCCGTAGGCCACCACGTGTTGGCCGTCGCTGCTCCAGACACCCAGCAGCGGCTCGCCCAGTTCGGCGTCGTAGTGCATTTCCTGCCATTGCTGGCCGCCGTCGGTGGAACGCAGGATCCAGCCGTCGTGACCGACCGCAATCAGCAGGCCGGGAGCCAGGGCGGTGACCGCGGTCAGCGTCGCTTCGCGCTCGCCGCCGACCTGGCGGGTCTGCCAGGACCGTCCGCCGTCGTCGCTGGTGAGTATCGTGCCGCGTTCGCCAACGCCCAGCAGTTGCGGGCCGTCGGCCACCAAGGCGTTGACCTGGACGCGGTCGGCGTTGATCTGCGAGACCGCCAGCGGCGCCGGCTGGCGAGGAGAGAAGGCCAACGCGACGGCGGCGATGACGATGGCGCTCATGGCGTATCCGATCAGATTGCGCATGACGGACTCCATGACGACAGGTGCGGGCACGGTGCAGGCTTCATCGGGTGATCCTCTGGTTTTTTCTTGTCAGCGGATCATCTGACCGGGTGGTCGCGGAGGCATCGTCCAAATGGGGTAGCTGGTTGTTCCAAGGGCCGTCATACCAGGCTCGCCAGCGCTCTCGGCCCGGAAATATAAATGAAATTAGAAAAAACCCCCCC